>JAHFPH010000095.1 GCA_023266845.1 Rhodospirillaceae bacterium
GCCCATGGGCGCGATGGCGCAATACGCGTGGAAACCGGACAAGCCGGTGACGCTGATCGTGCCCTGGGCGGCCGGCGGGTCGACCGACCAGATGGCGCGCATCGTCGCCGCCGAGCTGGAGGCCGAGCTGAAGCAGAAATTCGTGGTGGTCAATCAGCCCGGCGCGTCGGGATCAATCGGCACCAAGAACGCGCTGGAAGCGGCCAAGGACGGCTATACCTGGGCGGCGGGCGCAGCCGTCGACGTAGGCATCTACAAGGTAATGGGCCTACTCGACACCATGCTTTACGACTGGGAGCTGTTCTTCGCGGTCGCCAACGTCAACGCCATCGCAGTAAATCCCAACACCCCTTACAAGGATTTCGGGCAGCTTCTGGCAGACCTGAAGACGAAGGGAGATAACGTGTCGGTCGCGACCGCCGGCCTTTCCTCTGCGGGCCGCATTTTCATGGAGTCGGTCCGGGCGGCGGACAAAGATGTCAAGTATAAGCATGTCACCTACCCCGGCGGAGCGCCGGCGGTGACCGCCACGGTCGCTGGCGAAACCCAGGTGGTAGCACAGCTGCTGGTCGAGATGTCCGAGCACATCAAAGCCAAACGTCTGATCCCGTTAGCGGTACAGACTGACAAACCGCTTACTCTTGAAGGTTTCGGTGAGATCCAGCCAGTGACCAAATGGCTGCCGAAGACGCCCGCGCCACTGAACTATTTCGGCATCTGGATACACAAAGATGCGCCCAAAGCGGTGATCGAGACCATGAAAGCGGTTTGGAAAACCAAGATCGCAAAGTCTGACGTGCTGAATAAGTACGCTGATTCACGCGCCGCGCTATTCACGCCCATATCGGGCAAGGAAGCATACGACGGGGCGATGAACGCAGTGCGGTACACCGCGTGGCTCTACTTTGACGCCGGCACTGCAAAAGTGCAGCCGGATACGGTCGGTATTGACCGACCGAAGTGAAGTGCGGCCTGACTGGATCGAAGACACTCGTTTTTTAGCGGAGACGCGGCTGCGCAGGCAGCCGCGTGCCGTAACATTCATCGGCCAATGACTGACGCGCCCAACACCCCCGCGCCGATGCTGCTTGCGCACGAACAGCCGCTGCCGCCGCGCCTGGATCTGTACGTCGCGGCGGCGTTCCTGACCCTGGGCATGGCGATCATCGGCGTATCGCTGTCCATGCCGACGTTCTATGAACGCTTGCAGCAGATCTACACCGCGCCCGCTGTAGTGCCGGCGTTGCACGGCGCGATCATCGCGCTGCTCAGCATCTGGCTTGGCGTGCGGTCGCTCAAGCGCGGCGCCATCGGGCAGAAAATCGGCAACGTGGTCGTGGTGCGCGAGGGCTATAGCAACATGCGGCTGGCCGCCGCCGCGCTGATGTGCCTAGTCTATGCCGGCGGACTGATCGGGCGCATGCCGTTCTGGCTGGCGACGATCCTGTTCGTTACCGCATTCATCCTGCTGTTCGAATGGCGGCGCGGCCTGGAGCCGCGCGAGCTCGCCAAACGCGCGCTGATCGCGCTGGCGGTCGGCGCTGGCACCGGCGTCGCCGTGGTGCTGGTGTTCGAGCGTTTGTTCCTGGTGCGGCTGCCGTGATTCTGAACAACCTTTCCATGTTCGGCGACGCGTTCGCCCAGTTCGTCGGCACCTGGATGATTTTCAACATCTTCTGGGCGATGCTCCTGGGCATCGTCATTGGCGCGCTGCCTGGCCTGACCGCCACTATGGGCGTGGCCCTGATGACCACGCTGACTTTCACCATGCCGCACCAGCAGGCGATCATGGTGCTGATCTGCATCTATGTCGGCGCGATCTATGGCGGCAGTCGCAGCGCCATCCTGTTGAACATCCCCGGCACGCCGGCCTCGGCCTGCTCGACCCTCGACGGCTATCCCCTGGCGCGCCAGGGCTTGGCGGGGCGCGCCATGGGCATATCCACCAGCGGGTCGTGGCTCGGCACCTTGTTCGGCACGATGTGCGTGGTGATGTTCACGCCCGTGCTGAGCGAGATGGCGCTGACCTTCCAGAGCTACGAGTTCTTCTGGATCGCGGTGTTCGGCATCGTCATCGCGGGAACCCTGTCGGGCGGCGACGCGCTCAAAGGCTACATGGCAGGGTTCCTCGGCTTGTGGATCGGCACCATCGGGCAGGAGCAGTACTACAACTATCCGCGCTTCGCGTTCGGCAGCACCGATTTGGCGGGCGGCATCGGGCTTCTACCGGCGCTGGTAGGCACCTTCGGCATGGCCGAGGTGCTGATGGCGATGCGCGCGCCCGCCGCCAAGGCGGTGAGCAGCAAGATCGACTCGGTCATCCCGCGCATCGCGGACGTCACCAAGTACTGGCGCACCATCCTGCGCTCCGGCGCGATCGGCACGTTCATCGGCATCCTGCCGGGGATCGGCGAGGATGTGGCGGCGTGGTCGTCCTATGCCGCCGCCAAGCGCGCCAGCAAGGAGAAGGAGAATTTCGGCAAGGGCTCGATCGAGGGGCTGATGGCAGCCGAGACCGGCGAAAGCGCCTGCGTGCCCGGCGCGATCATCCCGGTGCTGACGCTGGCGGTGCCCGGATCGGCGCCGGCCGCCGTGCTGATGGCCGCGATGATGATCCACGACATCAATCCCGGCCCGATGCTGATGATCACCACGCCCAATTTCTTCTACGAGATCGTGGCGATGCTGGTGATCGCCGACATGACCAAGCTGTTCTACGGCTTCTTTCTGGTGCGGCCGTTGCTGAAGATCCTGCTGGTGCCGCGCGAGCGGCTGATGCCGATCGTGTTCGTCCTATGCGTGGTGGGCGCCTATGCCATCACTTCGCGCGTGTTCGACATCTACGTGATGGTCTTCTTCGGCTTCCTCGGGTTCGTGCTGCGCGAACTGAAATTCCCGATGCCGCCGCTGATCCTAGGCCTGGTGCTGGGCGACCTGCTCGAAGCCAACCTGACGCGCGGCCTGGTGATCTCTAGCGGCAGCGTCGCGCCATTCTTCATCCGGCCGATCAGCGGCGTGCTGGCAGCCATCACCGCCTTCTCGGTCGTCTGGTCGATCCCGGCGGCGCAGGATTGGATTCGCGCCTCCCTGCGCCGCGCCTTCCGCCGCGCCCCGGCGGCGGGGTGACGCTTCAGCGCTCTGCGGGCTCTTTCGTTATCGCGATATAACCACGCCATTCCATCCATAGCGCAGCCGCCGCCGCGGCCGCGCAGGCGATGTTCAGCGGCACGGCCCAGTCGAGCATATCCACCGGTACCAGCAATCCAAGACCCGTAACGGCGAACACGACACGCATGACAGAGCCGACCGGCCGCCAGAGATATCCGACCATCGCCGCACTGCCCAGGAACACGCCGGCCAGCGCGGTCAACAGCGACAGCACGATGTCGAGGACCGAGCCCTGCATCAGCAGGCTGGGCGAGAGGGCGAACAGGAACGGCAGCACGAAGGCGCACCAGCCCACGCGCACGGCCTGCCAGCCGGTCTTCCACAAATCCGTGCCGGCGATGTTGGCGGCGGCGAACGCGGCCAGCGCCACCGGCGGCGTGATCATCGACAGCATGCCGAAATACATCACGAACATATGCGCCTGTAGCGGCGTGATGCCCGCCTTGACCAACGCGGGCGCGGCCAGCGTGGCCAGGATCACGTACACGCCCACGGTCGGCATGCCCATGCCCAGGACCGTGGCGACCGCGCCGGTCACCACCAGCAGCACGGCCAGATCGTTGCCGCTGATCGCCAGCAATTGCATGGTCAGGCTGAACGACAGCCCGGTGATGTTGAGCGCGCCGATCACCAGGCCCGCCGCGGCGGTGATGACCACGACGTCTAGGGTAGCCAAACCCGTGGATACGATGGCGCGCACCGCGGCGCGCGGCTTCAGCCGCTTGCCGCGATAGCCGAACACGGCGCCGGTGACGAGCAGGATTCCCGCCGCCAGCAGGGCGGCGTATTCCGCCGGCATGTTCCATTGCGTCAGGCCAAGCACCAGCACGGCGAACGGCACCGGGAAATGCCAGCCCTGACGCAGCGTCGCTACCAGCGGCGGCACCTGGTCCGCCGGCAGCGCCGCAATGCTGGCGCGGCGCGCTTCCAGATCCACCTGGATGAATAAGGCGGCGTAGTACAGGAACGCCGGAATCACCGCCGCGATCATCACCGCCGAATAGGGTATCTGCAAATACTCGGCCATCAGGAACGCGGCCGCGCCCATGACCGGCGGCATCAACTGCCCGCCGGTCGAGCCGACCGCCTCGATGCTGGCGGCGAGCTCGGGCCGATAGCCCGCGCGCTTCATCATCGGGATGGTGATGGTGCCGACGCCCGCCACGTTCGCCACGGCCGAGCCCGAGATCATGCCGAACAGGGCCGAGCCGATGACCGCGATCTTGGCCGCGCCGCCGCGATACCGCCCGACCAGCGCCAGCGACAGATCGGTGAAGAAATCCGAGCCGCCGACGCGCGTCAGTATCTGGCCCATCAGGATGAAGGGCACCACCACGATGGTTGCCACCTGCAACGGCGTGCCCAGCACGGCGTTGGTGTCCATGCCCAGATAGACCACGAGGCGCGACAGCGACACCGGCCGTGTGGCGAACTCGCCCTTGAGCAGGAATCCAAGCAGCGCATAGGCGCACAGCACCAGGATCACGATCACCAGCGTCAAGCCGGCGACGCGCCGCGTAGCTTCGAGAATCAGCGCCACCAGTACCGCGCCCAGCAGCACGCCCTGCCAGGGCAGATAGACCAGCTCGTTCACCAGCACCGGATAACGCCAAGCCAGGAACCAACAGCAGCCGACCGAGGCTATAGCCGCGAGATAGTCGAGCGGCCTAAGCCGCGCGCCCAAGGCGCCGGACAAGGGACTGTGCAGGAACGCCAAGGCCATCGACGCGCCCAGGGTCGCCGCTAGGAACTGCTCGGTGTAAAGCGCCACGCCCAGCCGGCCGGGCGCGTCCAGCACCCACAGCACGACCTGCCCCACGACGAGGCTTTGCAGCGCGAGCGACGCCGTTTTCTCGGCGGCCGGGCGCATGACGATCCCCCTGGTTCAATCGACCGGGCGTCGATTGACTTGTTTGTTGGATAATCTAACAATTTCAACAAACAACCAAGACCGCCAAACTGGAGGAAACCATGCGTCCGCGAATCCTGGCGCTCGCCGCCGTTCTCGCTAATTGCGCACTGGCCGCGAACGCGCAACAGCCCCTGGGCATCGGCACCATGGGCCAGGGCACGCAGGGCTACGCCATGGGCGCGGCGATCGCCAAAGTCTTACAGGAAAAAGGCGGGCTGTCCTCGCGCATCCAGCCTTCGTCCGGCACCAGCGCCTATCTGCCGCTGATCGACAGCGGCGAGCTCGATTTCGGCGTCGCCAACGTGCAGGAGGCGCAGAACGCCGCGAGCGGCGAGACCATGCCGAACAATCGCAAACTGGAAAATCTGCGTTTCGCCGCCACGCTGTTCCCGTTCCGCGTTGGATTGTTCGTGCGCAAGGATTCGGGCATCGAGAAGATCGCCGATCTGAAGGGCAAGCGCGTGTCCTATGGCTTCAGCACGCAATCCACCAGCCAGCAGGTGGTCGACGGACTTTTGGCCAATGGCGGCTTGAAGCGCAGCGACGTGCGCGAAGGCCTGGTGCCGAACGTGGTGCGCGGCGCCGAGGATCTGGCCGCCGGCAAGCTGGATGCGACTTTCTTCGCCATCGGAGGCGGCAAGGTGGCCGAGGTCGATGCCGCGGTGGGCGGTGTGCGCTTCCTGCCGATGGCCACCGACGCGGCCTCGGTCAAGCGCATGACCGACGCGATGCCGCCTTCCTATATCTCCGTGGTCCAGCCACGCTCCGGCATGGCGGGCGTGGAAAAGCCGATCCCGGCCATGGCTTATGACTACATGCTGCTGACCGGCAAGCATGTTCCGGCGGCGACCGTCACCAAGGCGGTCGAAACCCTGGCCGGGAACAAGGAGGCGTTGATGGCGGCGCTGGCGGCGTTCGCCGATTTCGACAAGGCGCGCATGGCGATGGACGCGGGCCTGCCGCCGCATCCCGGCGCCAAGGCGTATTTCGACAAAACGGGCCTCAAGAGCAAATAGCGCGCGGCGAGGCTTTCAATTCGCGCCATGAACGATGTCCTGATCGTCGGCGGCGGCATCGGCGGGCTGACGCTGGCGCTGATGCTGCACGAGCAGGGTATTCCCTGCCGCGTGCTGGAGGCAGCGCCCGAGATCAAACCGCTCGGCGTCGGCATCAACCTGCTGCCGCACGCAATGAAGGAGCTGACCGCGCTGGGCCTGCAATCCGCCTTGGCCGCGGTCGCGGTCGAAACGCGCGAACTGGCGTTCTACAACCGCCACGGCCAGTTCATTTTCAAGGAGCCGCGCGGGCGCTTCGCCGGCTATGAATGGCCGCAACTGTCGATCCATCGCGGCGATCTGCACGTGGCGCTGATCGAAGAGGCGCGCAAGCGCCTGGGCGCCGACCGCGTGCTGCTCGATCGCAAATGCACGCAGGTGGACCAGGACGCGAACGGTGTCACCGTTCACACCGCCGACGCGGGCGTCCATCGCGGCGCCGCGGCGGTGGGATGCGACGGATTCCATTCCGCCGTCCGCCGGCAGTTCTATCCCGATGAGGCCCCGCCGCATTACGGTGGCATCAATATGTGGCGTGGCGTGACCTGGGCGAAGCCGTATCTGACCGGGGCCAGCATGGTGCTGGCCGGTGCGTTGCGCACCGGCCAGATGGTGATCTATCCGATCCGCCCCGGCCTCGACGCGAAGGGCCGGCAGCTCATCAACTGGGTGGCCGAGATCGAGCAGCCCGACCATGGAGCGAACGACTGGAGCAAGAAAGGAAGGCTCGCGGATTTCTTCCCCGCCTTCAAGGATTGGTGCTTCGACTGGCTCGACGCCGCCGCGCTGCTGGAAACCGCCGAGACCGTGCTGGAATACCCGATGGTGGACCGCGATCCCGTGACGCGCTGGAGCTTCGGCCGCGTGACGCTGTTGGGCGACGCGGCGCATCCCATGTATCCGCGCGGCTCGAACGGCGCGGGCCAGGCGATCCTCGACGCACGGACGCTTGCGACCCTGCTCAAATCCCGCGCCGATCCGGCGGCGGCGCTCAAGGCCTACGAATCCGAGCGCCTGCCCGCAACTTCCAAGGTGGTGCTGACCAATCGCACGCGCCCGCCCGATGCGATTCTGGACGAGGTCGACAAGCGCACGGGCGGCGAACGCTTCGCGCGCATCGAGGATGTGATCTCGCAAGACGAGATGGCCGCGATGTCCGAGGGCTACAAGCAGGTCGCCGGGTTCGGAAAGAGTCAGTTGCGGCCGTAGCGGGTTTCCCTTTTCCGTCATGACCGGGCCGCGCCAACGAGCGCGAGTCCCGGTCATCCACGTCATAGCAGCGGCAGGCCGGTGGCTCGTGACGACGTGAATGGCCGGAACACCGAAGGAACGAAGTTCCGAGGCGGCCATGACGAATAAAACAGAAGTGATCCAGATCAGTACGACCTTGGCAGCCCCAGCACGTGCTGCGCCAGATACGCCAGCACCATGTTGGTTGAGATCGGTGCGATCTGGTACAGGCGGCATTCGCGCCATTTGCGTTCGACATCGTATTCGCGCGCGAAAGCGAAGCCGCCATGCGTCTGCATCGCCGCCTCGCCCGCGTGCCAGGCCGCCTCGGCCGCCAAATGCTTCGCCATGTTGGCCTCGGGCCCGCAATCCCGCCCTGCCGCGAACAGCGCCGCCGCGCGGCGCGCCATCAGATCGGCGGCTTCAAGCTCGGTATAAGCGCGCGCCAGCGGAAACTGGATGCCCTGGTTCTGGCCGATCGGCCGGTCGAACACACGCCGCTCCTTCGCGTACTCGACGCCCTTGCGCAACAGCCAGCGTCCGTCGCCCACCGCTTCCGACGCCAGCAGGATGCGCTCGGCGTTCATGCCGTCGAGGATGTAGCGAAAGCCCTTGCCTTCCTCGCCGATCAGATTGTCGGCGGGGATTTCCAGATTGTCGAAGAACACTTCCGTGGTGTTGTGGTTGATCATTGCTTTTAAGGGGCGGATTTCCAGCCCCTTGCCCTTGGCGGCAGCGATGTCGACCAGGAACACGGAGAGTCCGTCGGTGCGCTTCTTGATCCGGTCGAGCGGCGTGGTGCGCGCCAACAGCAGCATCAGGTCGGAATGCAGCGCGCGCGAGGTCCAGACTTTCTGGCCGTTGACGACGTAGCGGTCGTTGCCCTTCTTGTCGGCGCGGGTCTTGAGCTTCGTGGTGTCGGAGCCGGTGGTGGGCTCGGTGACGCCGAAGGCCTGCAGGCGCAATTTGCCGCTGGCGATGCCAGGCAGGTATTTCTTTTTCTGCGCCGCGCTGCCGTGCTTAAGCAGCGTGCCCATGATGTACATCTGCGCGTGCGCCGCGCCCGCCGAGCATCCGCTGCCGCCGATTTCCTCCAGCACCACGGCCGCCGCGCGCAAGGGCAGGCCCGATCCGCCGTATTCCTCGGGGATCAGCGCGCTTAAGAAACCGGCCTCGGTCAGCGCGCGCACGAATTCGGTCGGGTATTGCTGCGCCTCTTCCAGCTTGCGCCAATATTCGCCGGGATAGCGCGCACAAACCTTGCACACCGATTCGCGCAACTCGGGATAGTCCTCGCCCAGCTCCATCGCCACCGGGCCCTGCGCGCGCGATGCTTCCATCGTCAGGCCGCCAAGGGCCGATAGGTCTTGGGCAGGCCGGCCCGCGCCACGTCGCCATAGAACGGCACCCCTGGCAGATCGGCCTGGACCGATTTGCGCACCGCCAGCAGCTTGTTCAAATCGATGCCCGTGTCGAAGCCCATCTGCTCGAGCATGAACACGCAGTCTTCCATCGTCACGTTGCCGGTGGCGCCGGGCGCATAGGGGCAGCCGCCGAGGCCGCCAAGCGAGGCGTCGAAATTGCGCACGCCCTCTTCCAACGCGGCCAGCACGTTGGCCAGGCCCAATCCGCGCGTGTTGTGGAAATGCGCATAGAGCGGCTTGCCGCCGGTCGCGGCCTTGACCCGGCGAAACAGGCGCTTGACCTGGGCCGGATCGCCGTAGCCCACCGTGTCGGCCAGCGCGATTTCGTCGGCGCCCTCCGCCGCGATCTCCGCGGCGATGGCGGCCACCCGGCCCTCGTCCACCTTGCCCTGGATGGTGCAGCCGAACGCCGTGGCAAGACCCACGCCCAAGACCGGGCGCTTCGCCGGCTCGCGCGTCTTGACCAGCGCGACGATGCGCTTGAAATCGTCGATCGCCTCTTGCGTCGAGCGGCGCACATTGGCCCTGCTGTGCGCGTCGCTGACCGAAACCACGTAGTTGAGCTTGTGTGCGCCGGTCGCCAGGCCGCGCTCCGCGCCTCTAAGATTCAGGATCAGCGCCGTGACGCGCAAATCAGGCAGGGTGCAGGCATGGGCGATCACCTCTTCCGCGTCGGCCAGCTGCGGCAGTAATTTCGCCGGCACCATCGACGTCGCCTCGACCGAGCGCAGGCCGGCCTCGTACTCGGCGACAATCCACGCCTTCTTGCGCGCGGTCGGCATGACCTGCTGCACCATCTGCAACCCGTCGCGCAACCCCACCTCGCGCAGCGTCACTTTTTCGCTCATGATTTGCTCCGTCCTCGCCCGTCACCGTCCCTTGAACACGGGCTTGCGCTTTTCGTTGAACGCCTTGATGCCCTCGCGCCGGTCTTCGGTCGGCACCGTGCGGTTATAGGCCTCGATCTCGAACAGCATACCGTCGCGCAGGCTCATCGGCAGCCCGTGATGGATCGAATGCTTGGCCTGGCGCACCGAAATGGGCGCGTTGGCGGCGATGGTCTTGGCGGCCGCCAGCGCCTCTTCCACCACTTTGCCCGGCTCGCACAGCCTGTTGACCATGCCCCATTCCAGCGCCTCTTCGGCGGTGAAGGGCCGGCCCGTCAGGATGATCTCCTTGGCGCGGCGCTCGCCCACCGCGCGCGGCAGCATCTGCGTGCCGCCCGCGCCCGGCATGATTCCCAGAGTGACCTCGGTCAGCGCGAAACGCGCGCCGCGCACGGCATAGATGAAGTCGCAGCCCAGCGCGATCTCCAACCCGCCCGCGAAGGCCGCGCCGTTCACCGCGGCGATCACCGGGAACGGGCAATCGATCACCGCGCGGATCATGCGCTCGAAGATCAGGTGCTGCGCGCCCCATTGCGCATCGGTCATACCGTTGCGCTCTTTCAGGTCGCCGCCGGCGCAGAACGCGCGGTCGCCCGCGCCGGTCACGATCACTGAGCGCACGGCGCCGGGATCGGCGATCAGCGACTCGAACGCCGCCAGCACGTCGCGCCCCATCTGGGTGTTGAAGGCGTTGGCGGCGTCGGGCCGGTTCAACGTCACCTTCAGCACATGCTCGGCTGGGCGGTCCAGCGCCAAGGTCTCGTAGGTTTCGCGCATCGCTGCTTTCCGCGGGTTGCGGTTTCTGACACTATATTAGCCCGCCCTGCGACACAAAAACCGGGCGGAATCGAGGAACGGACCCATGCCATCGCTGACCCAGGAACTCGCCGAATTGGCCGCGGGAATGACGCTGGAAGCCATCCCCGAGGAGGCGCGGCGTATCGCCAAGACCGGTTTCGCCGACTGCTCCGCGGTGATGATCGCCGGAGCGAAAGAGTCGGCCGTGGGCATCGTCGCGCGCGAGCTGGGCGGCGCGCCCATCGGCGGAAACAGGGCGAACGGCGGCGGCCAAAGCGCGTCCCTGCTGCCCACCGGCGGCAAGCGCGAGGCGCAGAATGCGGCGCTGGTGAACGGCGTGGCCGCGCATGTGCTGGATTACGACGACGTGGCGCTGGACGGCCACCCGAGCGCCGCGCTGGTTCCGGCAGTGCTGGCGCAGGCCGAGGCCAGCGGCTCGACCGGCGCCGAGATGGTCGCCGCCTATGTCGCGGGCTACGAGGTGTGGGCCGAATTGCTGGCGCGCATATCAGGCCCGATGCACACCAAGGGCTGGCACCCCACCGCCGTGCTGGGTACCGTCGCCGCCGCCGCCGCCTGCGGCCGCCTGCGCCGGCTGGATGCCGAGCGCATGGCGCACGCCCTGGCGCTGGCCGGATCGATGGCCGCGGGGCTGGTAGCGAATTTCGGCACCATGACCAAATCCTTCCACGCCGGCCGCGCCGCGCAATCTGGCCTGACCGCCGCGCGCCTGGCCGCCGCGGGCTTCACCGCCTCGCCCGACGCGTTCGAGCACCAAGCCGGGTTCGTCACCGCTTTCGGCAAGAAAGAGAAGCCCGAGGCGATCCGGCCCTTGGATCGGAAACGCGCCTGGCAAATTTTGCAGCAAGGTTTGAACGTGAAGCGTTATCCGCTGTGCTACGCCACGCATCGCGCCATCGACGCGACGCTGGATTTGATCGAGTCGCACCAGGTCAGGCCCGACGACATCGAAAAGATCAACGTCGCGACCGGGCGCACCCAGATGCTGATGCTGCGCAATCACCGGCCGCGGACCGGCCTTGAGGCGAAATTCAGCATGGAATTCGCGATGGCCTCGGCGGCGATCGCACGGCGCGTGGGGTTGGGCGAGCTGACCGACGGCTTCGTGCTCAAGCCCGAGGTGCAGACGATGCTGCCGAAAATCGATACCGGCATAATCGCCGGCCCCGGCGCCGACGACACGTTCGCGCCCTACGACGTGGTGTCGATCAAGCTCAAGACCGGTCGCGCGATCAAGAGCGGCAAAATCGAATTCGCGCTGGGCAGCCATCGGAAGCCGATGTCGGCCGATCAGCTCCAGGCGAAGTTCGAGGAATGCGTTTCGAGCTTCCCTGCCGCCGCCCGGGCGAAGGCCTTCGACGGCTTCATGGCGCTGGAAAAAGTCGCGTCGGTGCAGGCCTTGGGCTTGGCTCGCAACGGCTGAACGCCTCGCCTCGCGACCCCTGGCCGGGCCGCAGCAAAGCGACTAAAATCCCTCGCGGTTTCTCGACTGCCCATCCGCCTGTGCGGCTTGCTGCCGCTGTCTGCCACGAGGGGCCGCACCATGTTTTTGATATCCCGCTCTCCCGTCTCTTGCCGGGCGATTCTTTGCCTCTTGGCCCTGGGCCTAGTCGCCGTTGTCCTGCCCACGGGCGATTCGGCTTGGGCCCAAGACCGTCAGCAACGTCCTTTCGGCCAGGGCCAGGGCGGACAACGGCCGATGTCCGATGAGCAGCGCGAAAAGATGCGCCAGCAGATGCGCGAGCAGCAGCAACAGACCCAGCCACAAGAACAGCAACAGACACAGCCGCAGCAGCAGCAACCCGGCGCAACAACCCAAACGCCTGCGCCGATGATGCGCCAGGAGACCACGGCCAGCGCCGACGAGCTGCTCGATCCCGCGCTGCTGGCCGACCCGAAACGGCGCGAAGAAGCCACGGCCAAGGCGGCGGAGAAGCCGCCTGGCAGCGCTGACGATTCGGCGCTCGCCCAGTTCTATTTCGACCGCGCCGCGGAGGCCGAGATCGCGGGCTTGCAGAGCCAAGCCTATCAGGACCTGCGCAAAGCCGCCGAGCATGGCGAGAAGACCAAGACCTCGCTGTTGGCCCAGATCTATTCCCAACTGGCGCAGGCCGAGCACACCGGCGGGCGCACCTTCGCCGCCATGCGGGCGGTCGAGAAGGCTATCGACTATCTGCCGCGCAACCAACGCGGCCGGACAATCGTCTTCTACGGCCATTTGGGCCGCTATGCCGCGCAGACCGGCGACCTTCCCGCCGCCGAAAAAGCCCTGGTGCAGGCCGAGAACGCCTATATGGACATGCAGCGCGGCATCCAGATGAACCGCGCCGGCGCCGCCAATCTGACGCCCGAGATGATGATATCGTTTCAGGCTCAGCTTTTGTGCGCCCAGGCGACAATCAACGCGCTGCGCGGCCAGCAATCCGCCGCCGAGGACTTCACGCGCAAGTGCTTGGCCGCGGCGCAGAAAGCCTCGCGCTTCAACGGCACGCCGTTCGTCGGCTACCGGTATCTGGAGCTGGCGCGCCTGACCATGGCGCAGGGACGCCTGGGCGACGCCGAGAATGAGGCGCGCCAGGGGCTGCTGTTCTTCCAGCGCATGCGCGGCGCCGGCGGGCCGCTAACCGCCCAGGCGCTGTCGACCCTGTCGCTGGTGCTGGCCGAGCAGGGACGCGCGGCCGAAGCCGAGCAACTGGCGCGCAAGGCGATCGAGCTGGTGCAATCCAGCGGCATGAAAGGCCAAGGGCCGATTCGTATGGCGCTGGCCAATACGCTAGCGGCGCAAGGCAAATGGGCCGAAGCGGCGGCCGAGGTCGAAATCTTCCGCCAGGCTTCGTCCGCCGACCCGAACGTGTTCAACAACATCGCCAACCGCAACGCCTGGCTGCCGCTGATACTGATCAAGAGCGGCAAGGCCGCCGAGGCGGTGAAAATCCTGACCGAGCTGGCGGAGCGCCGGCAGAAGGCGTTGGGCGAGCGGCATTTCGCCACCGCCGAGGCGCGCAGTCAGCTCGGGCTGGCGCTGTTGGAAACCGGCAATCGCGACCGTGCGCGCAAGGCCTTCAACGAGGCGATGCCGGTGCTGCTGCAACGCTCGCGCGAAACCGACGACGACAGCGGCGCTGCGGCCCGAGACCTGCGCATCCGGCTGATCATCGAGGCCTATATGCGCCTGCTGTCCGACGACAAGACACCGCAGGCCGCCGCCGAGGCGTTCCGCCTGGCCGAGGCCGCGCGCGGGCGGGCGGTCGAGCGCGCGCTGGCCGCGTCGGCCGCGCGCATGACCGCCGGCAATCCGCAACTGGCCGAGCTGGCGCGCAAGGAGCAGGACCTGCAACAGCAGGTCTCGGGCCTGAACAGCCTGCTGGCCAACGCCATCAGCGCCAAGGCCGAGGACCAGAACGCCGAAGCGATCAAGGCGCTGCGCGCGCAGATCGACGGGATGCGCGACGAACGCGCGCGCGTGGTCGAGGAGATCGAGAAGAAATTCCCTGACTACGCCGACCTGACCAATCCCAAGCCTGCCACCGTCGAGCTGGCGCAGAAGAGCCTGAAGCCGGGTGAAGCGCTGCTGTCGATCTACAGCGCCGAGGACTTTACCTACGCCTGGGCGATCCCGCCCCAGGGCGCGCCAGCTTTCGCGCGGTGGAAGATTGC
>JAHFPH010000096.1 GCA_023266845.1 Rhodospirillaceae bacterium
TCAGCGACAGGCCGCCGGCGATGCGCAAGCCCCCCAGGAAATACGGCATCGCGGCCGGCACGCGCAGGTAACGCAGCATCTGCCAGCGGCTGGCGCCATAGAGCTGGAACAGGTTGACCAGGTTGTGGTCGGCGCTGTTCAGGCCTAGCGTGGTGTTCGACAGGATCGGGAAAAAGGCGACGATCCAGGCGCAGATCAACAGCGCGACATGGGTGTTGTCGACATAAATCAGGATCAGGGGTGCTACGGCGATCAGCGGCGTGACCTGCAAAATCACCGCATAGGGAAAGAAGCTGAACTCGATCCATTTGGACTGCGCGAACAGCAGCGCCAGCCCGGCACCGCCGATCACCGCCACCACCAGCGCCATGAAGGTGAACTCGACCGTCACCAGCCAGGCGGGCCACAGGATGCCCCAATCGGTCCATAGGGTCTTGGCCACCAGCAACGGCCCCGGCAGGATGTAGCGCGGCAAGTCGTTGAGCCGCACCAGCAAATCCCAGCCGATCAGCGCCAGAACGGCGATTGCGCCGGGCAACACGACGCGCAGCAGGCGCTCGCGCCGCTGCGTCCGTTCGCCGAGCGGAACTCCGGCTTCTTTCATGCCGCCGCTCCCTGCATGGCCACGGCCAGGCTGCGCGAAACCACGCGGCAATAGTCGTTGTAGATGGTGGAGGTGCGGAATTCCTCGGTGCGCGGATAGGGCGCGTCGATGCGATGCTCGGCGGCCACGCGGCCGGGGCGCGGCGACATCACCACGATCCGGCTCGACAGATAGACCGACTCGTAGACGCTGTGCGTCACGAATACGACGGTCCAGCTTTGGCTGCGCCACAGCTCGATCAGGTCGTTGTTCAGCTTGAAACGCGTTATCTCGTCCAGCGCCGCAAAGGGCTCGTCCATCAACAGCAGGCGCGGGCGCATGACCAGCGCGCGCGCGATCGACACGCGCATCTTCATCCCGCCCGACAACTCGCGCGGATAGGCCTTTTCGAATCCGGTCAAACCCACCATCGCCAGCGTCGCCGTTACGTCCGGCGCGGCGGCGGCGCGCGCCGCGCCCTGCAGGCGCAGCGGCAGATAGACGTTGTCGAACACCGTGGCCCAGGGCATCAGCGTCGGCTCCTGGAACACGAAGCCGATGTCGCGCGCGTTGGGGCCGGCGACACCGCCCGGCCATTCGATGCGCCCGGCGCTGGGCTCGCCAAGGCCCGCGATCAGGCGCAACGCGGTGCTCTTGCCGCAGCCCGAGGGGCCAAGCAGGCTTAAGAACTCGTGCTCGCCGATCGAAAGGTAGAGTTTCTCGAGGGCGAGAACGCCGGTGGCGAACCGCTTGTCGACGGCGGCAAGCCGCACCAGGGGCTCAGCGGGCGGCCTCATCGTGCGATCCGGGCGGCGCTGGCGGCGGCCGGCGCTTTCCCGCTTGCGCCGCGCCGATCGCGCCTATGGCTTGCGCAGATTGACGCCCACTCCCTTGTTCACGAATTGCAGGGTGTAGGACTTTTTGTAGTCCAGCGCCGCGTCGACTACCTTGGCCTTGACCATCTTGTCGAAGAAGCTTTTGTTCCGCGCGTCGCTCATCGCGCCGATGCCCATCTTCAGCGAGTCGCCGGAGTCGACGATGCCGTATTCCTTCATCTTTTGGATGGAAAAGGCGATCTGGGCGTCGTCCATCTCGGGGTTGTCTTTCTTGATCAGCTCGTTCGCCGCCTTGCTGTCGCCGTACAGGTAATTGTACCAGCCGATCGTCGACGCATCGACGAAGCGCTGCACCAGATCGGGATTCTTCTCGATCAGGTCGTTGCGCGTCTCGATCGTGGTCGCATAGGTGTCGAAGCCGAAATCCGCCAGCAGGAAGATCTTCGGCTTGAAGCCGCCCTGGCGCTCGATCTGGAACGGCTCCGCGGTCACATAGCCCTGCTGCGCCGATTTCTTGTCGGCCAGGAACGGCGCCGGGTTGAAGGTATAGGGCTTGACCTGCGCCTCGGTGAACCCCAGGTCCGCCATCATCCACTGGTAGTAGCTGTTGAACCCGCCCTTGCCGATCAAAAGCGTGGCCTTCTTCAGCGATTCGAACGTGTCGAAACCCTGGTCGGGATGGGCGATCAGGCATTGCGGCTCTTTCTGCATCACCGCCGCCACGACCTTGGTCGGAATGTTCTCCTTCACCGCGCTGAAGGCCTGGATCATGTTGCCGCCCATCAGGAACTCGATGCGGCCGGCGGGCAGCAACGCGCGCTCGTTGCTTTGCGGGCCGCCCTGGCGGATCGTGACGTCGAGGTTGTACTTGGCGTAGGTGCCGTCGGCGATGGCCTGGTAGAAGCCGCCATGCTCGGATTCCGCCCGCCAGTTGGTGGCGAACGTCACCTTGTCCGCCGCGCCTGCCGGCATCGCGCCGGCCAGAACGGCGCCCAGAATCAGTCCGAGATTCAAACGCATAAGCTTCATGTTTTTCTCCCCTGCGACCCGCGAAGCCTTCCGATCGCGGATTGTAACATCAAAGCAAGTATCGTGCCGCCCCGTCACCGTTGCACGACGAGTTGCGACAACGGAAAGCGGTGCACTTCTTCCAGCAACTCAACCAGCTTGCGCGCGGCGAAGTCCACGACCTTGGCGCCGCGCGGGGCGTCGGCGTCGGCCGCGTTGCCGGCGGCGCCAGCCGGGTTCAGGTCCTGGGTCTGCCAACCGAATTTGGCCGTGCCGGTCGGACCCAGCAGTTTGTAGTCCTTCGCCATGCGCTGGCCGAGCGAGGGGAAATCGGCCAGCTTGTCGCGGCGCACCAGATCGGGCCTGAGATGCAGCATCATCGACGTCTCGATCGCGCCGCCATGGATGCCGTGGCGGATCTCGTCCGGCGGGAACAATCCCTCGGGCAGGCCGAACGCGTACCAGCTCGACGACACGGCCAGCATTGCGTGGCGCACGCGCAGCTCGCGCGCGACGATTTCCATCACCTGCGGCTGGCCGCCATGCGAATTGAAGAACACCAGCTTGCGCACGCCGGCGCGCGCGACGGAGTCGCCGATCTCGGTCCACAGCCGCGTCAAGGTCTCGGCGCCGAGGGTCAGCGTGCCCGGAAAGGAAATATGCTCGTTGCTCTTGCCGATGGATTGCGTGGGCAGGACCGTCACCGGCAGCTCCGCCGGCATCAGCTCCAGCGCGCGGTCGACGATGCCGTCGACGATCGCCGCGTCCACCGCCACCGCCAGATGCGGCCCGTGCTGTTCGATCGCCGCCACGGGCAAAAGTGCGATGACGCGGCCCGCATCGAGCGCCGCGAACTCCTCCGTCGTCATGTCCTGCCAGCGACGGCGCGGAAGCTTGGGCGGGGCCATCGTGCCTAGACTTTCGCGGCGTAGGCTTCGACCTCGACCAGCCAGTGCGGCTGTGCGAGGCCGGCGACGATCAGCAGGGTTGAAGCGGGTTTGTGCCCGGCCAGCGCGCGCTCGCGCACGTCGCGCAGCGCCTTCAGGTGGTCGGGCGACACGGAATAGGTCGTAAGTTTCACGATATCGCGTACCGACATGCCGGCGCTTGCGAGAATCGCCTGGATATTGGCCCACACGATCTCGGCCTGTTCGCGCGCGTCCTTGCCCACGCGTCCATCGGCATGCACGCCCACCTGGCCCGAGATGAACAGCCAGCGCGCGTTCACCGGCGCCTCCATCCCGTGCACGTACAGCGCCGCCGGCGGAGCGATGCCCGGCGGCGTATGCGGTTTCAGCATGGCTCCCCCTTCGCCTCGCCCGTCGCATCTTGTCCCAGCCCTGGCGGAGGGACAAGATGGCGCCATGCAGCAGGACTGGAATGCCTATACCGCCGAGCAGCACGCGATCTGGCGCACGCTGTTCAAGCGCCAGAGCGGCGTGCTGGTGAACCGCGCCTGCGAGGAATTCCTCGATGGGCTGAAGGGCCTGGGCGTGGCCGCCGACGGGATTCCCGATTTCCGCCGCTTGAACGACACGCTCGGCCGAGCCACGCGCTGGAGCATCGTGGCCGTGCCGGGCCTGGTGCCGGACGAGGTGTTCTTCGAGCATCTGGCGAATCGCAGATTCCCTTCGACCTGCTTCATCCGTCGGGCCGACCAGCTCGACTATCTGCAGGAACCCGACGTGTTCCACGACATTTTCGGCCATGTGCCGATGCTGATGAACCCGATCTTCGCCGACTACATGCAGGCCTACGGCCAGGGCGGGTTGAAGGCACTGCGGCTCGGCGCCTTGCATCACCTGGCGCGGCTCTACTGGTACACGGTCGAGTTCGGGTTGATCCAAGGCAAGGACGGGCCGCGCATCTACGGCTCGGGCATCGTTTCATCCAAAGGCGAAAGCATTTATTGCCTGGAAAGCCCGAAACCCAACCGCATCGTATTCGAGCTGATGCGCGTGATGCGCACCGACTACAAGATCGACGATTACCAGACGACCTATTTCGTGATTCGCGACTTCCAGCAATTGTTCGACGCCACGCGGCCCGATTTCACGCCGTATTACGCAAAGCTGAAGGCCATGCCCGATATCGCGCCGGCCGCGATCGAGGCGGGCGATACGGTGCTGGATCGCGGCGCGGCTTGAAGCCATTGCGCCGCCGCCCGATTTCGACAATCCTCTCTGCGTCATGGCGGACAGCGATCAGAAACCGGCCTCGGCCGGCAGTTTCGACTACGTGATCGTCGGCGCTGGCACGGCGGGCTGCGTGCTGGCCAACCGCCTGTCGGCCGATCCCAAGACCAGCGTGCTGTTGCTCGAGGCGGGCGGGCGCGACAACTACATCTGGATCCACATCCCGATCGGCTATCTCTACACCCAGAACAACCCGCGCACCGACTGGTGTTTCAAGACCGAGGCCGAGCCTGGCTTGAACGGCCGGGCGCTCAACTATCCGCGCGGGCGCGTGCTCGGCGGCTGCTCGTCGATCAACGGCATGATCTATATGCGCGGCCAGGCGCGCGACTACGACCAGTGGCGGCAGATGGGCAATCCAGGGTGGGCGTGGGACGACGTGCTGCCCTATTTCAAGCGCTCGCAAGACCACGCGCACGGGGCCAGCGACGCGCACGGCGCGGGCGGCGAATGGCGCGTGGAGGAAATGCGCCTGACCTGGGAAATCCTCGACGCGTTCCGCGAGGCGGCGGCCGAACTGGGCATTCCCAAGACCGACGATTTCAATCGCGGCAACAACGAGGGCTGCGGCTATTTCCAGGTCAACCAGAAACGCGGCGTGCGCTGGAGCACGTCCAAGGCGTTCCTGCGCCCCGCCATGGCGCGTTCCAACCTGAAGGTGATGACCGGCGCCCAGGTCAAATCGATTCGGCTGGACGGCGCCCGTGTCACCGGTGTCGAGTTCTGGCAGGGCGACGCGGTGCATGCGGCCGAGGCCAGGGGCGAGGTGATCCTTGCCACCGGCGCGGTCGGCTCGCCCCAGCTTTTGCAGCTCTCCGGCATAGGGCCGGGCGATCTGCTGCGGCAGCACGGCATATCCGTGCGCCATGAGCTGCCGGGCGTGGGCGAAAATCTGCAGGATCATCTGCAAATCCGCACCGTGTTCAAGGTCAGGAACACGCGCACGCTGAACGAACGCGCCAACCGCCTGATCGGCCGGATCGGCATGGGGCTGGAGTATTTCCTGTTCCGGCGCGGGCCGCTGACCATGGCGCCAAGCCAGCTCGGGGCCTTTGCCAAAAGCGACCCCAGCTTCGACACGCCCAACCTGCAATATCACGTCCAGCCCTTGAGCCTGGACAAGTTCGGCGACCCGCTGCATCCGTTTCCGGCCTTCACCGCCTCGGTGTGCAATCTGCGTCCGACCAGTCGCGGGCATATAAGGATCAAGAGTGCCGACCCGCGCGCCCATCCCTCGATCCGGCCCAACTATCTGGCGACGCCGGCGGACCGGTCCATCGCCGCCGCCGCCATCCGTCTTACGCGCCGCATCGCCGCAGCCAAGGCGCTGGTACGGTTCGAGCCGGAGGAATTCCGGCCCGGCGCGGCCTTGCAAAGCGACGCCGATCTGGCGAAGGCGGCCGGCGATATCGGCACGACGATTTTTCATCCCGTCGGCACCTGCAAAATGGGCCCGGACGATATGGCGGTGGTGGACGAACGCCTGCGCGTGCGCGGCGTCGAGGGGTTGCGCATCGCCGATGCCTCGGTGATGCCGACCATTACCTCGGGCAACACCAACTCGCCGGTCATCATGATCGCGGAGAAATGCGCCGACATGGCGCGCGAGGACGCAAGCGCCTGAACCGGACGCGGACTACATCGTGAATTGTCCGATGCCGCCGCGCGGACGTCCGGCCTCGATCTCGCGCCACAGCACTTCGTGGCCCTTGGGCAGCGCGCGGTTGTTCGGCACGGTCAGCCACAGGCGGTAGAGCAGACGGTCCTGGCCGCTCGAAGCATTATCCTCGAACGCCGTGCGCGCGTGATAGACGACGTGATTGTTCAGGAACTGCATGTCGCCCGGCTCGAAGCTCATGTCGAAGCTGAGTTCGTTCGCCAGCGCCATCAGCATGCCGATCGCCTCGCGCTGCGCATCCGTCAGTTTCGGCACGCCCGGCTGCATCTCAGCCGTTTCGATATAGGTTAGCGAGTAATGGCTGGTGAACTTGCCGTCGCGCGCCCCGAACACCGGCAGCTTGTAGACCACGTCAGGCGTTTTCGCTTCCTCGCCGAAGCGGCTGCGATGGATGTCCTGGTACAACGCCTCGGCCAGATCGGGCCGGCGTTTCAACATCTCGTTATGCACCGCGGCCGAGCTGCACAACCGGCTCAACCCGCCGGATTTCGCCTGGCGCACGCATAGCAGCCCCACCACGTCGCAGCGGTCGGTATGGAAGCGCAACTGGCCGTTGGAGAGCGTGCGCGCATAGGACGACAGGAACTTGTCGCCGTCCTGCTTTTCGATCTGGCCATAGCGCTCGCCGATGCCCATGCCCTCGTCGCGTATGTCGCGCATCAGCTCGCCGCTGCGGTTCTGGAACACCGGCGCGCCCAAATGGCAGCCCAGCCCGTACCAGATGCGGCGCAAATCGTCCGCCGTATAGCGTTCGACCGGCAGGCCCGCGAGCTTGACCATGCCGCAGCCGTTCTCCAGCTCCTCGCGAATCTCGGCGATCTGGTTGTCCAGGCCGGGCAAGGGGAAGTTCTCGCGCGCGACCTTTTGCCAGGGCAGACCGCGCACGGAATTCAGCGCCGCGTCGATCTCGCCGATCGACGCTGGCGACAGATGTCGTATCCAGCGCGAGGATCGCGCCATGTCCTTGCCCAACCACGCGCAAGGGCCGGGTATGGGCCTGAGGTCGGTCATTGGCGCTTCAGCCCTGGGACCGCTTGCCGGAAAGGAACGCGGCCACGCGCGGGTCGGACCTAAGCGCCTTCAACTGCGCCGCGTCGGGCAGCTGGCCTTTGTCGCGCGCCATGTTGACCATGCACAGAAACCCCATCGCCTCGCCGGGCGCGGCGCGGAACTGGTGCCAGGTCATCGGCGGGATATGCACCAGGTCGTGCGGCTTCACCTGCCGCACCTCGCCGCCGACCATGCATTCGCCGTGGCCGCGCAGAATCACCACGCCGTGGACGTGTTCGTGCCGTTCCAGCGTGGAATAGCCGCCCGGCTTCATTTCGAAATAGCGCAGCTGGCAGTTCAGCGCCGGATCCTCGAACAGCACCTGGCGCGAGATGTCCTTGAAGGGCGCGCTGCCTTCCTCTTTGTAGGGCCGCTCTTCCACGCCGTGCCAGCGGAAGCCGGGCAGGGCCGAGCGGAACCAGGCCGAAACTCCCATTGCCTATGGCCTCACTTTGCCTATTGCCTCACTGTTTGCGCGCGAAACCTGTCACTTGGCCGACGAAGGCGGCGGTCTCGCGGGTCAAATTCTCGCGCGCCGCCAACAGCCCGCCGCCGATCAATAGCATGACGTCGGAGCCATAGAAATCCAGCATTTCCCCCACGCGCTCCAGGGTCATGCCGCCGGCCGGCACGGGCACGCAGGGCTTCAGGGCCCCGAACGAACCTAGCGCGGCCGCGGCAAGCGCGCGGCAGGTCGCCGGCGAATAACCGAACCGGCCGCCGTGATTCGGGAAGATCGTGGCGTCGGCGCCCAACAGGCGGAACAGCTTGCCGATCAGAAGCGGCGGGGCGATGCGCGAGGCACCCGCCATCGCCGGATGGGCCATGAAGCCCATGTCGGGAAACTCGCGCACCAGCGCGTGAAACGTGGCCAGACCCGCCACCATCGGCGCGATCAGCAGCGCATCGATGCCCTCGTCGCGCGTGGCGCGGATTTGCGCGCGCATCTGGTCCAGGTTGCCCGACAGACTCGGCACATAGCGCGTGGCGCCGCCCGTGGCCTTGTTGGCCGCGCGCACCGCCCGGCCGCAATGGCGCGCCCGTTCGGCAAAAGGACTGTAAGCCTGGTCGGCGAGCCCGTGATCGTCCTTGATGTAGTCGATGCCGCCCTCGGCCATGCGTCCCGCGAGCTTCGCCAGCGAGGCGGCGGGCAGGCCCTGCGGCTTCAGCGCCGAGCAGGTCATGGCGCGCGCGTTCGTCCCGGTTGGCGCGCCGCAGCGCTTGCGCAGGCCCGCGAGCCCGTGGCGCGGTCCGCCGAAAGCGCGGGCGATCTCGGCCGGGAATTCCGCGTCTTCCAGCGTCACGTCGTCGTGGATCGAGGAGTTGCCGAACAGCATGTTCAAAAGCTGTCCCGGCTCGAGGCCCGTGGTGGCGGTGGCCAGGCCGATGCGCACCGCGAAGGTGCCGTCGCGCCGGTCCTCGATCGATTCGACCCGGCCCACGATCTCGTCCAGCACTTTGCGGTCGTCGATCGCCGCAACCGGCATCTCGACGCTTTGCTCCACGGCGATCGCCTTGGCGCGCTCCTCGATCGAACGCGCGTCGCTGCGGATGCGGTAGCTGGCGGCGATCCGGGTCACGGCCCGCATCATAGCGGACCGGTGCTGCGCCTAGAACTGCAACGCTCCGGTCAGCGGCTTGGCGGCGGCATCGGCCGTGCCGAGCGCAGCCAGGCCGTGGCGCGCCTCGATCAGCTTCAGGATCGCCGTGGTGTCGTAGCTCGTGTGGTCCACATGGCCCTTCTTGGCGAAGGGCGACACGATCACCGTCGGCACGCGCGCGCCCGGCCCCCAGCGGTCGCGCTTGGGCGGCGCCACATGGTCCCAGAACCCGCCGTTCTCGTCATAGGTGACGATCACGACCATTTTCGGCCATTGCGGGCTTTTCACCAGCTTGTCCAGGATATCGGCGGCATGCGCGTCGCTGCTGACAACGTCGCTGTTGCTGGGATGCTGGTTGATGCCGCTGCGCGGCTTGTAGATCGCCACCGGCGGCAGCTTGCCGGCGACAATGTCCTTCTCGAAATCCTCCAGATCCTTCAGATATTTGTCGCGATCGGGATTGCCGCGCTGGAAGCGCTTGAAGAAGGCGAGAGGCTGATGGTGATAGGCGAAGCTGCCAGGTTTTTCCTTGCCTGCCTCGGCCTCGCGCCAGCCGCCGGAATACCATGCCCAGGCGATGTTCTTTGCGCTCAACCGGTCGCCGATGGTCGGCATGTCCTGGACCGGCAGCAGCCGCTCGGGCTTGGTGGTCCGGCCGAACGGACCGCCGACCGGCTCCATCGTGTTGACGCCGTAGCCGTCCTCGGTGACGTAGCCTTCGTTGACCAGTTTTCCGCCGGCGTCGCGCTTGACCACCAGGTCTTTCGGCGCGTTCGGGTATTTGGGCGTGCAGGCGCACACCAGCCATAAATGGTTCAGGAACGATCCGCCGAACGCCGCATGGAAAAAATTGTCGGCCAGCGTGTAGTCCTTGGCGTATTTCCACAAGCGCAGGGTCGAGCCGTCCCAATAGCCCATGGCATAGCCCTTGGCGTCGGAATAGGCGGCGAAATGGTCCATCTTGCCGCCGTTGATCTGGTCCTGCTGGGTGTGGAAGGCGTGGATCAGGCTGCCCATCAGCTCGTCCATCCGGTAATAGTCGTTAAGCCTGAACGGCCGGTTGGCCAGCGTCGCCGGCAGCTTGTCGTAGCGCGGTTTGGAAGCGGACCTTAAGTCCAGCGGGCCGGGAAGCTCGGCGTATGGCTTGCCGTTTTCGTCGGTCTGGATCGCGGCCTTGCTGGCCTTGGCCAGGCCGTTGGCGCCGGGGAAATTTCCGAACAGATGATCGAAGCTGCGGTTCTCGAGATAGAGGACGACGATGGTCTCGATCTTGCCGATGCCCGCGGGCGCGCCCTGGGCCAATGCATCCTGCGCAGCGCTGAACCACATGGCGATCGCCAGGGCGGCGATGCAGCGATGCAACA
Organism: Rhodospirillaceae bacterium; assembly: GCA_023266845.1. Lineage (GTDB taxonomy): Bacteria > Pseudomonadota > Alphaproteobacteria > JAEULC01 > JAEULC01 > JAEULC01. Next base: position 10,316 of record JAHFPH010000096.1, read on the forward strand.
ACGACCTCATGGATTTTCTCCCCCGATCATCGGGCGTCCGGCATTGCCGGTTGCCCACAGCCAAGGATAGCCCCCGGTTTCGGCGCGGGTCAATTTCCCATGCCGGGCGTTCGCCTCACGCAGCGGCGCGCGGGGGCGCCACCATCTCGTACAGCTCGCGCAGCGAGAACAGCATCATCAACGCGCCGTTCAGCGGCAGGGCGCCGTACCACAGCCGCCGCGGCAGCGAGAAATAGGGCGATTCGTCCACCGCGCGCATGAAAAGGTCGAAGGACTGGTAGGTGAAGATCGCGATGAACGCGAGGCTGGCCGCGACGATGAACACCCGATAGGCCCAGGCATGGCGGGTGGCGGCCATCGCGGCCGGCACGATCTCGACGTAGAAATGCTGGCGCATGCGCCACACCTCGGCCGAGCCGCAGAACACCATCCAGACCATCATCAATTCGATGATCTCGTCGCTCCAATCCGTGCTGGCGATCACGACGAAGCGATTGAACACGATCGCCATCATCATCAGCATGATGCCGGCGAACAGGGTCACGCAAACCGCGCGCAACGCCCATCCGATATGGTTCTCGATCGCCTTCACCGGCCGGTCCCCATCAGCGTGTTCGGCAGCCATGTCACCAGCGCGGGCACGTAGGTGATCAGCAAAAGGACGCCGACCAGAATGACGATGAAGGGCAAAAGCTCGCGCACCAGCTTGACGATCGGCACTTCGGCGATCGTGGACACCGCATACAGCACCATGCCGACCGGCGGGGTCAGCAATCCGATCATCAGGTTCAACGTCATCACCACGCCGAAATGCACCGGGTCGATGCCGAACTTGGCCAGCACCGGCATGAATATCGGAATCGTCAGCAGCATGATGGCGATGCCCTCCATGAAGCATCCCAGCACCAGCAGCACCACGTTGAAAATCAACAGGATCATGGCGGGGCTGGTGGTGACGGTGGTCAGCAGCATGACCACTTCCTCCGCCGCGCGGATATAGACCAAAAGCCAGCCGAACATGCCCGCCGCGGAGATGATGAACATCACGCGCACGGTCTGCTCGACCGTTTCCCACAGAATCTTCGCCAGCCGCTGCAGGTCGAGCTCGCGATAGACGATCGCGCCGATCACCATCGCATAGGCGACGGCGGCGACCGCCGCCTCGGTCGGCGTGAACACGCCGCCCAGGATGCCGCCCATGATCACCACGGGGGTCAACAGCCCCAGCAGGCTGTCGAAGAACGAGCGTATGATCTGGCCGACGGTCGCGCGCGGCTCGCTGCGATAGGACCGCCGCCGCGCCAGCGCGTAGATCACCAGCATGATGCCCAGTCCCATCAACACGCCGGGCACCACCCCGCCCAGGAACAGCGCGCCGACCGACACCTCGGCCAGCGCGCCGTAGATCACCATGGGAATCGAAGGCGGGATCACAGGACCGATGGTGGACGACGACGCCACCACCGCGGCCGAGAACGGCCGGTCGAACTTAGCGGCGTCCATCGCCTTGATCTCGACCACGCCCAGGCCCATGGCCTCGGCCAGCGCCGCGCCGGTGACCCCGGCGAACAGCATCGAGGCCAGCACGCTGACATGCGCCAACCCGCCGCGTATATGGCCCACCAGCGTGCGCGCGAACGAAAAAATCCGGTCGGTGATGCCGCCGACGTTCATCAGGTTGCCGGCGAGGATGAAGAAGGGGATGGCAAGCAGCGGCACCGATGAGACCGAGGCATACATGCGCTGCGCCATCGCGCCGAGCATGCGCGGCTCGCCCAGGCCGATGAAGAACCCGACCGCCGTCAGCCCCATGGCCACCGCGATCGGAAACCCCGCCAGGATCAGGACGACAAGGACGCTGAAGATCAGCAGCACCAGCATGGCGCGGTTATCCCTGTCGCCCCGGCGGCGGGGTTCCGATGGCCGGAAAAGCCGGTCCGGCTACTTCTTGCGCGCTTCGTCCACGAACTTCATGAACTGCGTCACGTTGTCCGCGCCGGCGAATTTCTTGATCTCCTCGTTCGCCGGTCCCATCGCCGCCTTGAACGGCGCCAGCTCGGGCTTGATCACCTGCATGCCCTTTTTCTTCAGGTCTTCGATCAGGCCGGCTTCCTCGCTTTGCAGCAGCTCGCGGGTCAGCTTGCCGGCCGCCGCCGATTCCTCGCGCATGATCTTCTGCTGGTCGGGCTTCAGCTTTTTCCACGCGCCCGCGTTCACCACATGGAACATCGCCTGGTACATGTGGCTGGTGAGCGTCAAGTATTTCTGCACCTCGTAGAACTTGGCGCTGTGGATAGTGGCGATCGGGTTCTCCTCGCCGTCCACCACACCCTGCGACAGCGACAGGTACAATTCGGGGAAATTGATCTTCTGCACGTTGGCGCCCAGCGCCGCCATCGCGGCGGAAAGCTGGATTTCCGGCGGCGTGCGGATCTTAAGACCCTTCACGTCGTCCGGCTTCATGATCGGCTTCTTGCTGTTGGTCAGGTGGCGGAAGCCGTATTCCCACACGCCGATGACCTCGAAGCCGATCTTCTCGGCGCGCGGCTCGAGCCATTTGCGCATCGGGCCGTCCATCGTGCGCCGCGCGTGATCCAAGTCGGCGAAGGCGAACGGGATCATCAGCGCCGCGAAGGCTTTGTCGTACTTGTCGAGCTGGCCCGAGGTCGGGATCGCGATGTCGACCACGCCGTTGCGCGTCTGCTCCAGGATCTCCGGCGGCGCGCCCAGCGCGTTGTTCGGGAAGATCTGGATTTTGACCGCGCCGTTGGTGCGTTTCTCGACATTGGCCGCGAATTGCACCGAGGCCTTGTGCACGGGATGGGATTCGGCGTTGTAGTGGCCGTATTTCAGGGTGGTCTGCGCCATCGCCCCGCCCGCCGACAGGACAATGGCGCAAACGCTAGCCGTCAATGCCAGATATAGTTTGGTCATGGATTCCTCCCCTAACTCAAAGCGCGCTTGGATGCGCGCCGTTCGATAGATTGGGCCGGAGTTGCGTCGGGCCCGGCCATCGCCGCCGGTTTGTCCGGCAGCCGCCTGTTATTGCAGCCGGAGAAATACCATGTCATCAGACATCGTACAACCTAGCCCTGGGAGACTGGCATGACCGGTGAAGCCGCCGACCGCTTTCAGCGGTATCGCCGCTTGTTCGACCTGACCGGGAAGACCGCGCTGGTGCTGGGCGCGGCCTCGGGCATCGGCCGGGCATCGGCCGAAGTGATGGCGGCGCTGGGCGCCAAGATCATTTGCGCCGACCACGACGCGGCGGGCGTGAAAGAAACCGCCGCGCGCATCGCCGCGGCCAAGGGCGCGGTGGAATCGCATGTCGTCGATGCGGCCGGCGCGGCCGATATCGATCGCCTGGCTGCGGCGGTTAGGTCCCACCACAAGCGGCTGGACATCGCGCTCACCACGCCCGCGCTCAACATCCGCAAGCGCATTTTCGATTACACCGACGATGATTTCGACCGCGTCGTGGGCCTGAACCTGGGCGGCACGTTCAGGTTCCTGAAGACCTTCGGACGGATGATGGCCGGGCAGGGCGGAGGCAGCCTGATCGCCTGCTCGTCGATGCGCGCGATGACGCTGGAGCCGGGTTTGGGCGTCTACGCCGCCACCAAGGCCGCAATCATCCAGCTGGTGCGGGGCCTGGCGTCGGAGGTCGGCGGCGCCGGCGTACGGGTGAACGCCATCGTGCCCAGCATCGTCGACACGGCGCTGACCGCGCCGCTCAAGGACCGGCCCGAGATCTACGCGACCTACGCGGCGCACACCGTGTTCAA
>JAHFPH010000097.1:0-6853 GCA_023266845.1 Rhodospirillaceae bacterium
GACCTTAACTGCGCCGACCATGCCGCCCGAGATGTGCCAGAAGACGACATAGTCTCCGGTCAGCGGGTCGCGGTCACGACGAACTGAGGCGCGAGAGCCAGGTAGCTCCCGGCCGATATAGCCTGCTCAATAGTGGAAAGGATTTTTTCAATAACGGCATCGTTGGTCTTGCCACTGCCCCGAGCGTATCCCGCCATATTCTTAATCATCGGCAGCAGTCTGCCATCAGTGTCGGGGCGGGTGACCACCTGAACGTCGATGTCGGAGAAACCAGCTAGTCCCATTAAGCCGTAAAGCTTCCTGCCAATGTCTGGCGTCCGACATGCGTGGCTTGCAGCGTTTACAAAGGCGACCCAATCTTTGAAGGGGACAGGCTCGATGACCATCATTGGCCAATCACCTTCGATAGCATGCACCCTGCCACCGGCTCCAAGGACGCGCCGGAACTCGCGTATCGTGCGTTCCGGATCATCCACATAGATGATGGTATTTCGTGTGGTCAGCCGATCCAGAGACTCGTCCGGCAACGGCAATATGGAACCATCACATTGATGTGCAGTGACCCTGTCGCCAACGCCGGCTGCGTTCGCGTTTTTCCGTGATTGAGCGACAAAGTCTGAATTGATGTCCAGCGCATGCACATGACCGCCCGACCCAACCCACTTAGCGATTTCGATCGCCGTATGGCCCGGACCACAGCCGAAGTCGGCAACGATGTGCCCAAGGCGAATGTCTGCAGGTTCATAAAGAGCCGATGAAGCTGCATTCCATTGGAACATGCGCTGATATCGATCCAACCTGTCCCGGTCGATATTGATCCAATGGTCTCTGTAGAAAGAGTCGCCAGCCACGACCGCACCTTCTTGATGTATAGATTTGCTGCACAAGCTACAGGTCCACGTCGGCCGCTGTCGAGGCGATCAAATGACAACCTGACTTCAATTAGAAGGTCCGTTCAGGGTCAGAGTCGGTCGTCTGACCGGATCGTGACACTGTCCGCTCCCCCATCCATCGCGGAAATCCAGACTGCGACACTGCCGCCGTTCAGCCCTGGTTCAGTTTCGGCCAGTAAGATCGCAGGCTGAGAGGGTGCGTCCAGAAGGGGAACCGCCATGCGCGCCGCGCGGAGTCTGGCTTTTCTTGCCGTCGTTCTGGTCCCGGGACTGGCTTTGGCGCAACAACCCATGCCGCCGCGCTACGATCCGCGCTACGAGCCCAATCCGCAGGAGCGCATGATCGACCAGGCCGACCGCGTTTTGCGCACCCTGCAACAATTGCTGCATTCCTTCCCCGTGTTCGACCCGCCGGTGGTCACGCCGGACGGCGATATCCTGATCCGCCGCCGGCCGCCGCGGACCTATCCGCTGGAGCCGCGCGCCAATCCCGAGGAGCCGCCGACCCGGCTGTAACCGTCCTTGCGCGTCAAGCCATTGATCTGGCGCGTATTTCGCCGGGAATAGGCGGGTGGGATTAAAACACCGTAACACTACGGAAACCCCGTTCGCCATTGATTAAAGATGCCGGGTCACCCATATTTCCCTGCAACAAGCGCGGCAAATCGGGCCGCTGGATTTGGCTCCACGGAAAGGGCAGGAAAAGATGGCTCTCCAAGATCGCAGGTGGATGACTCGCACCGAAGCCGCTGCGGCGGATGTCGATGTCGGCCTGCGCAGCTACATGCTCCGGGTCTACAACTACATGGCCTCGGGCCTGGCGCTGACCGGGATCGTGGCCGCGTTCGTCGCCAGCAACCAGGCGATCCAACAGGCCGTGTTCGGCACCCCGCTGCTGTGGGTGGCGATCCTGGCGCCGATCGGGCTGGTGTTTTTCTTGAGCTACCGCATCAATTCGATCAGCGCGTCGACCGCGCAGGCCGCGTTTTGGGTTTACGCGGCGCTGAACGGCGTCGCCTTCGCGTCGATCTTCCTGGTCTATACCGGCACCAGCATCGCGCGGGTGTTCTTCATCACCGCGGCCACGTTCGCGGCGATGAGCCTGTACGGCTATACCACCAAGCGCGACCTGACCAGCATGGGCGGGTTCCTGTTCGCCGGGCTGATCGGCATCCTGATCGCCGGCCTCGTCAACCTGTTCCTGCAAAGCTCGGCGCTGCAGTTCGCCATCTCGGTGATCGGCGTGGTGGTGTTCGTGGGCCTGACCGCCTTCGACACCCAGCGCATCAAGGAGATCTATTTCGCGGCCGACGGCGAAGAGGTCGCGGCCAAGAAGTCGATCATGGGCGCGCTGACGCTGTACCTCGACTTCATCAACATCTTCATCATGCTGATGCAGCTGTTCGGCGACCGCAAGTAACCGAAACAGCCTTTGCCAAACGCCAACCGCCGGGGAGCGATCCCCGGCGGTTTTGTTTTGCCCGCCATTCGGCGTCAAGTCAGTTCAGCTTCCATCGCCGCCGCGATGGTCCGCATGTCGCGCTCGCCGATCGGGAACAGCCCGAAGCGCATTTGATAGCCCCAATTGCGCTTGCCGTCCGCGAATTCCAGTGCGCCGAGCAGCGGCTGGATCGGCGCCTGCTTCGCCCGCAGCCATCGCACGTCGCGCCGGAACGGGTGGAAACCGCCGCCCATGTCGGCTTGATAGGGCTCGCCCGGCATCACCACGCCGATCGTCGTGAACGCCCGCAGCTTTTCCTTGCCGCGGAATTCCGTCACCGGCGAGTAATAGGCGACACGGTCGCCCGGCCGTATGCGGCCAAGCGGCGGCGTCTTGCCGTGGCAGACCTGCGTGAAACCCGCCCGGCGGCCGCGGCGCACATGCGCGGCGGCGGCCACGGCGATCCAGTTCCCGGTCACTACGCGGCCGGAGCGAAGACCCGCAGGCGGTGCCCGTCGGGGTCGAACGCCACGAAGCTGTGGCCGAAATCCATGGCGGTGGGCGTCTGGGCGATCCGCAATCCGCGCCCACGCCAATCCGCATGAACGGCGCGAACCGCGGCGGCATCTTCCACCGTGAACGCGACCTCGCCGCCGCCGCCCGCAGCCGCGGCGGCGGGTTCGACGGTGTGGCGCGACCACAATCCCAGCATGACGCCCGACTCTAGGGCGAACATGGCGAAGCTAGGCGAGGCTTCGACCGGCTCGCGCCCCAGCAACCCGGCATAGAAAGCGGTGCTGGTGGGCGGGTTATCGACATAGAGGATGACGAACTTGAAATCAGGCATGGCGCTGGTCCTTTCCGTTGGAGCGCGCCGACCCTACGCTGATATGCTGTCAGTTTTTGGCAGCAGCGTGCGAAGCTATTGCGGCGGAACGCCTTCGATCTCGCGCCATTGCTTCAGCAGCGCCTGGCGCCGGCGCGGATAGCGCGCCTCGGTTACGGTCAGCGCCGCGATCCGGTCGGTGCGGAAATGGCGGAAGCCCTTGCGCATTTCGCACCACGCGGCCACCACGCGCACGCGATCGAAAAATCCCAGCGCGAACGGCCAGATCGTGCGTCGCGTCTCCTTGGCGCCGGGCACGCGATAGGTGATGGCGAGCTTGCGTTCGCGCCGGATCGCCTGGCGGATCGCCGCGAGCTCGGCGTCGCCGGCGGCGATCCAGGCACCCGGACCGACCAGCAGCGCCGAGGCATCCAGATCGTCGCGCAGATCTTCCGGCAGCACCGCCGCGATCTTGGCGAGCGCGTTGCGCGCGGCGTCGCCCAACCGCGTGTCGCCCCGGGCGGCGACCCAGCGCGAGCCCAACACCAGCGCCTCGATCTCCTCTTCCGCGAACATCAGCGGCGGCAGCATGAAGCCGGGGCGCAGGATGTAGCCGAGCCCGGGCTCGCCGTCGATGCTGGCGCCCTGTGCCTGCAACGTGGCGATATCGCGGTACAGCGTGCGCAGGCTGATGCCGAGCTCATCCGCCAGCGTACGGCCGCTGACCGGCTGGCGGTGGCGGCGAAGAATCTGGATCAGGTCGAGAAGACGTTCGGCGCGCGACACGGAAGGCGACCCCCGGGCAAGGGGCGGATGCTACCACCAAATGCTGTCAGGATATGGCAGTAGCTGCGCTGCGCCGCCGCTTGCGACGTTCAGGCCGTGCGCGCGTCCGGTTTCGTGAACGCGTGGCGCAGCGCGCCCAACGCCTTGCGCGCCTGGACGGCGGCCCACGCGAAGCCCCGGGCCAGCTGCGCGCCGACGATCCTGGCGCGTTCCTCGCGCGCCCAGCGCTCTATGGCAAGCCGATCGATCGGACTGAAGAGGTCGACCTGCCCGGATTTCTCCTCGGGCAACAGACCGTAAAGTTCGTCGTAAGACCGCATAGCGAGCTCCTTGAGTTGAGGTTCAAGTGCTTCGGCGGTCCTCCCTAAGCGTCATGCTCGACGTGGCGCGAAGAATAGCCCGTCGCGGGCGCGAGTCAGCGTCCGATGCTGCATTGCAGCAATGCACGGGAAGCAGGTGAAACTATTGGCAAAACGCCCGCAAATTGCGCGCGCTTTGCGAGCAGTTTGCTTGCGCCGGGGGCAGATCGCGTGGGGCGCGTCAGATGCAGCGCCCGCCGTCCACTTCCATGCACACGCCGGTCAGGAATTCGGCTTCGTCGGAGACGAGGAACAGCGCGGCGCGGGCCACGTCCTTGGGCGTGCTCATGCGGCCCATCGGAATCGTGGCCAGGAACTTCTTGCGGTTCTCCGGCGTGTCCGGCACGCCCATGAAATGCTCCAACATGCCGGTCTCGCCGATCACCGGGTTGACCGCGACGACGCGGATCTTGTCGGGCGCGAGCTCGGCCGCCATCGACTTGGTCATGACCTGCGCCGCGCCCTTGCTGCTGTTGTACCAGGTGAGACCCGGCCGCGGCCGCACCGCCGCGGTCGACACGGTGTTGAGGATCACCCCGCCGCCCTGCTTGCGCATCACGGGCACGGCATGGCGCGCCGCCAGGTAGATCGACTTGACGTTGACCGCGAACACCTTGTCGAACTCGGCCTCGCTCACGTTCAGCATCGGCTGGTTGCGGTGGGTGTAACCCGCGTTGTTGACCATGATGTCGACGCGGCCGAACTGCTTCACCGCCGCGTCAACCAGGGCCTTGACCTCGGCGTCCTTCGACACGTCGGCTTTCTGGAACACCGCCTGGCCGCCCTGCTGCTGGATCACCTGGGCCACGCGCTTGCCGCCGGTCTCGTTAATGTCGGCGATCACGACCCTGGCGCCTTCCTCGGCGAACAGCCGCGCCATGCCCTCGCCGAAACCCGATCCCGCCCCGGTGATGACCGCGACCTTGTCTTTCAGACGCATCAATTCCTCCGCTGGCTGTTCCCGTTGTCCTCATCCTTCGACACGCTCAGGATGAGGACAATAGCCGATCCTCATGCTGAGCCTGTCGAAGCATGAGGATCGCTTCTTACCCGTGCTTGATCGCGACGGTCTTGAGCACCGAAAACCCGTTGAGCGCCTCGAAGCCCTTCTCGCGGCCGAAGCCCGAACGCTTCACGCCGCCGAACGGCAGCTCCACGCCGCCGCCGGCGCCGAAATTGTTGATGAACACCTGGCCGCATTTGAGCGCCCGGGCAAGGCGCATCTGCCGCCCGCCGTCCCTGGTCCACACCGAGGCCACCAGCCCATAGGGCGTGCCGTTGGCGATCCGCAGCGCCTCGTCCTCGTCGGCGAAGCGCATGGCGGCCAACACGGGCCCGAATACTTCTTCCTGGCCGAGCCTGCTGTCGGGCTTGACCGGGCCGAAGAAGCTGGGCGCGACGTAGTAGCCGCCGGGCGGGGTGTTGGGCGCGATCGTGCCTTCGGCCAGCTTGGCCACGCCGTCCCTCAGCGCCCCGCCGATAAAGCCGTCGACGCGCGTTTTCTGCGCCCGGTTGATCAGCGGTCCGCAATCCAAATCCATGTCCCAGGGCCCGACGCGCAGCGCCTTGAACCGCGCCGCCACCGCGTCGGCTACGCGGTCGAAGGCGGATTGCTCGATCAAAAGGCGGCTGCCGGCCGAGCAGGTCTGGCCCGCGTTCTGGATGATCGCGCCGGTGATGAAGGGCAGGGCGGCCTCGAGGTCCGCGTCGGCGAACACCAGCTGCGGCGACTTGCCGCCCAGCTCCATCGTCGCCTGCGCGTTGTGGCGCGCGGCCGCCTGTTGCACCAGCGTGCCGACCTCGGGCGAGCCGGTGAAGGACAGATGATCGACGCCGGAATGTGCGCACAGCGCGGCACCCGCCTCCTCGCCCAGACCAGGCACGACGTTGAGCGCGCCGGGCGGGAACCCGGCCTCGGTCGCCAACTCGCCGATGCGCAAGGACGACATCGACGCGTCCTCGGCCGGTTTCAGCACGCAGGCGTTGCCCACGGCTAGCGACGCGCCGATGCTGCGCCCCAGGATCTGCATCGGATAGTTCCAGGGAATGATATGGCCGGTGACGCCGTGCGGCTCGCGCAGCGTCAGCACGGTAAAGCCCTCAAGGAACGGGATCGTCTCGCCGTGCAGCTTGTCGCAGGCGCCGGCGTAGAACTCGAAATACCGCGCGCAGGCCACGGCGTCGGCCCTGGCCTGCTTCAGCGGCTTGCCGCAATCCCTGGCCTCGATCCGCGCCAGCTCCTCGGTGCGCTCGCCGATCGCCCGGGCCAGCTTCATCATCAACCGCCCGCGCTCGACCGCCGGCATTTTGCCCCAGGCGCCGTCCATAGCCGCGCGCGCGGCCCTGACCGCGCGGTCGATATCCTCGGCCCCGCCGCGGCCGATGCGCGCGTATTCGGTCCCGTCGCTCGGGTCGATCGCGGCCAGCGTGCCGCCCGAGGCGGCCTGGCGCCAATCGCCGGCGATCAGCAATTTGGTGGTCATGGCGTGCTCCCCGGACCTCAAGTCCTGGGAATATCTAGCGCCGGTTTTGGATCAGCGCCAAGGGG
>JAHFPH010000097.1:6953-14098 GCA_023266845.1 Rhodospirillaceae bacterium
TGCTCGCGGTCGTAGCCCACCAGGATCACGTCGCACAAGCCGGCGCGGGTTTCGCCCTTCGGCAACGCCACGGCCAGCCTGCCATCGGCGGAATTGGTGACGCGGATGGCGACGTGTTGGCGCGGCTGGCCGCGCGCGGCCTCGATCGAGTTTTCAACCGCCCGGCGCTCCGAGCCCACGGCCTCGCTCACGCCGTCGATCACGATCTGCGGCGTGTAGACATAGCCGCGGCCGAGCCGCTTGTTGTAGCGGCGCTGGCGGTCGGTCGCCGCCGCCGAGGCGAACGGGTCCTTCCAGCCGATATAGTCCCAGTAGTCGACATGCTGCTCGAGCGCCAGAAGATCGGGGCGCTTGGCGAGCTCGCCCAGGTACGCCTCGGCCGGCGGGCAGGACGAGCAGCCCTGCGAGGTGAACAACTCCACCACCGTCAGGTTGCGGTCGTCCGCCGCCGGGGCGGGCGCGACCGCAGAGGCGGCGACAACCGCACCGGCTAGAATCAGGGCTGCTGCGAGCGATTTCATATCAGGACCATAGGTTCCTGGCTTCATCACCGGCCAATCACGTTGGGGTGATTCAGCCACGCTTCCGGTCACTTCGCCTTGAGCAGCCCGCGCAGCACGAAATGCAGGATGCCGCCGTGGCGGTAATACTCGACCTCGTCCAGCGTATCGACGCGGCATAGCAGCGTGACCTTCTCGCTCTTGCCGCCCTGCCGGTGGATGGTCATCGCCATGTCCATGCCCGGCTTGATGCCCTCAGCGATGCCGGCGATGTCGAAGGTTTCGCTGCCGTCCAGCTTCAGGTCCTTGCGCGTCATGCCGTCCTTGAACACCAACGGCAACACGCCCATGCCCACCAGGTTGGAGCGGTGGATGCGCTCGAAGCTCTCGGCGATCACCGCCTTGACGCCCAGAAGCACCGTGCCCTTGGCCGCCCAGTCGCGCGACGAGCCGGTGCCGTATTCCTTGCCGGCGAACACGACCAGCGGGGTCTTGTCCTTGGCGAATTTCATCGCCGCGTCGTAAATCGGCTCGACCTTGCCGGTGGGCGACATCTTGGTGACGCCGCCCTCCGTGTCCGGCGCCATCTCGTTCTTGATGCGGATATTGGCGAAAGTGCCGCGCATCATCACTTCGTGGTTGCCGCGCCGCGCGCCGTAGGAATTGAAGTCCTGCTTGGTGACCTGGAAGCTCATCAGGTACTCGCCGGCGGGACTGGCGCTTTTGATGTTGCCGGCCGGCGAGATGTGGTCGGTGGTGATGCTGTCGCCTAGAACCGCCAGCGCCTTCGCGCCCCGGACGTCCTCGAGCGGCTTCGGCTCCTTCGGCATGTCGACGAAATAGGGCGGGTTCTGCACATAGGTGCTGCCCGGATCCCAGCCGTAGGTCAGGCCCGGCTTGGATTTGATCTTCTTCCATTCCGGCGGGCCGTCGAACACGTTGTCGTAGCGCTTGCGGAACATCTGCGGGCTCAACACCTTGTCGATCACCGCGCGGATATCCGCGTTCGACGGCCAGATCTCCTTCAGATAGACATCCTTGCCGTCCTTGCCCTGGCCGATCGGCTGCTTGGTCAAGTCGATCGCGAGCGTTCCGGCCAGCGCATACGAAACCACCAGCGGCGGCGAGGCCAGGTAGTTCACGCGGGTCTGCGGATTGACGCGGCCCTCGAAGTTGCGGTTGCCCGACAAAACCGAGCCGACCACAAGATTGCCCCCGTCGATCGCCTTGGAAATCGGCTCGTTCAGCGGGCCCGAATTGCCGATGCAGGTCGTGCAGCCGTAACCCACCAGGTTGAAGCCCAGCGCGTCCAGGTCCTTCGACAGGTCGGCCGCGTCCAGATAGTCGGTCACGACCTGCGAGCCCGGCGCCAGCGAGGTCTTGACCCAGGGCTTCACCGTCAGGCCCTTGGCCCGGGCATTCCGCGCCAAGAGCCCCGCGGCCACCAGCACCGAGGGGTTGGACGTATTCGTACAAGACGTAATGGCCGCGATCATCACGTCGCCGTGCTTGATCGCGTAGTTGGTGCCCGCGACCTTGATCGGCTGCGCCGATTTCTCGCCCGGCGCTTCCTTGTACGCGGTCTCGTAGCTTTCCTTGACCTTGCCTAGGGCCACGCGGTCCTGCGGGCGCTTCGGCCCGGCGAGCGAGGATTCGACCGTGCCGAGGTCCAGGTCCAGCGTGTCGGTGAACACCGGATCGGGCGAACTCGCGTCGCGCCACATGCCCTGCGTCTTGGCATAGGACTCGACCAGCGCCACGCGCTTGGGGTCCCGGCCGGTGAATTTGAGATACCGGATGGTCTCGGCGTCGATCGGGAAGAAGCCGCAGGTGGCGCCGTATTCCGGCGCCATGTTGGCGATGGTGGCGCGGTCGGCCAGCGACAACGCCTGCATGCCGGGCCCGTAGAACTCGACGAACTTGTTCACCACGCCTTTCTTGCGCAGCATCTGCGTGACGGTCAGCACCGCGTCGGTCGCGGTGGTGCCTTCGCGCAAGGCGCCGGTCAGCTTCATGCCGACCACCTCGGGGATCAGCATCGACACCGGCTGGCCCAGCATCGCGGCTTCGGCCTCGATGCCGCCCACGCCCCAGCCCAGCACCGCCAGTCCGTTGACCATGGTGGTATGGCTGTCCGTGCCGACCAGCGTGTCGGGATAGGCTACGGTCTTGCCCGCGTCGATCGCGGTCCAGACGACCTGCGCCAGGTATTCCAGGTTCACCTGGTGGCAGATGCCGGTGCCCGGCGGCACCACGCGGAAATTGGCGAAAGCCGTCGCGCCCCAGCGCAGGAACTCGTAGCGTTCGTTGTTGCGCTGGAACTCCAGCTCGACGTTCTTGCGGAACGCGCCTGGGCCCCCGTACTGGTCCACCATCACCGAATGGTCGATCACCAGATCGACCGGCGACAGGGGATTGATCTTGCGCGGGTCGCCCTTCATCGCGTTCATGGCGTCGCGCATCGCCGCCAGGTCCACCACCGCCGGCACGCCGGTGAAGTCCTGCATTAGGACGCGCGCAGGGCGATAGGCGATCTCGCGCGTGGATTTGCGCTCCTTCAACCACAGGGCCACCGCCTTTGCGTCGTCCACCGTGACGCTGCGCCCGTCCTCGTAGCGCAGCAGGTTTTCCAGCAGCACTTTCAGCGAATAGGGTAGGCGCGAAAGCTCGCCGAGCCCCGCCTTGGAGGCTGCCTCCAGGCTGAAATAATCATAGGAATCCGCGCCGACCTTGATGGTGCGGCGGGTCTTCATCGTGTCATGGCCGGTCACGGACACTGGCGCTCTCCCTCACCTTCGATTTGGGCGGCTTGGCCTGACGATAGCGGAGAATGGCGCAAAACGGAAAGCGTGCCGCGCCCGTCCCCGCCCGAAGCGCGCCTCGCGCGGATGTGCCCGCCGGAATCGCGCCTGTCGCCTTGACCCTTTGCGGCCAATAAGTTAGGTGTCGCGGAACGGATAGAAGCTTCGAGAGCCGGCGGCAAAGCCGGCCCGGACAGGGATCGGCGAACGTTTCACGGACGCACCCGGCACCCAACGGCCGGGAATACATCGCCCGGTCCCGGTCGTTTGTCCTTAAAAAGGGGGGAACGCACGGGCCATGACCAGCGGCGGCACCAATCAATCGACGGCGGCGGGCGATCGCCCGGAACTGACCGCCGCGGGTTATCGCCCGGAATTGACCGCCGCGGGCTATCGCCCGGCCTGGGCGGACACGTTTCCCAAGTTGCTGCGCTTCCAGGCCATGACCCGGCCCGACCGCCCGGCGTCGCGCGAAAAGACCTACGGCATCTGGCAGTCCTGGACCTGGAAAGAGGTCGAGCAGAACGTGCGCGACCTGGCCTGCGGGCTGCATCTGATGGGGCTCAAGCGCGGCGACAAGATCGCCATCGTCGGCGACAACCGCCCGCGGCTCTACTGGACCTTCGTGGCGGCCCAGGCGCTGGGCGCGGTGCCGGTGCCGGTCTATCAGGACGCGGTCGCCGAGGAGATGCGCTTCGTATTCGACCACGCGGAGATCCGCTTCGCCGTGACCGAGGACCAGGAGCAGGTCGACAAGCTTTTGGAAATCAAGTCGCGCTGCCCGAAGCTGGAACGCGTCGTCTACGAAGACCCGCGCGGCATGCGGCACTACGACCATTCCGCGATGTCGTCCTACGAGCAGGTGCAGGAACAGGGCCGCAAATTCGCGTCCGGCAATCCCGGCTTCTACAGCGCGGAAATGGAAAAGGGCCGCGGCGGCGACGTGGCGGTGATGCTCTATACCTCGGGCACCACCGGCCAGCCCAAGGGCTGCATGCTCAGCTTCGACAACCTGGTTATCACCGCCGAGAACGCCGCCCGTTTCGACAAAGTCACCTCCGAGGACGAGGTGCTGGCCTATCTGCCGATGGCCTGGGTGGGCGACCATGTCTATTCGTTCGCGGAAGGCTATGTCGCCGGCTTCTGCGTCGCCTGCCCGGAAAGCGGCGCCACGGTGCTGAACGATCTGCGCGAGCTGGGTCCCACCTATTTCTTCGCGCCGCCGCGCATCTTCGAGAACCTGCTGACCACGGTCATGATCCGCATGGAGGACGCCGGCGCCATCAAGCACCGCATGTTCAAGTTTTTCATGAATTTGGCGCGGCGCAGCGGCAGCCGGATCATGGACAGGCAAAGCGTGCCGTTCATTGATCGGTGGCTCTATGCGCTGGGCGAATACCTAGTCTATGGGCCGCTCAAGAACACGCTGGGCTTCAGCCGCGTGCGGCTGTGCTACACGGCGGGCGAGGCGATCGGCCCGGACATTTTCGAGTTCTACCGCTCGCTCGGCCTCAACATGAAGCAGCTCTACGGCATGACCGAGGCGTCGGTGTTCATCGCCATGCAGCCCGACGGCATGGTCCGGCGCGACACGGTGGGCGCGCCCGCCCCGCAGGTCGACGTCAAGATCGCCGAGAACGGCGAGGTGATGTTCAAGAGCCCCGGCGTGTTCCTGGAATACTACAAAAACCCGCAAGCAACGGCCGAAACCAAGACCGCGGACGGCTGGGTGCATACCGGCGACGCGGGGTATTTCGACCCGGACGGACAGTTGAAGATCATCGATCGCGCCAAGGACGTGGGGAAACTCAAGAACGGATCGCTGTTCGCGCCGAAATACATCGAGAACAAGCTGAAATTCTTCCCCGCGATCCGCGAAGCGGTGGCCTTCGGCGTTGGCCGCGACCGGGTGTGTGCCTTCATCAACATCGACATGCAGGCCGTGGGCGACTGGGCCGAGCGGCGCAACATTCCCTATGGCAGCTACCAG
Source organism: Rhodospirillaceae bacterium (assembly GCA_023266845.1). GTDB lineage: Bacteria > Pseudomonadota > Alphaproteobacteria > JAEULC01 > JAEULC01 > JAEULC01. The sequence continues at coordinate 12,245 of JAHFPH010000097.1, forward strand.
GAGCTGGCGGCGCGGCCCGAGGTCTATGAGCTGGTGAAGGGGCAGGTGGAAGAGGTCAACCGCGATCTGGCGCGCGACCCGCACATGAAATCCTCGCAGATCGGGCGGTTCCTGCTCCTGCCGAAGGAGCTGGACGCCGACGACGGCGAACTTACGCGCACGCGCAAGGTGCGGCGGCGCTTCATCGGCGAACGCTACGGCGAGCTGGTGGAGGCGCTGTTCTCGGGCCGCGACCTGCACGAGCTGAAGATGGAAGTGCGGTTCGAGGACGGCCGGGTGGGCAATCTGAGCGGCCAGGTGCGCATCGCCGACGCGCGCGTCTTCGCGCCCGAAGGCGCGGCAGCTTCCGAACCCCGCAAGGCCGCTTAAAGCGCGGCCGCGGGCGGAAACCGATCATGCAGCGCACCCGTCCGGTCGGCGACGTCCTGCTGCATGTCGACGACATCTCACTCAGCTTCGGCGGCGTACAGGCGCTGTCGGGCGTCAGCTTCGACATCCGCAAGCACGAAATCCGCGCCATCATCGGGCCGAACGGCGCCGGCAAAAGCTCGATGCTGAACGTCATCAACGGCTTCTATCACCCGCAGCAGGGCACGATCAGCTTCATGGGCGAGACGCGCAAGCAGATGCGCCCGCACGTGGCGGCCCGCCAGGGCATCGCGCGCACCTTCCAAAACATCGCCCTGTTCCGGGGCATGACCACGCTCGACAACATCATGACCGGGCGGCTGCTCAAGATGCGTCGCGGACTGTTCCTGCAGGCGTTGCGCCTGGGCCCGGCCGATCGCGAGGAGATCGAGCACCGCGAGGCGGTCGAGCGCATCATCGACTTCCTCGAGATCCAGGCGATCCGCAAGGTGCCGGTCGGCCAGTTGCCTTATGGGTTGCAAAAGCGCGTCGAGCTCGGCCGCGCGCTGGCGGCCGAGCCGCAACTGCTTCTGCTCGACGAGCCGATGGCCGGGATGAACGTCGAGGAGAAGGAGGATATGTGCCGTTTCGTGCTCGACGTCAACGACGAGTTCGGCACCACCATCGCGCTGATCGAGCACGACATGGGCGTGGTGATGGACTTGTCGGACCGCGTGGTGGTGCTGGATTACGGGCGCAAGATCGCCGACGGCACGCCCGACGAGGTGCGCAAGGACCAGCGGGTGATCGACGCCTACCTCGGAGTGACCCACTGATGGACCTGCTGTTCTTCGCCAAGGTGGTGATCGGCGGCCTGCTGTCGGGAGTCATGTACTCGCTGGTGGCGCTGGGCTATGTGCTGATCTTCAAGGCCTCGGGCGTGTTCAACTTCGCGCAAGGCTCGATGGTACTGTTCGCGGCGCTGACCTTCGTCAGTCTGGTCGAGCGGATGGGTTCGGGCGCTCCGGGCGACATGATCTTCTGGATCGCGCTTGCCATCACCCTGGTGGCGATGGTGGCGGTGGCGCTTGGCACCGAGCGCTTCGTGCTGCGGCCGCTGGTGAACCAGCCGCTGATCGTGCTGTTCATGGCGACGCTCGGCTTGAACTACCTGCTCGAGGGCACGGCGCAGGCGGTGTGGGGCAACGACGTGCACCGGCTCGAGATCGGCATTTCCGACCGCCCGGTGAACGTGCTGCAGGCATTCAGTTTCGCCAAGCCCTTGCCGGTCGAGGCGCCAAAGGCCGCGCCCGGCGCCGACCAGCCCAAGCCCGCGGCCGAAGCCGAAAAGCCCGAAGGCGACCTCGACGAAATCAAGGTCGAGGCGCTCGACGCCGGGACCGAAGCGGCGCAGGGCGGGCTTCTGGTCAGCCAGTTCGACCTGTTCGCCGCGTCGATGGCGGGTATTCTGGTGCTGGCGCTGGCCTCGTTCTTCAACTACACGCG
>JAHFPH010000194.1 GCA_023266845.1 Rhodospirillaceae bacterium
CTTGCGTAGTACCGCCGCCGCCTCGATGCGCGGCGACCACAGGAACTGGTCGATCGGCACGATGCGCTCGATCGCGTAGCCGCCGTCGCACAGCACGCGCAGGTCGCGGGCGAGCGTTGTCGGGTCGCAACTCACCGCCACGACCACCGGAATGCTACTCGTTGCGATGGCGCGCGCCCGCGCGCGGCGGATCGAACACCAAGGCGGCAAGGCCCCTAAGTTCCTCGCCGGCAAGCGGCCGGCGCGCCAAGTCGCGGCGCTCGACGATCGGCTCGGCCGAGGCGGGCACATCGCCGATCCTCATCAAACATCGGACCGCTCGGTCGCCCGGGCTTGACCCTAATGCCACTGCAGGCCTTAGCATTATCATGATGCATGGCCCGCCAACAATAACCAGGGGACATTCTGCCGTGAGAGACTTTCAAGCCGTCAGCATGATGGTGCGCACACCCAGTCGAAGGGTCCCGACCGTCGGCGCGAGCCGAGAGCAAATTAGGGCGGGCAGGTGAGTTTGCGTATCAAATTTCTGACGCGTTGGGTTATTCCGGTTGCCGGGGCGGCACTCGCGATCGGCGCCTTGTTCTGGCTATACCGGGGCTTGGATTTGGACCGGTTTCTCTCGGCCGTCGCCGACGCCGATGCGGGATGGTTGCTTCTTCTCGCAGGGACGATTCTTGCGGAACAGTTGGTGCGCGGGTGGAAATGGCGCCAGATTCTCTTCGACCTCAAGCCGATTTCAAGCTGGCGTCTCTTTGGCGCGGTACTCGCCGGTTATGGCATCGGCGTCCTCATCCCTCTCGGCATCAGCCCCCTGGTGCGTTCGTGGCTTATCGCGCGCCTGGAAGGGCTGCGGATGGCCTGCGTCCTGATGACGGCGGCTATCGAGCGCTTTCTCGACGGAATCGTTTTTGCGTTGTTCGCGGGACTCGTAGCGTCCGTGGCGCGAATTCCCGATGTTGAAGGGAATGTGAGAATCGGCCTCGCGGTCGCGGGCGCGTTAAATCTCGTCCTGTTTGCGGGGCTCCTGTATGTCGTATTTGTCGGCCGCTCGCCCCTTGGTCGCGACGAAGCGCGGCTAAGCCGTTGGGTCGATTGGCTGGCTGCCAAGGGAGGATGGCGCTTCGAAGGGCTAAGATCGGCGATCCGCGAAGGGATCGTTTGGCCGCGCGAACGCCGCCGCCAAGCCGGCGCGGTGCTGGCAAGCGTGGTCATAAAGATCATCGCCGCTACGCATTTCCTTTGGGCGGGTCTGTCCGTCGGCGTGATCCTCGCTTTTTTCGATTACCTCTTCCTCATGGTTTTCGCTGGCTTTACGCTGGTGCTTGCGCGCTTCATTCGCGTTCCGGGGGGCTTCGTCATCGGATCCGGCTTTGCGCTCAAGCTGCTTGGCGTGCCGGACGAACAGGCGTTGGCGATGATTCTGTTAAACTATTTTCTCTCCATCATCCTGATGGTCGGGCCCGGCCTGTTCGTCTTGTGGCGAAGCGGCGTCGATATCCGGGAAGCGCGATTGGCGGAGGCCAAACCCAATGCCTCCACCTAAGACCGAACACGGGGCCGGCGGCCCCGTGTTCTGGAAGATCACTGGAGCAGGTGCGTCTTTTCAGGCCGGATCTTCAGCGGTCGATTCCGCGACGATCGTTGCCAGCCTCGTCAATCACCTAACCGGAAGCGTCTACGCAGTGGGCGCGGCCAGCGCGGTGCTGCGCCTTGGTTGGCTGCTGCCGCAGCTTATCGTGGGGTTCATGGCGCAGCGTTCCGAACGGCGCATGCCCTTCTATATCGTCGGCGCATTTGGCCGGGCGGGCTGCCTTGCGCTAATAGCCATGCTGCTGGCGGTCGCCGGAGAATCCGCCGCCTGGGCCACCGGCGGATTCATGGCGCTTTGGACGCTGTATGCGTTCGTCAGCGGCATCGTCGCGGTGCCGTACAACGACATCGTTGGGCGCTCGATCCCATCTGGCGCGCGAAGCCGCATGCTCGCCTGGCGCTTCTTCGGCGGCGGAATACTCGCCCTGGCCGTCGCGGCCGTCATACACGGGTTGCTGGCCACTGGACCGATCTTGACGGCGTACGCACTTGTCTTCGCGCTCGCATCGGCGCTGATGTTCGTCTCGTCAATCAGCTTCGTTTCAGCGGGCGAACCGCGAACTCCGTCCAAACCCGATGAATCTCCGATGACATTTCGCAGCTTCCTGAAGGGCGGGTTGGACGTATTTAGATCGGATGCCCGGTTTCGATTGTTTCTCTATACACAGTGGCTGGGCGGAGCGACGCTCATGACCCTGCCGTTCTATGTTGTTTTTGCGTCCAACGTGGGCATCCGAGCGGAAAATGTCGGCATTTTGCTGGGCGCGCAGACGGTGGGGTCGCTCGCTTCCAACGCGTTGTGGGGCCGCATCGGAGATCGGTATGGAAAATTGGTATTGTTGCAGGCTGTTGGAGCGCTTCGCCTCGTGCCGCCTCTCGGCGCGCTCGCCATTTTCGCGGCCGCGAGCAGCTTTCCGCCATGGGCGATGCTTGTCGCCTTTGCCGCGCTCTTCGTCGCCGTTGGCGCGCTCGTCAACGGCATGACGGTCGGGTATCTGGGATATCTCATGGAAATTTCGCCGAATGAACTGCGCCCGGCCTACTCCGCCTATTTCAATGCGCTTGCCTCTCCCGCCGCGCTTCTGCCGCTGGCGGGTGCGGCCATCGCCGATGGGCTATCCCTCGAAGCGGTCTTCATCGTCGCGTTGATCGCGGCAGCGTTCCAGATCGTTCTCTATGCGAGGCTGGCTTGTTGGGAGGCAGGTTGATGTGGATTGAGATTCGGCGTGGCCTGAAAAGAGTTTGGGTCCCCGTCATCCTGCGGGTTTGGCCGTTCGCGCGGCTTTGGTATCGCGCCTGGGGGTTGAGGCTAAATGGCCGTCCCGGCGACGAGGTTTGGTACTTCGCTTATGGCGCGAACATGCACGACAGCGCGTTTCGTGGTCGCCGCGAAATGCAACCCCTGGAGTGGCGCGCCGGCCGGATCACGGGCTATCGTCTGCGGTTCAATCTCGAAGGCCGGCCAAGGGGCAAGGCGGCGCCGGCCAACATCAGCGCCGATCCCCAGGCCGAGGTCTGGGGTGTGCTCTATCGGATCACACGACGGGACCTCGTTTGCCTGAACGCGTCGGAGGGCATTCCAGGCTGGCGTTACCGCCCGATAGACCTACCAGCCGAAGATGGACACGGAAACTCCATGAGGGTCGTAACCTACATTGCCGACGGAAACGAGGCGGATGGAAACCCGTCGTTGCGCTATCTCACGCTTTTACGCCAAGGCGCCCAGGCTCACGGGCTACCGGGTCACTGGGTCAGGTTCCTTGAGTCCGTAAGGCACGCAGAGTAGCGGCGGGCGCGAATGACGCAATTCGCCTACCTCCGCCGCAGCACCGCCGCCGCCTCGATGCGCGGCGACCACAGGAACTGGTCGATCGGCACGATGCGCTCGATCGCGTAGCCGCCGTCGCACAGCACGCGCAGGTCGCGGGCGAGCGTTGCCGGGTCGCAAC
>JAHFPH010000098.1 GCA_023266845.1 Rhodospirillaceae bacterium
TTTCGCCCCCGCCGCCGCCGCCGCCGCTTCCGGTGGCGGGACCGCCCGGGACGTCGTGGTTTTGGACGGAACCGAACACGATCTGGTCCGAAGCGATGTTCAGATAACTGTTGGCTTGATCGGAATAGGCCTTGCCGGACACCGTCGAGGTGAACAACTCGATCCGGGTGTCGGGCGCGAATAATGTCCGAGCGCCGGCGTTCAGCGCCAGGAAGATGTTGTAGTAACCGTCGCTGATCGGCACGTTCGTCTGCTGGTAGTGATAGATGCCGCTGAGCGTGCGCAACTGCCCGTAGGTGGCGTAGCCGCCGCTGAAGGCGCCGTTGTTCGCGTCGTCGCGGCGCTGGTCGCTGGTCGATCCGCCGATCAGCTGCTGGTTGAGCGTGTTGAGGCCGCTGAGGCCGTTGGTGTTGTTGGCGTCGTTTTTGCCTTGGGTTTGGTTTGCGCCGGCGTTCTGCGTCGCCTGGCCGCCCTGGCCCTGATCCTGCTGGCCCTGCTGACCGCCCTGACCCTGGGTGGTGAAGCCGATGAGGCGACCCTGCAGCGCGCCCATCATTTCGGGCGTGAAGAATTGCGGCACGCCCCAGCCGCCCTGGCCGAACATGCTGCCGAAACCCGGCCGGTCGATGTTCTGCTGGCCGCCGGTATTGCCCGTTAGGTTCAGCCCGCCGGCGCGATTGTTGCCCTCGTGGTCCTTGCCGGGACCCACCAGCACGATCTGCGTGCCGAGCGGCGAGCCTTCGCCGCCCACCGAGCCCATGGCGATGGTGCCGCGGATGCCGATGGTGCCGACCGGCAGCTTGACTTCCATGTCCGAGGGATTGGTTTGCGCCACCTTGCCCGTCACGAACCGGAACACGCCCTTGGCGACCGAAGCCGAGACCTTGCCGGCGCCCTTTTCCGGATCGAACACGAACTTGTCGATGGTGATTTCGCTGTCCGGCCCGATGGTGAAGGTGGTCTGGTCGAGCAGCAAGATCTGCAGGCCGGAATTGGGACCGCTCTTGATCGCGTTGCCGAGATAGACCGCTTCGCCCGATTTGACGAGCTTGCCGACCGCGCCCGGTGCCGAGGCGATTTCGACATTGCCGCGCACGGCGGCGGTGACGCCCGCCTGCTGCGCTTGCGCGTGCGCGAGCGAAACTACGGCTGAGCCGGCCAAAAGGGACGCCGCGAGCGCCGTGGCAAAGTGACGGACAAACGCCCCTTCGAGCGGATTCATACGCTGCATCGTCATCACTCTCGGCTCGTCGGGGGCGGTCAACGGCGGAAATGATGCACGGATTCGATTAGCGGGGCAAGGCTTTCTGTCGCCTCGAAAATCAGCCGTTAACCAAAGAACCGCCGCGCCGGAAATGCATAGTCAGGATGGAGGGGGCTATAGCCCATTTTCGCGGGAGCTGGCCGCGCCGCGGATTTGCGGCGGGAATCACAGATCGAGCAGCAGCCGCTGCGGATCCTCGATCGATTCCTTGAGGCGCACCAGAAAGGTGACGGCTTCGCGCCCGTCGACGATGCGGTGATCGTAGCTGAGCGCCAGATACATCATCGGCCGCGCCTCGATCCGCTCGCCGATCACCACCGCGCGCTTCTGGGTCTTGTGCATGCCCAGAATGCCGGACTGCGGCGGGTTCAGGATCGGCGTCGACAGCAGCGAGCCGTACACCCCGCCGTTCGAGATGGTGAAAGTGCCGCCGGTGAGCTCGTCCAGCGCCAGCTTGCCGTCGCGCGCGCGCTTGCCGAAATCGCCGATGCGCCGCTCGATCTCGGCGAAGCTGAGACCATCCGCGCCGCGCAATACCGGCACGACCAGCCCTTGCGGCGTGCCGACGGCGACGCCGACGTCGTAATAGTTCTTGTAGACGATCTCGTCGCCGTAAATTTCACCATTGATCGCGGGGATTTCCTTCAGCGCCAGCACCGCGGCCTTGACGAAGAACGACATGAAGCCCAGGCGCACGCCGTGCTTCTTTTCGAAGCTTTCGCGGAACTGCTCGCGCAGCGCCATGACGTTCGACATGTCCACCTCGTTGAAGGTGGTCAGCATGGCGGCGGTGTTCTGCGCCTCTTTCAAGCGCTGGGCGATGCGCTGCCTGAGGCGCGACATGCGCACGCGTTCCTCGCGCGGATCGTCCGGACGCGGCGGCAGAGGGCCGCGCGCGACCAGGGCCAGCGCGGGCGCCATCGGCGTCGCCACGGGTTTGGCTTCGAGCGCGGCGAGCACGTCGCCCTTGGTGACGCGCCCGTCCTTGCCCGTGGCGGGGATCGCGGCGGGCGAAAGCTTGTTGTCGGCGGCGATCTTGCGCGCGGCGGGCGATGCGACCGGCTCGGCTTTCGGCGCCGCTGGCCCCGGCGCCGCTTTGGGCGCGGGCGCCGGCTTCGGCGTTGGAGCAGAGGCGGGTTTCGCGGCGGCGGGTTTTGCTATGCCGCCCGCACCCTCGGCGATGGTGCCGAGCAGCGCGCCGACCAAAACGTTGCTGCCCGCGGCGACGGCGATTTTGGACAGCATGCCGGCGGCGGGCGCGTTGACCTCGAGCGTCACTTTGTCGGTCTCGAGCTCGACCAGCGGCTCGTCGGCCGCCACGGCCTCGCCTTCGGCCTTGAACCATTTGGCGACGGTGGCTTCGGTGACGGATTCGCCCAACGTGGGCACGACGATCTGCGTAGTCATCGCGCGGCTCCTGCCTTGTCGGCGTCGGCGACGCCCAGCGCCTCAGCCACCAGCCGCGTCTGCTCCTCTACATGGCGGCGATGCAGGCCGGTCGCGGGCGAGGCGGCGTCGGGCCGGCCGACGAATACTGGGCGAGTGTGCCTAGCGCCGATCTGCGTCAGCACCTCTTCGATGCGCGGGTTGATGAAGGTCCAGGCGCCCATGTTCTTCGGCTCTTCCTGGCACCACACGAACTGGGCGGACTTGTACGCCGCCAGTTCCTTGCTGAGCGCATGGAATGCGAACGGGTAGAGCTGCTCGACGCGCATCAGGTACACGCCATCGAGCTTGCGCTTTGCGCGTTCCTCGAACAGGTCGAAATAGACCTTGCCGCTGCACAGGACTACGCGCTTGACCTTGGCCGCGTCGGGCGGCGCGTCGTCCCACAGCACGCGGTGGAACGTCGTGCCCGGGCCCATCTCGTCCAGCCGCGATACGCACATCTTGTGGCGCAGCAGCGACTTGGGCGACATCACGATCATCGGCTTGCGGAAGTCGCGGTGCACCTGGCGGCGCAGTGCGTGGAAATAGTTCGACGGCGTGGTGATGTTCACGACCTGCATGTTGTCGTCGCCGCAGAGCTGCAGATAGCGTTCGAGCCGCGCCGAGGAATGCTCGGGCCCCTGCCCTTCCCAGCCATGCGGCAGCAGCATCGTAAGACCCGACATGCGCAGCCACTTGCTTTCGCCGGAGCAGATGAACTGGTCGATGATGACCTGCGCGCCGTTGGCGAAGTCGCCGAACTGCGCCTCCCACAGCACCAGCATGTGCGGTTCGGCCAGCGACACGCCGTATTCGAAGCCCAGCACCGAGGCCTCGGCCAGAGGGCTGTCGATCGCCTCGAACGGCGCCTGGCCGTAGCGGATGTTGTTCAGCGGCACGAAGCGCTCTTCGTTTTCCTGGTCCACCAGCGTGGCGTGGCGCTGCGAAAAGGTGCCGCGGCAGCAATCCTGGCCGGTGAGCCTGACCGGCGTGCCCTCGCACAGCAGCGTGCCGAAGGCCAGCGCCTCGGCCGTGGCCCAGTCGATCCCCTGGCCGGTCTCGATGGTCCGGCGTTTCGCTTCCAGTTGCCGCGCGATCTTGCGGTTGAGATGGAAGCCGGCCGGCGTTTCCGTGAGTTTGAAGCCGACCTCCTTCAGCAGCGTGGTTTCGGCCGCGGTGTCGCCGCGGCGCTCGTCGCCATACGCGGCGGCGAGGCCGGCCCATTTGCCTTCGAGCCAATCGGCCTTGTTGGGCTTGAAGCTGGACGCCGCTTGGTAGGCCTGCTCCAACGTATTCTCGAACGACTTGACCATGGCGGCGGGCGCGCCCGCCTGGACCACGCCTTCCTTCACCAGCTTGTCGGCGTAGATCGCGCGCGTCGTGGGGTGCTCGGCGATCTTCTTGTACATCAGCGGCTGGGTGAAGGCGGGCTCGTCGCCTTCGTTGTGGCCGTGGCGGCGATAGCAGAACATATCCACCACCACGTCCTTCTTGAATTTCTGGCGGAATTCGATGGCGATGCGCGCGGCGTGCACCACGGCCTCGGGATCGTCGCCATTGACGTGCAGGATCGGCGCCTGGATGGTTTTCGCCACGTCCGAGCAATAGGGCGACGAGCGCGACTGCGCCGGCGAGGTGGTGAAGCCGATCTGGTTGTTGACGATGAAATGCACCGTGCCGCCGGTGCGGTAGCCCTTGAGCTCGCTCAGCTCCAGGGACTCCGGCACCAAGCCCTGGCCGGCGAAGGCGGCGTCGCCGTGCAGCAGCAGGCCCATCACCTTGTCGCGCTCGGTATTGCCGAGCTGGCGCTGCTTGGCGCGAACCTTGCCCAACACCACCGGGTTGACGGCTTCAAGGTGCGACGGGTTGGCGGTCAGCGACAGATGCACCACGGTGCCGTCGAATTCGCGGTCCGACGAGGTGCCGAGGTGGTATTTGACGTCCCCGGACCCCTGCACATCCTCGGGATTAGCCGAGTTGCCCTGGAATTCGGAGAAGATCGCCTGAAACGGCTTGCCCATGAAATTGGTCAGCACGTTCAAGCGCCCGCGATGCGGCATGCCGAGGACCACTTCGCGTAGGCCCAGCTGCCCGCCGCGTTTCAGGATCTGCTCCAGCGCGGGGATCAGGCTTTCGCCGCCTTCCAGCCCAAAGCGCTTGGTGCCGGTGTATTTCTTGTCGAGGAATTTCTCGAACGTCTCGGCGGCGGTCAGCCGCTCCAGGATCGCGCGCTTGCCCCGGACGGTAAAGTCGGTGTGGCTGCGCGCCGATTCCATGCGTTCTTGAATCCACGCCTTTTGGTCGGGCTCTGAGGAATGCATGAACTCGACGCCGATCGAGCCGCAATAGGTCTCGCGCAGGATTTGCAGAATTTGCCGCAGCGGCGCTGCTTCGATTCCCAGCACGTAGTTGATGAATATCTCGCGGTCCATATCGGCTTCGGTGAAGCCATAGGTGCGCGGGTCGAGTTCGGGATGCGGCTTGGGCGGATTGAGGCCCAGGGGATCGAGATCGGCGTGCAGATGCCCGCGCACGCGAAAGGCGCGGATCAACATCAGCGCGCGAATCGAATCCATCGTCGCCTGGCGCACGCGCTCGCCCGAAACCTGGCCCATCGGCACAGCACCGACCGACGGCGGCATCGGCGCGCCGATCCCCGCGCGCGCGGGCGCTACCTCGATCTCGTCATGCCCGTTGCCGATGACGCGGCTTTCGCGCGGCGCCCAGCTTGGGCCGCGCATGTCGCCGAGCACCGCGCGCGCGTCGTCGCGCATGTCCTCGAAGAAACCGCGCCAGCTCGCGTCGACCTGCGCCGGGTTCTCGAGGAACCGCGCATAGAGCTCGGACACGAAAACGGCGTTGTTGCCGTTGAGCAGCGACTGCGGGTCGAGCGATGTGGTCATCCGTGCTTCCCTGGGGCCGGCTTCCCGCCTTAACGACGGGCGCGGGTTTATGGCACTAGATGTAGACGCCTACGCCTATGCTTTCAACGCTTCTTGCATGGCGGTTCCAAGACCGGCCGGGGAATCCGCGACCTGGATTCCCGCCGATTTCATTGCCTCGATCTTGTCGCCCGCGGTGCCCTTGCCGCCTGAAATAATGGCACCGGCGTGCCCCATGCGCTTGCCCGGCGGGGCGGTGACGCCGGCGATGAAACCGACGACCGGCCGTTTATGGCGGCCCTTGTTGTTCGCCTTGAGGAATTGGGCGGCGTCTTCCTCGGCCGAGCCGCCGATCTCGCCGATCATGATGATGCCTTTTGTTTCATCGTCGCCGAGGAACAGCTCGAGCACGTCGATGAAGTTGGTGCCGTTGACCGGATCGCCGCCGATGCCCACGCACGTGGACTGGCCCAGGCCCGCGGCGGTGGTCTGCGCCACCGCCTCGTAAGTGAGGGTTCCTGAACGGGACACGATGCCGATCTTGCCGCGGCGGTGGATATGCCCGGGCATGATGCCGATCTTGCACTGCTCGGGCGTGATCACGCCCGGGCAGTTCGGGCCGACCAGGCGCGTCTTCGACCCGCCGAGCGAACGCTTGACCCGCACCATGTCCAAAACCGGAATGCCCTCGGTGATGCACACGACCAGGCGCAGCTCCGCGTCCACGGCTTCGAGGATCGCGTCGGCGGCGAAAGGCGGCGGAACATAGATGACGGACGTGTCGCAGCCCGTCTTGGCGACGGCCGCGGCCACCGTGTCGAACACCGGCAGGTCCAGATGCTTGGTGCCGCCCTTGCCCGGCGTCACGCCGCCGACCATTTTGGTGCCATAGGCGATCGCCTGTTCGGAATGGAACGTGCCTTGCGCGCCGGTGAAGCCCTGGCAGATCACCTTGGTGGAAGCGTCGACGAGGATCGACATCAGTTCGCCTCCTTCACCGCGCGCACGATCTTTTGCGCCGCGTCGTCCAGGTTGTCGGCCGAGACGATCGGCAGGCCGGATTGCGCCAGGATTTTCTTGCCGAGCTCGACGTTGGTTCCCTCCAGGCGCACGACCAGCGGCACGTGCAAGGACACCTCGCGCGCCGCGGCCACCACGCCCTCGGCGATGATGTCGCAGCGCATGATGCCGCCGAAGATGTTGACCAGGATTCCTTCCACGTTCGGGTCGGCCAGGATGATCTTGAACGCCGTGGTGACGCGCTCTTTCGTCGCGCCGCCGCCGACGTCGAGGAAGTTCGCCGGCGCGCCGCCATAAAGCTTGATGATGTCCATGGTGGCCATGGCGAGCCCGGCGCCGTTGACCATGCAGCCGATGCTGCCGGCGAGGCGGATGTAGTTGAGCCCGTGCTTGCCGGCCTCGAATTCCGCGGGATCTTCTTCGTCCGCGTCGCGCAGCTCGGCGGCCTCTTTGTGGCGGAACAGCGCGTTGTCGTCGAAGTTGACCTTGGCGTCGAGCGCGATGACCCGTCCGTCGCCGGTCAGCACCAGCGGATTGATCTCGACCAGGCTCATGTCGAGCTCATTGAAGGCGCGGTAAAGCCCTGAAATGAATTTGCCCGCCTCGCCCACCTGCTTGCCCTCGAGCCCGAGGGCGAAGGCGACCTTGCGCGCGTGGAACTGCTGCACGCCGGTGGCGGGATCGACCGCGACCTTGACGATCTTCTGCGGCGACTTGGCCGCCACTTCCTCGATCTCCATGCCGCCTTCGGTCGAGGCCATCATGGTGACGCGGCCGGTGGCGCGGTCGACCAGCATGCCGAGATAGAGCTCGCGCTTGATGTCGCAGCCCTCTTCTATATAGACGCGCTTGACCACCTTGCCCTTCGGCCCGGTCTGGTGCGTGACCAGGGTCATGCCAAGCATTTTCTTGGCGGCGTCGCGCGCGTCGTCCAGCGACTTCACCAGCTTCACGCCGCCGCCCTTGCCGCGGCCGCCGGCATGGATTTGCGCCTTCACCACCCAGACCGGCCCGCCCAGCTCGCGCGCGACCTTGGCGGCTTCCTCGGCGGTATAGGCGACGCCGCCCTTCGGCACCGCCACGCCGTATTTCGCCAGCAATGCCTTGGCCTGGTATTCGTGGATGTTCATCGAGCGCGTTTCCCCGGGTTCAGATCAGCCAGCATGGCGTGGGGCGGCGTGTCGTGCAAGTCCTGGAATAACGTATTACGTATACCAGTGGTTTCTTAGGCATAGGCCACGCCCTTGGGCTGCAACTGGGCCAAGCGGCGGTTCAAAAGCACGCCCAGCAGCAGCAACTGTGCCAGGGCCGCCACCAGCATCAGGGCGGTCGACGCGCCGGGCACCGGCGAGGTCAGGCCGGCGAGCGACGGCGACTGGAACGCGAGCCAGGTCCAGGGCAAAAGCCCGTGCAGCACCGCGAGCGAAACGATCGAATTCACGTCGGCGCGCTCCGGCCGCTTGCCGATGGCGAACAGCAGCACGATGCCCGCGTCGCGCGCGGCGAAGACCAGGATGGCGGCGACCCAGGACGCATAGCTGTCGATCGCGTAGCGCAGCCACCAGAAGCCGAGCTTGGGCAGCGTGACGGGACTGGCCAGCGCATTGACGATCACCGCGATGGCGACCGCCGCGAAGATGAGCCCGGCCGGCAACCAAGACGGCGCCAACTCGCCGATCAGCTTCCAGTCGCCCGCGCGCAACGCGCGCATCAGGCGCAGCAACGCGACGGGTTCGCCGGGTGCGGCCAAGAGCGCCGCGTAATACAGCAACAGCGCCGCCGTGCCCGCGACTTGCAACACCACGGCGCGATAGATTTCGGGCGCGAGGCCGATGTCCACGAATCCCGAGAGATAGGTCATCAGGAACACCGCGAACGCCGGCACCCGCAGGGTCATGTCGCGGTATTGCAGCTCGGCGCGCATGAGCTGGTGGATCGCCACCATTGCCCAGAACAGGAACGCGAGCGCCGAGAGGTTGAGAAAGCTCCAGGCCGGAATCGCGTTGCCGTACCATTCCATGACTCGTTCGGACGACCAACGGTCGAGAAACGGGATCAGCACCATCAGTCCCGCGATCTGGCCGATGCCGACCGTCATATGGCGCCCGCGCCGGCGCCGGCGCATCTGGATCAGCGCCACCAGCAGGCTCATGGCCTGCGCCAGCACGGCGAAGACCAGCATGGCGATCAGGTCGATATGCTCCACGGCATCGAATCGGACTCGCAACGGCGCATCGGAGAAATCGGCATAGGCGCGCACGATCCACGCGATGCCGGCGCCGTACCAGGCGAAGGCGGTGGCGCCGAACAGCTTGCCCCAGGCCATCGGCCAGGCGCCGACCGCCGACATGCGCTGGTTCTGCCAGGTGCCGCCGATCACCTCTTCCATGATCGAATCGGCGGCGCGGCGCGTGCCCCAGAATCCGGCGAACAGGAAGAACACGCCGGCGCTAACCCAGCGCAACGCGCCGATCCGGTCGGCGGTCAGGAACACGACGCCAAGCACGATGGACGTGGCGATCAGCCGGTGCGGCGTTAGCTGGATCCACAGGTTGCGGCGGAATTCCCAGCTCATGCCGCGCCCCCGCCTTGCCTGGCGACGCGCGCGCTGTAGAGCGCCTGCAGGTTCTCGCGGTCCGGGCCGAAGCGCGTGACCGGCGCGCCGGCGTCGACCAGTTTTTTCAGCAGCGCCGCCGCCGCACCGGCGCCGCCGGCGACGCGGCACAGCGTGACATCCGGCGTCGCTGAAACGATCTCGACGCCTTCCGTCGCGCCCAATATCCGGTCCAAATCGGGCCAGGGCTTGGCTAGCGCTATCGCGATCAACTCGCCGGTCTCGGTGGCGCTGAGGCTGCGCTGCTCGACCAGCCTGCCGCGGTCGATGATCAGAAGATCGGTGCAGTAATCCTCGAGCTCGGTGAGGATATGCGAGGACACCACGACCGTGATGCCGGCCTGCGCCAGCGCCAGAAGCGTTTGCGACAGATCGGCGCGCGCCTGCGGATCGAGCCCCGCCGCCGGCTCGTCCAGCAGCAGCAGCGCGGGCTCATGCACGGTCGCCTGGGCGATCGCCAGGCGCTGACGCTGCCCGCGCGACAGATCGCTCGCGCGCCGCAGCAACAGATCGCCGATGGAAAATGCCCTCGCCGCCTTTTGCACGGCTTGCTCGATTGCGCCGGACTCCACGCCCTGGCTGCCCGCCGCGTAGGTCAGGCATTGGCCGACGCTCAGCGTGTCGTACAACCCGAAGAAATCCGGCAGATAGCCGACCAGGCGATGGGTGCGGCGCGGCTCGTCGAAAATATCCACGTCGTCGATCGCAATGCGCCCGCCATGCGGCGGCTCCAGCGCCGCGAGGCAGCGCAGCAGCGTGGTCTTGCCCGCGCCGTTCGGCCCCACCAACGCGGTGATCGTGCCTTTCCCGATGGTGAAATTGACGTCGTCGAGCGCGCGCACGCCCGGATAGTCGAACAGCACATGCTCGACCGCGATCATCGCGGGCCGATCCTTGGACCGAACCGGCCTGGCCTACTTCTTCTTCGGCAGGTTCTTGGTGATGTCGACGAGCTGCTTCACCGCGCCGACCGATTTGTCGAACATCGCCTGCTCGTCGGCGTTGAGCTTGATCTCGACGATCTTTTCCACGCCCCCAGCGCCGATCACGACCGGCACGCCGACATAGAAGTCCTTGACCCCGTACTGGCCGGTCAGCCATGCGGCGCAGGGCAGCACGCGCCTTTTATCCAAGAGGAACGATTCGGCCATCTGGATGGCGGCGGCTGCGGGCGCGTAGAACGCCGAGCCGGTCTTCAGCAGGTTGACGATCTCGGCGCCGCCGTCGCGCGTGCGCTGCACGATCTTGTCCAAGCGTTCCTGCGTGGTCCAGCCCATCTTCACCAGGTCGGGCAGCGGAATGCCGGCGACGGTCGAATAGCGCACCAGCGGCACCATGCTGTCGCCGTGGCCGCCCAGCACGAAGGCGGTCACGTCCTCGACCGACACCTTGAACTCCTCGGCCAGGAAATAGCGGAAGCGCGCCGAGTCGAGCACGCCCGCCATGCCCACCACGCGCGCGTGCGGCAGGCCGCAGGCCTCGCGCATCACCCACACCATCACATCCAGCGGATTGGTGATGACGATGACGAAGGCGTTCTGCGCATGCGCCTTGATCGCCGCGCCCACCGTCTCGATCACCCCGGCGTTGATGCCGATCAGATCGTCGCGGCTCATGCCCGGCTTGCGCGGCACCCCGGCGGTCACGATCACCACGTCGGCCCCTTTGAGCGCCGAGTAGTCGGTGCCGCCGCTATAGGCGGAATCGAAGCCCTGGATCGGCGAGGATTGCGCGATGTCCAGCGACTTGCCCTGGGGCACGCCGTCCACCACGTCGCACATCACCACGTCGCCCAGCCGCTTCTGCCCGGCCAACAGCGCGAGCGTGCCGCCGATCTGGCCTGCGCCTACCAGCGCGATTTTCCTGCGTGCCATATGCGATCCCCGTTGCAGAATTCTTGCGATACCCCGCTTTGCGCGGGTCAGGGCTAGGTAGCCCGAATCGCCCGGGCATGGCAAGGCAGGGCCCGGGACCCAGCCGATCGGCCCGGCAGTCGAAAAAAAGGCACTTTCGCGGCCAAGATCGGCCATAATGCGGGGCCATGCTTCAAAGCCATGGAAACCCAGGCACCGCTACCCCCCGCCCCTACCCCTGCCGTTTTGCCGGCACCGGAAGGACTTGAGCCATTGCCCCAAACCATCGCCTTGGTCGATGACGACCGCAACATCCTGACCTCGATCGCCATGGCGCTCGAGGCCGAAGGCTTCACCGTGCGCACCTATGCCGACGGCGCCGAGGCGCTGAAGGGCTTGAGCGCCCAGCCGGTGGACCTGGCGGTGCTGGACATCAAGATGCCGCGCATGGACGGCATGGAGCTGTTGGGCCGCCTGCGCCGCCAGACGCAGATGCCGGTGATTTTCCTGACCTCGAAGGACGACGAGGTCGACGAGCTTTTGGGCCTGCGCATGGGCGCGGACGACTACATCAAGAAGCCGTTCTCGCAGCGCCTGCTGATCGAACGCATCCGCGCGCTGCTGCGCCGGGGCGAGGCGCGCAAGGACACCAGCGGCAATCCGCCCGCGGGCGAGACCGAGCAGACCATGACGCGCGGAGATCTGGTGCTGGACCCCAGCCGCCATTACTGCACCTGGAAGGGCGGGGCCGTGGCGCTCACCGTCACCGAGTTCCTGATCCTGAAATCGCTGGCCGCCCGGCCCGGCCACGTCAAGAACCGCGACCAGCTGATGGACGCGGCCTATGGCGAATCGATCTACGTGGACGACCGCACCATCGACAGCCACATCAAGCGCCTGCGCAAGAAGTTCAAGGTGGTGGACGACGGGTTCCAACAGATCGAAACCCTGTACGGCGTGGGCTACCGCTACCGCGAACGCTGAGTTTCCGCCCCCAACGCAGGCTGACCGGCGCCGCAAGCCGGGGTAGTATGGGGGCATGGCGTTAGAGGTCGACCCACGGACGGCGAACCCGGACGCGCCACCCAGCCAAGACCCGCAAACGGCTTCTCCGAAAAGGAAGCCGCGCGTCTTTCGCCTGGTGGCGGAGCGCACCCCGGACCAGCCCGCATCGAGCGCCGACGGCGACGCGCCGGCGACACGCCGCCGGCGGCGCCTGGTTTCGCCGCTCATCCGCCCGATCCTGGCGATCAACCTGCTGGCGCTGGTGCTGCTGGGCGGCGGGCTTTTGTACCTCGACGACTACCGCAAGGGCCTGATCGCCGCCGAGATCGACAACCTCAAAACCCAGGGCGTGATCGTGGCCAGCGCCTTGGGCGAAGGCGCGATCGACACGGCCGTTCTCGACCCGCCGACATTGCAGCCCGACGCCGCGCGTCAATTGTTGCGCCGGCTGGTCTCGACCATGAACACGCGCGCGCGATTGTTCGGGCTCGATGGCGAGCTGATGGCCGACACGCGCATCCTGACCGGCCCCGGCGGCGTGGTGCAGATCCGCGAACTGCCGGCGCCGCAGCAGGGCAACGTCGCCACGCGGGCGTTCAACGCGGTCTACGATTTCGTGGTGGCGAAGCTGCCCGAGCGGCAGAAGCTGCCGCTGTACCAGGAAGAAGCGCTGCAGCGCGCGGCCGACTACGACGAGGCGCGCCGGGCGCTGCGCGGCGAGGCCGCGTCCGCAGTGCGGCTCAGCGACGACGGGCAGCTGTTGATCAGCGTCGCGGTGCCGGTGCAGCGCTACAAGCAGGTGCTGGGCGCGCTGATGCTGTCGCGCGGCGGCGGCGACGTGGAGCGCGCGATGCGCAGCGTGCGCTTCGACATCATCAAGATATTCCTGCTGGCATTGGCGGTGACCGTGCTGCTGTCGTTCTACCTGGCCACGTCGATCGCGCGGCCGGTGCGCCGGCTCGCGGCCGCGGCCGACCGCGTGCGCCGCGGCCGCGGCGCCACGCCCGTGTCGATCCCCGACTTCACCAAGCGTCACGACGAGATCGGCGATTTGTCCCGCGCCTTGCGCGAGATGACCGACGCGCTGTGGCGGCGCATGGACGCGATCGAACGTTTCGCCGCCGACGTGGCGCACGAGCTCAAGAACCCGCTGACCTCGCTACGCAGCGCGGTCGAAACCGTCGGCCGCGTCGCCGACCGCGAGCAGCAGAAAAAACTGATGGCGGTGATCCAGGACGACGTGCAGCGCCTGGACCGGCTGATCAGCGACATTTCCGATGCTTCGCGACTCGACGCCGAGCTCAGCCGCGGCGAGTCGGCGCCGGTGGACGTGGCCGAGATGCTGGCGGCGCTGGTCGAGGTGCACGAGACCACCATCGCCGCCACCAACCCGTCAGCACCGCGCCTGAAGCTCGACGTGCAGCGCGGCCAGCGCCTGACCGTGCCCGGCATCGACTCGCGCCTGGCGCAGGTCTTGCGCAACCTGTTGTCGAACGCGATTTCGTTCAGCCCGGTCAAGGGTGAGATCAAGCTGCGCGTGTTCCGCGACGGGCGCTTCGTGGTGGCGACGGTCGAGGACCAGGGGCCGGGCATCCCCGAGGGCAAGCAGAAGGCGATCTTCGACCGCTTCTACAGCGAGCGCCCGGCCGGCGAGAAATTCGGGACCCATTCGGGTCTCGGACTTAGCATTTCAAAGCAGATCGTCGAGACGCATCGCGGCCAGATCCGCGCCGAAAACCGCATCGGCCCGGACGGCAACGTCGTCGGCGCGCGGTTCGTCGT
>JAHFPH010000197.1 GCA_023266845.1 Rhodospirillaceae bacterium
AGAAATCGCCGCCCCTCTTGCAATCCCGGGAACTATGATTAAATACCTACGCTTCGTCGAAGCCGTGGGAGGTGTCGCCATGCCGATAAGCGCCGAAAAGCTGAAGGAAATCATGCCGGCGACAAGGTGCGCCGCCACTTTCGCCGGGCCGCTCGCCGCCGCCATGGCCGAGGCCGGGATCGATACGCCGCGCCGCGCCGCCATGTTCCTGGCCCAGATCGCCCATGAATCGGCTGAGATGAACCGGCTGGTTGAGAACCTGAACTATTCGGGCGCCGGATTACTGAACACATTCCCAGGGCATTTCAGCCAGGCCGAGGCCCAGACGTTCGCGCACCGGCCCGAGCCGATCGCCAACCGCGTCTATGCCGACCGCCTCGGCAACCGCGATGCGACGAGCGGCGACGGCTGGCGCTATCGCGGGCGCGGCCTCATTCAGGTGACCGGCAAGCGCAACTACGCCGATTGCGCCCAGGCCCTCGGCCTCGATCTCA
Organism: Rhodospirillaceae bacterium; assembly: GCA_023266845.1. GTDB lineage: Bacteria > Pseudomonadota > Alphaproteobacteria > JAEULC01 > JAEULC01 > JAEULC01. Next base: position 495 of record JAHFPH010000197.1, read on the forward strand.
CTGCGCAACCGGAATTACTGGAGACGCCGGAAGCTGCCGCGCGATCGGCGGCCTGGTTCTGGCGGAAGCAGAAACTCAACGCCTTCGCCGATGAAGGCGACCTCGAGGGGTGCACGCGGAAGATCAATGGCGGGTTGAACGGGATGGAGGCAAGGCGGGATTACTATGAGCGCGCGATGCGGGTTTTGGGGGTAGTGGAATCAGCAGCCCTAAACCCGTCATGCCCGGGCTTGCCCCGGGCATCCACGACTCTGCCTGCCAGTGAAGAAAGACCTGGATGGCCGGGCTGATCCCCGGATCAAGTCCGGGGACGGCCACGACGATTGAGTTATATCCTGGGCGCCAGGTTGTCGCGGATCGCGGCCTTGGGTTTGATCGGGAGGGTTACGGTCACCGTGGTGCCGATGCCCACCGTGCTTTCGATATCGAGGCGGCCGCCGTGCATTTCCGCCATGGATTTGGCGAGGGGCAGGCCGAGGCCGGTGCCGGCCTGGGCGCGGGTATAGCTGTTATCGACCTGGCCGAAGGGCTCGAGCACCCGCGTCAGGTCCTCGGCGCGGATGCCGATGCCGGTATCGGCGACGGCGATCGTGAGCTCGCCGTCAGTGCCTTGGGCGCCTTGGGCGCCTTGACCGTCTTGGGCGTCTTCGGTGCCTTGGGCATCGTGGGCACCTTCGGCACCGTGGCGCAGGCTTAGCGTGACGGCGCCGCCGGCGGGGGTGAATTTGACGGCGTTGCTCAAGAGGTTGTTGACGATCATCCGCATGGCCTTGGAATCGGCGACGATCTCGGGGAGATCATCGGCGGCCTTGAGCTCCAGCTTCAGTCCCTTGCGCTCGGCCCGGTCGCGCACCAGGCGCAAGGCCGCTTCGGCCAGGGCCGTGGGGTCGAGCCGCTCCAGCTTCAGCTCGAACCTGCCGGCTTCGACCTTGGAGAGATCGAGGATCTCGTCGATCAGCTCCAAAAGCCCTCGGCCGCTTTCGTTGATGTTGGCGGCATATTCCTGATACTTGGCCGCGAGCGCGCCGAACAGGCCCATCGTCATCACCTCGGAAAACCCCAGAATGGCGTTGAGCGGCGTCCGGAGCTCGTGGCTCATATTGGCGAGGAATTCGCTTTTCGACCGGCTTGCCCGTTCCGCCTGTTCCTTGGCGAGCCGCAATTCGCGGGTCCGGGCCGCGACATCGCGCTCCAGCTCGCGACGGGCCTGGTCCAAGGCTTCCAACCGCGCGCGGTCCATATCGACCTGCAGGCGCATGCGATCGAGACGCACCTCGGCACCGCGGCCCAGCAGGGTCGATTCAAGCTCGCGCTGCGCCTTCAGGTGGATCAAGGCATGGCGATGGTCATCGGCCTTCTCGTAGAGGCGCACCAGCTCGGCGTGGCAATTGACCGTGAGGTCGCGAATCCCCGACTTCGTTGCCTCCTCCAAGGCGTCGCGCGTCAGACTTAGGGCCCGGGCATAGTGGCCCAATACCAGATCGGCGCGACCGCAATTCAACAGGCAGCCGACCTTCTCATAGGGCGATTGCGCCAGCCGCAATATTTCGAGGCAGTGCTGCGCCTCGGCCGCGGAGTCGTCTGCGCGGCCCAAGCGGGCCAAGGCAAGGGCCGCCATGCTGTGGCAATAGGCCTCGATATTGCGATTGCCGACCAGCCTGGCGAGGCCAAGTGCTGCACCTATCTCGGCCATCACCCCGGCATCGTCGCCGGCATCGGCCAAGGCGTCGATGCGGCCATAGGCGAGGTGCATATGCAGGCTTCGCGTCGCCTCGTTCTCGGGCAACTGCTTCAGCAATACGAGGCCGTTGGCGAATGCCGCGACCGCATCGTAATGCAGCCCGCGGCGGCGCATGATGTTGCCGCTGTCTTCGAAGCAGATGGCGCGATAATAGGCATCGTCCAACCGCTCGAAGATATCGAGGGCGCCGCGGTTCATGTCGAGCGCTTCTTCGAACAGCCCGATCTCGACATAGATCGCCGCGTAGGTGCGAAGGACGACGCCCTGGGAGAGCTTGTCGTCGTCGATCAGGAAATGCTTGTTGGCGGCTTCGAGATTGGCCAGGGCTTCCTGATAGCGGCAGACCACGCGCTGAATCCGCGCGACCGCGAGGCGGCATTCCGCCACCAAGCGGGCCTTGCCGGCGGCCTGGGCGATCGCCAGGGCCTGTTCGCCGAGCGTGAGGGCCAGCTCGTGATCGCCTTCGAAGGCCCGCTCGCAGGCGGCCAGAAGCTCGGCAATTTGACGCTCGGGCTCGTCCCCTGTATCGACCTTCCCCTGCGTTGCCGCTGGATCAGACATGCCGCCATGTCTCCGCTTCGGCGTTCAGATGTGGATAGGCTTGCTCGATATCGCCAGCGCCGCTTCCTTGATCGCTTCGTTATGGGTCGGGTGGCCGTGGAAGGCGCGCGCCACATCCTCGGCCGAACCCTGGAATTCCATCGCCATGACGCATTCATGGATGAGAGTGCCCGCACCCGGCCCCAGGATATGCGCGCCCAGCAGCCGATCCGATTTGGCGTCGGCCAGCAGTTTCACCAGGCCGTCGGTATCGCCGACCGCCTTGGCTCTGGAATTCGCCAGGAACGGAAACTTGCCGACTTTGTATTGGACGCCGGTTGCCTTCAGCTCCTCCTCGGTCTTGCCGACCGCGGCCAGTTCCGGCGCGGTGTAGACGATGTTGGGGCAGGTGTCGTAGTTCACATGGCCCTTCTGCCCGGCCAAGGTCTCGGCGATGGCGACGCCGTCTTCCTCGGCCTTATGCGCCAGCATCGGGCCGATGATGACATCGCCGATCGCATAGATGTTGGCGGCGCTGGTGCGGAAATGGCCGTCGGTCTTGATCCGGCGTTTCTCGTCCAAGGCGACGCCCGCCGCCTCGAGGGCGAGGCCATCGACATAGGGCCGGCGGCCGATCGAGACCAGGACCGCATCGGCGGCGAGATCCTCGGCAGCCCCGCCCTTGGCCGGCTCCAGCGTCAGCGTCACCTTGCCTTTGGCCTGCTTG
>JAHFPH010000099.1 GCA_023266845.1 Rhodospirillaceae bacterium
CGGCGCATCCATGCCGATCTTGCCGCCGCCGCCGACCAGCGCGTGTTTCCGATCTCGAGCCAGATCGCGGTCAAGGGCGGCGTCTATTCGACCGACGGCGTGCTGATCGACGACACCGACGGCGGCGCCACGCCCACGCTCGATCTGCGCGAGGTCGCCACCCTGCCCGGCCGGCACAACTGGCAGAACGCCGCCGCGGCTTACGCCACCGCGCGCGCCGCGGGCGTCGCTCCGCCGGTGATCGCGCAATGCATCCGCTCCTATCCCGGCTTGAAGCACCGCCAGGAGACGGTCGGGCTCTTGGGCCATATCCGCTTCGTCAACGACAGCAAGGCGACCAATCCCGACGCCGCCGCCAAGGCGCTGGCTAGCTACGGCGCGATCTATTGGATCGCCGGCGGCAAGCCCAAGGAAGGCGGGCTCGACGCGCTTTATCCGCACCTCGCCAACGTGCGCCGCGCCTTCTTGATCGGCGAGGCGAGCCCGCGTTTCGCGCGCGAGCTTCAGGGCCGCGTTGCGCTGGAGCAGTCCGGCGATCTTAAAACCGCGCTCGGCTCGGCCGTGGCCGCCGCGACGCGCGATCCGGCCAAGGACCCGGTCGTGCTGCTGTCGCCGGCCTGCGCTTCGTTTGACCAGTTCGCCAACTTCGAGGCGCGCGGCGACGAGTTCCGCCGCCTGGTCATGGAGTTGCCGGGCATTCGCCGGCCGGGAGAGACGGTGCAATGAGCGCCATCGCCCGCACGGATACCTCGGTACTGGGCCGCTGGTGGTGGACCGTCGACCGCCTGACCATCGTGGCGCTGGGCGCGCTGATCTTCTGCGGCGTGATCCTGGCGATGGCGGCGAGCCCGCCCGTGGCCGCGCGCCTGGGTGTGGACCAGTACCATTTCGTCAAGCGCCAGATGACGATCCTGCCGGTCGCGCTGGCGCTGATGTTCGCCTGCTCGCTGGCGACGCCGCGCCAGATCATCCGCCTGGCCGTGCTGGGCCTGGGCGTGTCGCTGGCGCTGACCGCGCTCACCTTCGTCACCGGCCCCGAGATCAAGGGCGCGCGCCGCTGGGTGGCGCTGCCCGGCTTCCAGTTGCAGCCCTCGGAATTCGTCAAGCCGTTCTTCGCCGTGGTCGCGGCCTGGCTGTTCGCGGCGCAGAAGATGCACGGCCGCGTGCCCGGCTATCTGATCTCGGTCGCGCTCTACATCGGCATCGTCTTCATGCTGATCAAGCAACCCGATCTGGGCATGGCGGCGGTCGTGACCCTGGTGTGGTTCGCGCAGTTCTTCATGGCGGGCCTGCCGATCTGGCTGGTCGGCATGCTGGGGTGCCTCGGCTTCGCGGGCCTGTTCGGCGCCTACATGTTCCTGCCGCATGTCACCAGCCGCATAAACCGGTTTCTCGATCCTTCCGCCGGCGACAGCTACCAGGTCGATCGCGCGATGGACGCGTTCATGAACGGCGGCCTGATGGGCCGCGGGCCGGGCGAGGGCATCGTCAAGCGCACCATCCCCGACGCGCACGCCGACTTCATTTTCGCCGTCGCCGCCGAGGAGTTCGGGCTGATCGCCTGCCTGGCGATCGTGGGCCTGTTCGCCTTCGTGGTGATGCGCGGCTTCAGCCGCGTGCTGCAGGAAACCAATCTGTTCGTGCTGCTGGCGACCACCGGATTGCTGGTGCAGTTCGGCCTGCAGGCGGTCGTCAACATGGCCTCGACCCTGCACCTCATGCCGACCAAGGGCATGACCCTGCCCTTCATTTCCTATGGCGGCTCGTCGCTGCTGGCGCTGGCGATTGGCATGGGCATGGTGCTGGCGCTGACGCGCAAGCGCTACGGCCTGGAGGCGATGCTGTGAACGCGCACAGCAACCGCCCCGCCCCCGGCCGGATGGTCGTGCTGGCGACCGGCGGCACCGGCGGACATGTGTTTCCCGCCGCGGCGCTGGCCGAAGTGCTGGCCCAGCGCGGCTGCGAGCTGGCTCTGTTCACCGACCGGCGCGGCATCGCGCTGCCCAACGGCCTGGCCGCGCTGCCGGTCGAGCGCCTGGCCGGCACGGCGATGGCCGGCAAGGGCATCGGCGGACGGATTCTCGCGGTCACCGAGCTGACGCGCGGCGTGTGGCAGGCCGCCCGCCGTCTGCGCCACTACCGCCCCGCCGCCGTGGTCGGCTTCGGCGGCTACGCTTCGGTTCCCACCGTGCTGGCCGCTGCGCGCGCCGGCATTCCCACCGTGTTGCACGAGCAGAACGCCGTACTGGGCCGCGCCAACCGCGTGGCGGTCCGGCGCGCCAAGGCGATCTGCACGTCCTTCGAGATTGTCGAGGGTTTGGCTGCCGTCACAGGCGGCCCGACCACCCGCACAGGTAATCCAGTGCGGGCGGCAATAGCGGCCCTCCGGGATCAGCCCTACCCGACCCCCATCCCCGGAGGGCCGCTCTCCATTCTCGTCACCGGCGGCAGCCAGGGTGCGCGCGTCTTCTCCGACGTGCTGCCCCAGGCGCTGGCGCTGCTGACCAACCAGGAGCGCGCGCGCATCATCCTCGCCCAGCAATGCCGGGCCGAGGCAATCGAGGCCGCCGCCGCCGCTTACGACCGGCTGGGCGTGAACGTGGAGCTGCTGCCGTTCTTCGCCGACATGCCGCAGCGCCTGGCGCATGCACAGCTCGTGATCGCACGCTCCGGCGCGTCCAGCATAGCCGAGCTGACCGCGGCCGGGCGGCCGGCGATCCTGGTGCCTTATCCGCACGCGATCGACGACCACCAGACCGCCAACGCCGAGGCCGTGTCGGCCGCCGGCGGCGCCTGGCTGATGCCGCAGGAAGGCTTCACCGGCCCCGCCGTGGCGCAGCGCCTGCGCGACATGCTGGACAAGCCGTTGAAGCTGGCCGAGGCCGCTTCTTGCGCGCGCGCGCTGGGCGTGCCCGACGCGGCCGAGCGCCTGGCCGGTGTGGTCGAGCAGTTCCTGCCCGCGACCAACGGCAACAGCCGTCCGGGCGAGCGATTGGAGGCGGCGCAATGAAGGCCCTGCCGCTTTCCATCGGCACGATCCATTTCGTCGGCATCGGCGGCATCGGCATGAGCGGCATCGCCGAGCTGCTGCACACGCTGGGCTACAGCGTGCGCGGCAGCGACATCGCCGAGAACGCCAACGTCAAGCGCCTCAGCGGCCTGGGCATCGGCGTGAAGATCGGCCACCGCGCCGAAAACGTGGCCGGCGCGCAGGTCGTGGTGGTGTCCTCGGCCGTGAAGGCCGACAACCCCGAAGTCGCCGCCGCGCGCGCCCAGTTCATTCCGGTGGTGCGCCGGGCCGAGATGCTGGGCGAGCTGATGCGCCTGAAATGGTCGGTCGCCATCGCCGGCACGCACGGCAAGACCACCACCACCTCGCTCTGCGCCCAGATGCTGGATACGGCCGGCCTTGATCCCACGGTCGTCAACGGCGGCATCATCAACGCCTACGGCACCAACGCGCGGCTCGGCCAGGGCGACTGGATGGTGGTGGAGACCGACGAATCGGACGGCAGCTTCGTGAAACTGCCGGCGACCGTGGCGGTGGTCACCAACATCGACCCCGAGCACATGGATTTCTGGGGCAGCTACGACAGGCTGCTGGCCGGGTTCGACAGCTTCGTGTCGAACATCCCGTTCTACGGCTTCGCCGTGCTGTGCATCGACCATCCCGCGGTGCAGGCGATGATCGCGCGCATCACCGACCGGCGCATCGTGACCTATGGCATGAACCCGCAGGCCGAAATCCGCGCCGAGAATCTGCGCCTGGGGCCGGAAGGCGCGCGCTTCGACGCGGTGATCCAGACGCGCGGCGGCGAGCGGCGCGTGCTGCGCGACATCTCGACCCGCATGATGGGCGCGCACAACGTGCAGAACGCCTGTGCCGCCATCGCCATCGCCAACGAGATGGGCATCGACGACGAGACGATGAAAAAGGCGCTGGCGGATTTCGCCGGTGTCAAGCGCCGCTTCACCCGCACCGGCACGTCCAACGGCGTGACGGTGATCGACGATTACGGCCACCACCCCGTCGAGATCGCCGCGGTGCTGAAGGCCGCGCGCGCGGCCACCGCCGGCAAGGTGATCGCCGTGGTGCAGCCGCACCGCTATTCGCGCCTGAAAAGCCTGTTCGAGGAATTCTGCACCTGCTTCAACGACGCCGACGCGGTGATCGTGGCCGAGGTCTATGCCGCGGGCGAGGAGCGTATCGCGGGCGTGGACCGCGACGCGCTGATCCAGGGACTGCGCGCGCACGGCCACCGCAACGCAGCGGCGCTGGACGATCCGAAGCACCTCGCGGGCCTTGTCAAGAACCTCGCCAAATCCGGCGACCTGGTCGTGTGCCTGGGTGCCGGTTCGATCACGGCCTGGGCCAACGCCCTGCCTGGCGAGCTCGACCGCCTGCATGGCGGCGCGACGGCCAAGCCGACAATTCTGCGCAGGACGGGAGCGGGCGCATGATGCCGGCGCGCAAACCAACATCGCTGATCGATCGCCTGCCCCCGGTGCGCGGGCGTTTGAGCGCGAACGTAACCCTCGCCACCACGACCTGGTTCCGCGTCGGCGGCCCGGCTGAGGTCATGTTCCGCCCGGCCGACCTGGACGATCTGGGCGATTTCCTGGCCGCCAGGCCCGCCGACGTGAAGGTGACGGTGATCGGCGTCGGCTCGAACCTGCTGGTGCGCGACGGTGGCGTGCCGGGCGTGGTGGTCCGGCTCGGCCGCGGCTTCGCCGAAATCGAAGCGGTCGGCGACGCGGTGATCGCGGGCGCGGCGGCGCTGGACCTGAACGTGGCGCAGGTCGCGGCCAATGCCGGCATCGCCGGGCTTGAATTCCTGTGCGGCGTGCCCGGCACGGTCGGCGGCGCGTTGCGGATGAATGCGGGCGCCTACGGCTGCGAGATCAAGGACGTGATCGTCTGGGCCAAGGCGATGGACATGAACGGGCGGCGCTATTGCCTGGAACCCGCGCGGCTTGGCCTTACCTATCGCCACTCCGCCATACCCGAGGGCTGGATCTTCACGCTCGCCAAACTGCAGGGCCGCAAGGGCGATCCGGCGGCGATCCAGAACCGCATGCAGGAAATCCAGTCGCAGCGCGCCTTGACCCAGCCCGTGCGCACACGCACCGGCGGCTCGACCTTCGCCAATCCGCCCGGCCACCAGGCCTGGGAGTTGATCGAGAAGGCGGGTTGCCGGGGCTTAAAGCGCGGCGGCGCGGTCGTTTCGGACAAGCATTGCAATTTCCTGATCAACACCGGCGCCGCCGCGGCCGCGGACATCGAAGGCCTGGGCGAGGAAGTGCGCCGGCGCGTGCATGAAGCCACCGGCGTCACGCTGGAATGGGAAATCCGGCGCATCGGCGTTCCTACCGGCCCGGCGGCGCGGGAAGCGAAAAAGACATGACGGGAATGGGAAGACGATGCGCAAACGCGTCGCCGTGTTGATGGGCGGCTGGTCCGCCGAACGCGAGGTTTCGCTGGTGAGCGGGCATGAATGCTCGGCCGCGCTCAAGACGGCGGGCTATGGCGTGACCGAGATCGATGTCGGCCGCGACATCGCCGAGGTGCTGGCGCGCGCCAAGCCCGATGTGTGCTTCAACGCGCTGCACGGCCGCGGCGGCGAGGACGGGTGCATCCAAGGCCTGCTGGAAATCCTGGAAATCCCCTACACGCATTCCGGCGTGCTGGCCTCTGCGCTCGCCATGGACAAGCCCGCGGCCAAGCGCCAGTTCGCCGGCGCCGGCATCCTGTGCGCCGACGGCAAGGTGGTGAATCGCGACGAAGTGCTGCGCGGCCACGTCATGCCGCCGCCCTATGTCGTCAAGCCGATCAACGAAGGCTCGAGCGTGGGCGTCACCATCGTCACCAACGGCGGCGTGCCGCGCTTCCACAACGAGGGCTGGCACTACGGCGAAATGGTGCTGGTCGAGAAATACATTCCCGGCCGCGAGCTGACCGTGGGCGTGATGGGCGACCGCGCGCTGGCGGTGACCGAGTTGCGCCCGCATCAGGGCTTCTACGACTACGCGGCGAAATACACCGCCGGCCGCACCGATCACCTGATCCCCGCCCCCTTGCCGGAGAAGGTCTATGCCGAGGCGCTGCGCGTCGCGCGGCTGGCGCACGACACGCTGGGCTGCCGCGGCGTAAGCCGCGCGGATTTCCGCTACGACGACGCCAAGGGCGAGTCCGGCGGCCTTTATCTGCTGGAAGTGAACACCCAGCCCGGCATGACGAAGCTGTCGCTGGTGCCCGAGCAGGCCGCGCATGTCGGGATCGAGTTTCCCGAGTTGGTGACCTGGATGGTGGAGAACGCGCGATGCGATGGCTGAAGCGCGACTCCGCAAAGCGCAAGCCCGCGCGGCGCCTGCGCTTGAAATTCTCCGTGCCGAGCTGGACCTGGCCGGCGGTGAAAGTGTGCCTGGTCGCCGGCGCGGCCGCGCTGGCCGTGGGCGGTCCCTGGGCGCTGTGGCGCGCGGGCACCGCGCAGCTGGCGCTGGAGCGCGTGACCGCGCAGGCCGTTTCGCTGACCGGCATCGGCGGGCTGGTGGTCGAGGAAGTGATCATCGAGGGCCGCGTCGAGACCAACGCCGGCGACGTGCTGACCGCGCTGAACGTTGCGCACGGCATGCCGATCCTGGCGGTCGATCCACGCGCCGCGCGCGAGCGGCTGGAGCGCATTCCCTGGGTGCGCGAGGCCGCGGTCGAGCGCCGCATGCCCGGCACCGTGCAGGTGCGGCTGGTCGAGCGCGTGCCGATGGCGCTGTGGCAGCACGACGGCCGCTTCATGCTGATCGACCGCCACGGCGCGCTGATCGAGACGCGCGACGTGGGCCGCTTCAACCAACTGCCGCACATCGTGGGCGAGGACGCGGGCAAGGCCGCGGGCGAGCTGTTGCGCATGCTGTCGAGCGAACCGGCGCTGCAGCAGCGCGTCGCCGCCGCGGTGCGCGTGGGCGGGCGGCGCTGGAACCTGCGCCTGGACAGCGGCCAGGACGTGATGCTGCCCGAGCAGAACGCCGCCGCCGCCTGGACCCAATTGGCGGAGCTGGAGCGCGAGCAAAACCTGCTGGCGCGCGACCTCAAGGTCATCGACATGCGCCTGCCGGAGCGCATGACACTGAAGCTGAACCCCAGCGCCCTTCCGCCCGTGCCTACCCCGCCGGCGAAGCCGCAGAAAAAAACATGAAAAACGGGAGCAGATCATGGGCTCGGTGAACCCCCTCGCCAACCTGAACGGACTGAACGGCAAGCACGCCAACGGCAAGCCGAAGGGCGGGCTGGTGGCGGCGCTGGACATCGGCAGCACCAAGACCTGCTGCTTCATCGCCCGCATGGACGAGGCGAAAGGCGGAATGAAGCGCCATCCGCGCCTTGTCGGCATCGGCCATCAGGTTTCGCGCGGCGTGCGCAACGGCGCGATCGTGAATCTCGAGGCCGCGGAGGCGTCGATCCGCGCCGCCGTCGCCGCCGCCGAGCAGATGGCCGGCACGCGGGTCCAGGACGTGATCGTCAACGTCGCCGGCGGCCATCCGCACAGCCGCACCATCGGCGTGGAGGTCGCGATCGCCGGCCAGCAGATCGCCGACGGCGACATGCGCCGCGCGCTCGGCCACACGCGCGTTGTCGAGGACGACGAGCGCGCGCTGATCCACTCCATCCCGGTCGGCTTCTCGATCGACGGCAGCCGCGGCATCCGCGACCCGCGCGGCATGTACGGCGAGCGCCTGGGCGTGAACATGCATCTGGTGACGGCCGGTTCGGGCGCGCTGCGCAACCTCGCGGCCTGCGTCGCGCGCTGCCACCTGGAAATCGCCGAAATGGCTGTGTCGCCCTATTCCGCCGGCCTCGCCAGCCTGGTCGAGGATGAAATGGATCTGGGCGCGACCGTGATCGATATGGGCGGCGGCACCACTTCGCTGGCCGTGTTCTTCGACGGCCATGTCGTGTTCACCGACAGCATTTCCGTGGGCGGCGGGCATGTCACCAACGACATCGCGCGCGGCCTGTCGACGCCGCTGGTGCAGGCCGAGCGCATCAAGACGCTGTATGGCGCCGCCTCCGCCGGGCCGGCCGACGACCGCGAGATCATCGAGGTCCCGCTGGTCGGCGAGGACGATCCCGGCTCGGTCGCGCAAATCCCCCGCTCGCTGCTGGTCGGCATCATCCATCCGCGCCTGGAAGAGACGCTGGAGCTGGTGCGCGGCCGGCTGGAGCAGAGCGGATTCGACAAGCTCGCCGGGCGCCGCGTGGTGCTGACCGGCGGCGCCTGCCAGTTGCCCGGCGTCCGGGAGCTGGCGGCGCAGATCTTGGACAAGCAGGTGCGGATCGGCCGGCCGCTGCGTTTGGGCGGCCTGGCGGAGGCGACCAGCGGGCCCGCATTCGCCACCTGCGCCGGTCTGATCGCCTATGCCGAACGGCGCGAGGCCGACGCCTCGGCCGACCTGCTGGGCCCGGTACCGGAGCGCGCATCCGGCCTGATCGGCCGGATCGGGGAGTGGTTCCGTGCCGCTTTCTAGCTCCACCCGCGACTTGAGTTTCCGCGAGGGCCACGGAGTCGGCCCGTCGAAAACCGTCGAGCCGGCACGGGAAGCCGGCCGATTCCCTACCCTCTAACCAAAGCAACCCGGAGGATAAAATGGCTATCAACCTGAGCGTGCCCCGGACCGACAGCGACCTGAAACCGCGCATCACCGTCATCGGTGTGGGCGGCGCCGGCGGCAATGCGGTCAACAACATGATCCGCTCGAATCTCGAGGGGGTCGATTTCCTGGTCACCAACACCGACGCCCAGGCGCTGACGCAATCCGCGGCCGAGCGGAAAATCCAGCTCGGCATCGGCATCACGCGCGGGCTTGGCGCGGGCGCGCGACCCGAGGTCGGCCGCGAGGCCGCCGAGGAGGCGCTGGGCGAGATCATCGACCAGATCGAGGGCAGCAACATGGTGTTCCTGACCGCCGGCATGGGCGGCGGGACCGGCACCGGCGCCGCCCCGGTGATCGCGCGCGCCGCGCGCGAGCACGGCATCCTGACCGTGGGCGTGGTGACCAAGCCCTTCCACTTCGAGGGCTCGCACCGCATGCGCATCGCCGAACAGGGCATCGAGGAGCTGACCCAGTACGTCGATACCTTGATCATCATCCCGAACCAGAACCTGTTCCGCGTCGCCACGGAAAAGACCACCTTCGCCGAGGCGTTCAAGCTGGCGGACGACGTGCTGTATTCGGGCGTGCGCGGCGTGACCGACCTGATGATCATGCCGGGCCTGATCAACCTGGACTTCGCCGACATCCGCGCGGTGATGACCGAGATGGGCAAGGCGATGATGGGCACCGGCGAGGCCGAGGGCGAAAAACGCGCCGTCGCCGCCGCCGAGGCCGCCATCTCGAACCCGCTGCTCGACGACGTGTCGATGAAGGGCGCCAAGGGCGTGCTCATCAACATCACCGGCGGGCCGGACATGACCTTGTACGAGGTGGACGAGGCGGCGAACCGCATCCGCGAGGAAGTGGACGCCGATGCGAACATCATCTTCGGCGCCACGCTGGACGAGACCCTGTCGGGCCGCATCCGCATCTCGATGGTCGCCACGGGCATCGAGGCGGTGGCGGCGTCGCAGCCGCGCCCGCTGTCGCTGGTCGCCGCGACCAAGCCGGCCATGGCGCAGCTTCGCGCCGAGCAACGGCCGGTCTCCGCCGCAGCGCGCGCCATGCCCGCCAGCCTAGGCAACACGGCGTTTGCCGTGACGGCCGAGCTGTCGGCGCAGCCCGCCGCGGAAGCGCGCTTCGCGCCGCAGATGGCGGCGCCGATGAGCGCACCGCTGACGGCCGCCGAGGCCGATGCGGAAGTGGCCAGCGACCTGATGGCGATCGACGATCCGCGCGATCCGGCGGAAATGCTGGCCGAGGCCGCGGAAATCGGCCTCGAGCCCGCCGATCCGCTGATCGCGGGCCATGGCGCATCGCTGTCCAGTCCGCTGGCCTCTCCGGCTGCTCCTGCCGCCACCCCCGCCCTGCGCCAGTCGCGCCCGGCGATGGCGCCGATGGGTGCGCGTCCGGCGGCCCAGCCCATGGCGGCGAAACCGGCGGCAAAGACGCCGGTGGCGCAGGCCCCGGCGGCCCCACAACCGGCCGACGCGCCCTTCATCGCCCCGCGCCCGGCGGAGCCGATGGAGATGCGCGGCATGTTCACCCGGCGCGAAGCCGCGGCCGCGGCCGATCCGTTCGCCGAAGCCGCGCTCGCCAATGGCGGCCGCGCCCCAGCGAGGGAACAGCCGAAAGAGCGTCCGAGTGGCCTGGACCTGTTCAAGAAGGTCACGGGCCTGGGCGGGCTGCGCCGCAGCCAGCCGCAGGCCAAGACCGAGCCGGCGCTGGCCCAGCCGGCGGCTCCGGCACCGGTCGCCAGGCAGGCGATGCCCCAGCCCTCGCTTAAGGAGACGCTGCGGGCGGCCCAGATCGGCGGCGTGAATCCTTCTGATCGCCCCCTGACGAGTCGTCAGGAGGACGATCTGCTGGATATCCCGTCGTTCCTGCGGCGTCAGGCTAACTAATTGACAGGAAACGAAAAACCGCCTCCAGCGGCGGTAACAAACTGAAATAAAGAGTGATTTGTGCGGTGCGGGGGATGTTGTTACGACATCCCCCGCGTCGCGTTAACCAGAACAACAATTAGGCACGCAGGGATGAGGCTGGGACAGTCGGAGCACGAATTCCTCCGCCGCGCACCGCAGACCGCCACCGCTAGCACCGGTCGCGCGCAGCTGCAAAAAACACTGAAGGGGCCGATCCATTGCAACGGCATCGGCCTGCATTCCGGCAGCAATGTCGCGTTGACGCTTGAGCCCGGTCAGCCGGATAGCGGCATCGTCTTCATTCGCACCGATCTGCCCGCCGACAAGGCCGAGATCCGCGCGGACTGGCGCAGCGTGGTCGACACGCGGCTGTGCACCGTGGTCGCCAACCAGCACGGCGCACAAATCGGCACCGTCGAACACCTGATGGCCGCGCTGGCGGGATCGGAAATCGACAACGCGATCGTGCGCGTCAACCATATCGAAGTGCCGGCGATGGACGGCAGCGCCGAGCCGTTCGTGTTCCTGATCGAATGCGCCGGAATCGTCGAGCAGGCGAAGCCGCGCCGCGCCATCCAAGTGCTGCGGCCGGTCAGCGTCGGCAATGACGGGCGCAACGCCAGCCTAGCGCCAGCCGCCGCCGCCAGGTTCAGCCTCGAGATCGATTTCGACAATCCGGCCGTGGCGCGCCAAGAGCTGTCGGTGACGCTGAGCCAGGATTCGTTCAAGAACCAGATCTGCCGCGCCCGTACCTTCGGCTTCGCCAAGGACGCCGAGGTGCTGCGCGCGCAAGGGCTTGCCCGCGGCGCGTCGCTGGACAACGCCGTGGTGGTGGGCCGCGACAACAAGGTGCTGAACGACGGCGGCCTGCGCTACGACGACGAATTCGTGCGCCACAAGATGCTGGACAGCGTGGGCGACCTGTATCTGGCCGGCGGTCCGATCTGCGGCCATTACCGCGGCCGGCGCGCCGGGCACCGGCTCAACAACCAGTTGCTGCGCGCGCTGTTCGCCGACCAGCGGGCCTGGGCCTATACATGGCTCGATCAGGCCCAGGCCATGGCCGCCGAGGACGAAACGCGGCTCGCCGCCAACGCCTGATTCCTCCCTCCGTACCTTAGAAAACCTTCGCCGCCGCTACCGCGGACGGCGACTTTTTGCCCTAATTTCGCTATAGTTCCGCCCCATGGTCGCGACATGAACGGCCCGGGATTCAATACGGGAATCAAAGCGTTAACGCACCGCCTGGGGTTGGCAGGGGCGTTGTGCGCGGGTCTTGTTTTGCTTGGCGCCTGCGGCACGACCGAGAAGCCCTATGTCGAGCGCCCGGTCGAGGACATCTACAACGACGCGATGGGGCAGCTCGGCCAGCGCAACTACGAGAACGCCGCCAAAGGGTTCGACGAGGTGGAGCGCCAGCACCCCTATTCGGCCTGGGCCACCAAGGCGCAGCTCATGGCCGCTTTCTCCTGGTACCAGAAGAACAAATACGACGAGGCGATCATCGCGCTGGACCGCTTCATCCAGCTTCATCCCGGCAACAAGGATATCGCCTACGCCTATTATCTCAAGGGGCTTTGCTATTACGAGCAGATCTCCGATGTCGGCCGCGACCAGAAGATGACCGACAACGCGCTGAAATCGCTGCAAGAGGTGGTGACGCGCTATCCCGAGAGCAAATACGCGCGCGACGCGAAACTGAAAATCGACCTGGCGCGCGACCACCTCGCCGGCAAGGAAATGGAGATCGGCCGCTACTACCTGAACCAGAAACAGTACCTGGCGGCGATCGGCCGGTTCCGCGCGGTGATCGAGCAGTACCAGGTGACGACTCACGTGCCCGAGGCCCTGCACCGCCTGACCGAGGCGTATCTGGGCCTGGGGGTGAAGGAAGAGGCGCAGACGGCAGCGGCGGTGTTGGGCTACAACTACCCCGGCAGCCCGTGGTATCTGGATTCCTATGCGTTGCTGGAAGGCGTCGATCTGCGCCCCGACAAAAAATCGAGTTCCTGGCTCAGCAAGTATTTCTGAGCGCCGGCGCGAACGGCCGACTGCGCCGTCATGCTGATCGCGCTTTCGATTCGCGACATCGTGCTGATCGACCGGCTCGACCTCGAGTTCGCCGCCGGGCTTACCGCGCTGACCGGCGAGACCGGCGCGGGTAAGTCGATCCTGCTCGACGCGCTTGGCCTGGCGCTGGGCGCGCGCGGCGAGGCGCAGCTGGTACGCGCGGGGGCAAGCCAGGCCGCCGTTGCCGCGACGTTCGAGATCGGCCCGAAGCATCCCTTGCGCGCACGGCTCGAAGAGCAGGGCATCGAAGCAAAGGGTGAGCTGATCCTGCGCCGCACGCTCGGCGCCGACGGCCGCAGCCGCGCCTTTGTCAACGACCAGCCCGTGGCCGTGGGCATGCTGCGCGAGATCGGCGGTGCGCTGGTCGAGGTGCAGGGCCAGTTCGAGCAGCGCGGCCTGGTCGACCCGGCGACCCATCGCGCGTTGCTGGACGCCTTCGGCGGCGCGGCGCTGGCGGCCAAATCGGCCGAGACCGCCGCCCTTTGGCTGGGTTGGCGCGAGGCGGAAGCGAACAAACAGGCGGCATCCGAGGCCGGCCAGCGCGCCGACGCGGACGAGGCGTTTCTGAAGCACGCGCTCGGCGAAATCGACGCGCTTGCCCCCAAGCCCGACGAAGAAGAGGCGCTGGCGCGCGACCGAGGGCTGCTGATGAACCGCGAAAAACTGATGCAGGCCTTGTCCGGCGCGTTGAAGGAGCTGACCGGCGACCGGGCCGCGGAATCGGCGCTGGCCACGGCACAACGCCTGATCGACCGGGCCGTGTCCCAGGCCGGCGGCAAGCTCGACGCCGCCGCCGCTTTCCTGCAACGCGCCGGCGCCGAGCTGGCCGAGGCCATAGCCCAGCTCCAGGCGCTCGCCCAAGGCGAGGATCTGGACCCCGCGCGGTTGGAGAAGATCGAGGAACGGCTGTTCGCCTTGCGCGGCCTGGCGCGCAAGCATCGCGTCGAGGTC
>JAHFPH010000100.1 GCA_023266845.1 Rhodospirillaceae bacterium
CGGCGGCGGCGGGTTCGATCCCGGCTCGATCTTCGAGGAGATGCTGGGCGGCAGGCGGCGGCGTGGCGGCGGGTTCCGCGCGCGCGGCGGCGATATTTCGTACCGCCTGACGGTCGATTTCCTGGACGCGGCACTCGGCGCCAAGCGCCGCGTCACGCTGTCGGACGGAACCACGCTGGACATCGCGATTCCGCCGGGCACCGAGACCGGCCATGTGCTGCGCCTGAAGGGCAAGGGCGCGCCCGGCCTGGGCGGCGAGACGCCGGGCAACGCGCTGATCGAGATCACGGTGGCGCCGCATCCCCTGTTCAAACGCGAGGGCGCGGATATCCACCTCGAAGCGCCGGTGTCGATTCAAGAAGCGCTGCTGGGCGCCAGCATCGAGGTGCCGACCATCGACGGGCGCGTGGCGGTGAAGCTGCCAAGGGACGCCAACACCGGCACCAAGCTGCGCCTGAAAGGCCGCGGTGTGCCGCGCGGCAAGGACGCGGGTGGAGAGTCCAGGGGCGACCAATACGTGACGCTGAAAGTGGTCCTGCCCGACCCGCCCGATCCGGCGCTCAACCGCTTCGTCGAGGACTGGGCCAAGACCCGCCGCGACAACCCGCGCCAAGGCCCGGAGTGGAAGAAATAGCTTAGGCCTGCCCCTTGCGCAGCCTGACGGGCGCTTCCTTGGGAGGCGCCGCGTCGGTGGCGGCGGCGGCAACGGCGGCCTTGGCCGCGGCCGGCGAGTTGAGCAGTTCGCGCAGCGTGACCCTGAACATGTCGCGGTGATGGCGTTCGTTGTCGGCCAGCAACGCATCGAGCCGATCGTGCCAGGGCTCGCGCTCACCGCTAAGCCCGTGCGAATCCAGCACCAGATCGAGCACCACCATCAGGTCGTTGAGCGTGGTCACTTCCATGTCGCGCGCCAAAAGCCACTGCCCGCGCTCGCCGCGCGCCACGAACTCGCCGCGCACCAGCCGGCCCAGCACGTCGCCCAGAAGGTCCGATCCCGAGGGCACTTTCTCCAACAGATGCCGGTCGCGGAACACCTTGCCGGCGCGCGCGCGGTGATGGATCGCGCCGAGCAGCGCCAGCGCCACGCCGAGCCTGCGGCCCGGCGTGGCGATCGATTTGGCGAAGCCGCGTCCCGCGCGCCATTCCGGCAGCGAGGCGGTAAGCTCCGCCCCGAACAGCACCACCATCCAGCACAAATAGACCCACAGCATGAAGATCGGGATGGTGGCCAGCGCGCCGTATACCACCTGATAGCTGGCGAATTTCGCGACATACAGGCCGAAGCCGCGCTTCAACAGCTCGAACAGCACGGCGGTGACGACGCCGCCGGCGACGGCGTTGCGCCGCGACACCGGAAAATTCGGCACGATCTGGAACAGCAGGATGAACCCGACGCACGACAACAGGAACGGCGCGATGGTGGCGAGCTGGATCAGCGCGCGACCCCACCAGGAAAGACCCCAGTAATGCTGCAAGGTGAACAGGTAGCTCGACAGCGACAGGCTGGCGCCGAACAACAGCGGCCCCATGGTCAGCATCGCCCAGAACGACAGAACGCGCACGACCATCGGCCTGGGCTGGCCGACGCGCCAGATCGTGTTGAACACGGTTTCGATCGTGTTCAGCGTCAGGATCGAGGTGATGGCGACGAACACGATGCCGACCGCCGTGGTCTTGCCCGCGTTCTTGGTGAAGCCGCGCAGCGTTGCCGACACGGTGTCGCCCACCTCGGGCACCATGTTCTCGAACAGCATCGCCATCGCCTGCTCGCGGATGTTCTCGAACGCCGGGAAGGCGGCGAGGATGGCGAAGGCGATGGTCATGAGCGGCACCATCGACAACAGCGTGGTGTAGGTAAGCGACGCCGAGACTTGCGGGCAGCGGTCGCGGTAGAAGCGCCCAGCGGCATAGAGCGCCAGCCGCGCGCCGTCGGCGATGATCGCTTTCCAGTCGCGGTTCTTCAGGCCGGTCTTCAGGCCTGAGAAAGCGGCCGTGGCGTGCCCGCGCCCGGCGCGCGACAATGCGCCGGTCAAACGCGCGGAAAGCCCGCCGGTGGAAAGCCTGGGAAAGCGCATGCGCCGACTATATCCAACCCCGGCGCATAAGGAAAATGCATGGCGGTACAGGGGTTTGCGCAGGGACGCGCGCCTTTCACCGGGGAAAGCCTTCGTGTAGGATGCGGCGCTGATTTTTTCCGGTTTTGCGTCAACCGAAAGCGAGGATTCGACCGATGAGCGACGCCAAGCCGCTGATGGCCGGAAAGCGCGGCCTGATCCTGGGCGTCGCCAACGACCGCTCGCTTGCCTGGGGCATCGCGGCGGCGCTGAGGGCCCATGGCGCAACGCTGGCCATCACCTATCAGGGCGAAGCGATGGGCAAGCGCGTGCAGCCCTTGGCCGAGCAGCTGGGCGCCGAGATCGTCATGGACTGCGATGTCGGCGTCGATGCCAGCATGGACGCTGTATTCGCCGCGATCCAGAAGCGCTGGGGCAAGATGGATTTCCTGGTCCACGCCGTGGCGTTTTCCGACCGCGAGGAACTGAAGGGCAACTATGTGCGCACCTCGCGCGCCAACTTCACCATGACCATGGACATATCCTGCTATTCGTTCACCGCGCTCGCGCAGCGCGCGATCAAGCTGATGCCGGACGGCGGCGCCATGCTGACGCTGACCTATTCCGGCGCCGAGCGCGTGATGCCGCATTACAACGTGATGGGCGTGGCCAAGGCGGCGCTGGAGGCGAGCGTCAAATACCTGGCCGCGGACCTCGGCAAGCAGAACATCCGCGTCAACGCGATTTCGGCCGGGCCGATCCGCACGCTGGCCTCGGCCGGCATCGGCGATTTCCGCTACATCCTGAAATGGAACGAATACAACGCGCCGCTGCGCCGGAACGTCACCATCGACGAGGTGGGGGGCGCGGCGCTGTATCTGTTGAGCGGACTTTCGTCCGGCGTGACCGGCGAGGTGCACCATGTCGATTCGGGCTATCACGTGGTGGGCATGCTGGCGGTGGACGCCGCGCCCAAGGTCGCGGAGATGCTGAAGAACTTCAAGACCACCGACAACAGCAACAACGGCTGACGCGGCCCGGGCGAAACGCACCATGTCGGGCAACACGTTCGGCCATCTGTTTCGTCTGACGACTTGGGGCGAGAGCCACGGGTCCGCGATCGGCGGGGTGGTGGACGGAACGCCGCCGCTGATCCAATTGAGCGAGGCCGACATCCAGCCCTGGCTCGACAAGCGCCGGCCCGGCCAGTCGCGTTTCACCACCCAGCGCCAGGAGCTGGACAAGGTGCGCATCCTGTCGGGCGTGTTCGAGGGCAAGACCACCGGCACGCCCATTTCATTCGCCATCGAGAATCAGGACGCGCGCAGCAAGGATTACTACGACAACATGGACCGGTTCCGCCCGGGCCACGCCGATTACACCTATCAGGTCAAATACGGCATCCGCGACTATCGCGGCGGCGGCCGCGCCTCGGCGCGCGAAACAGCGACGCGCGTGGCGGGTGCGGCGGTCGCGCGCAAGGTGCTGGACCATCTGGTCAAGGGCGGCGTCCGGGTGCGCGGCGCGCTGATCCAGGTGGGTCCGCACAAAATCGACCGTAAGAAATGGGATTGGGCCGAAATCGATCGGAACCCGTTCTTCTCACCCGACGCCGCGGCCGCCCAGACCTGGGCCGAGCATCTGGACCAAGTGCGCAAAGCCGGCTCGTCCTGCGGCGCGGTGATCGAGGTGGTGGCGTCGAACGTGCCGGCGGGCCTGGGCCAGCCGGTATTCGACAAGCTGGACGGCGATATCGCGCGGGCGATGATGAGCATCACGGCGGTCAAGGGCGTGGAGATCGGCGCCGGCATGGCGGCGGCCGAGCTCAGCGGCGAAACCAACGCCGACGAGATGCGCATGAAGGACGGCAAGGTCGCGTTCCTCAGCAACAACGCGGGCGGCATTCTGGGCGGCATCTCCTCGGGGCAGGACATCGTGGTGCGCTTCGCGGTCAAACCCACCAGCTCGATCCTGACCCCGCGCCGCACCGTGACCGCGGACGGGCAGGACGTGGAAATAGTCACCAAAGGCCGGCACGATCCCTGCGTCGGCATCCGCGCCGTGCCGGTGGGCGAGGCGATGCTGGCCCTGGTGCTGGCCGACCACCTGCTGCGCCAGCGCGCGCAGTGCGGGCTGAAGTAGGCGGCTCTACAGGCCCACCAGCCAGAGGTCAGTGCGCGGCCTCGCCGCCTTCCTTCTTCTTCCACATCAGCGCATGGCCGCGCTCGCGCAGGCGCTGGAACACCACGTAAAGCGTCGGGATCAGGAAAATCCCGAACGCCGAGGCGAACAGCATGCCGCCGAACACGGCGGTGCCGACCGCGCGGCGGCTGAGCGCGCCGGCGCCCTCGGCGATCACCAGCGGCACCAGGCCGAGGATGAACGCGAAGCTGGTCATCATCACGGCGCGGAAGCGCGCCTGCGAGCCGGCGATGGCGGCCTCGGTGATGCTTTTGCCCTGCTCGCGCTGCTCCTTGGCGAATTCGACGATCAGGATGCCGTTCTTGGCGGCGAGCGCGATCAGCACCACGATGCCGATCTGGGCGTAAAGGTTGTTGTCGAGCCCGGCCAAGTTGATCGCCACCATCGCGCCGAGCAGGCCGACCGAGACCGACAGCAGCACGGGGATCGGGATGGTCCAGCTTTCGTACAAGCCCACCAGGAACAGATAGGCGAACAGGAAGGCGAGTGCGAAGATATAGAGCGTCTGGCCGCCGGCCTGTTTTTCCTGCAAGGCCGTGCCGGTCCATTCATAGGCATAGCCCTGCGGCAGCACCTTTTCCGACAGTTTTTCCATCACCAGAAGCGAGATGCTGCTGGATTTGCCCTCGGCCGGCTCGCCCTGCAGCGTGACGCTGCGGTAGTTGTTGTAGCGCTGCAGCCATTGCGGGCCGATGATCATGCGCGCGTCGGCGACCGAGCGCAGCGGCACCATGTCGCCTTTGTTGTTGCGCACGTTGATGCGGTAGATATCGGGAATCTCGTCGCGGTCCACCGCCTCGCCCTGGATGTTCACCTGCCAGGTGCGGCCGAACAGGTTCAGGTCGTTGACGTAATAGCTGCCCAACAGCGCCTGCATGGCGGTGAAGATGTCGTTGATCGACACGCCCAGGACCTGCGCCTTGTCGCGGTCGATGTCCAGGTAGATTTGCGGCGTGTTGGTGGAGAACAGGCCGAACACCGCGTGCAGCTCCGGCCGCTGATTGGCGGTGAACATCATGCCGCGCATGGCGCCCGCCAGATCGGCCGCCGCCCCGCCGCGCAAATCCTGCAGCTGGTATTCGAAGCCCGAGCCGTTGCCCAGGCCCAGGATCGGCGGCATGTTGAACACCAGCAGATTGGCCACGGGAATCGGCGCCGCCTTGGCGCGGATCTGGTCGATGATCGCGAAGACCGATTCCTGCTTGGCCGTTCGCTTTTCCCACGGCTCCAGCTCGATGATGTAGAAGGCGTTGTTCGATTCGGCGATCCCGTTCAGGTAGCTGTAGCCGACGACGGCGATGACGCTGCGTACGCCCTTGATCTCGCGGATCAGCTTTTCCACGTCGCCCGAAACCTCCGCGGTGCGGTTGACCGACGCGCCCTGCGGCAATTGCAGTTCGGCGAAGAACAGGCCCTGGTCCTCGGCCGGCAGGAAGCCGGTGGGGGTTTTCAGGAACAGCCCGCCCACCCCCGCCAACACCGCCACCAGTACGACGATCGACAGCAGCGCCTTGCGCACCAGCGATTTGACGATGCCGGCATAACCGCCGGTGCAGCGGTCGATGAAGCCCAGGACGTATTTCATCGGGCCTTTCTTGGGGCCGTGCGAGGATTTCAGGATCACGCCGCACAAGGCGGGGCTGAGGGTCAGCGCGTTGAGCGCCGAGATCAGCATCGACACCGACACGACCATGGCGAACTGCTTGTACATCTGCCCGGTGATGCCCGGCACGAAGCCCACCGGCACGAACACCGACAGCAGCACCAGCGTGATGGCGATGATCGGCGCGGTGATCTGCTGCATCGCCTTTTTCGCCGCTTCCTTGGGGCCCAGGCCCTCGGCGTGCATGAGGTGCTCGACCGCCTCGACCACCACGATCGCGTCGTCCACCACGATGCCGATCGCCAGCACGACGGCGAACAACGACACGGTGTTGGCGGTATAGCCGAAGGCCAGCAGCACCGCGAAGGTGCCGATCAGCGCGACGGGTACCGCGATGGTCGGGATCACCGTCGCGCGAAGCGAGCCCAGGAACAGGAACACCACCAGCACGACCAGCACGAAGGCCTCCAGCAGGGTCTTCAGTACCTCGTGGACCGTCGCCTTGACGAAGCGCGTGCTGTCGAACGCGGCATCGTAGGCGAGATCCGGCGGGAAGCGCTTGGCCAGCTCGGCCATCGCTTTTTCCACGCCCTCGGCGACCTGGAGCGCGTTGGCGTCGGGCGCCTGGGCGACGTACAGGATGGTGGCGGGTTGGCCGTTGAAGCGGCCGAAACTATCGGCGGTTTGCGCCGCCAGCTCGACCCGCGCCACGTCCTTGACCCGCACGACCGAACCGTCGGGATTGGCGCGCACCACGATGTTCTCGAACTCGGAAACGTCGCTCAAGCGCCCCTTGGTCTGGATTGCGAGCTGGAACTGGGTGTCGGGCAAGGCGGGCTGGGCGCCGACACGGCCCAAGGCGGCCTGGGTGTTCTGCGCCTTGACCGCGTTGACGATCTCGTTGACCGAGATATTGAGGCTGGTCAGCCGATCGGTGGCGAGCCACAGGCGCATCGAGTAGCTCAAGGGGCCATAGATGCCGGCCTCGCCCACGCCCGGCACGCGCGCCAGTGTGTCGATGATGTTGATCGTGGCGTAGTTGCTCAAGTACAGCGCATCGTAGCTGCCCTTGGGCGAATACAACGCCATCACCAAGAGCAGCGACGAGGATTTCTTCTTTACGCTCAGGCCCTGGCGCGTGACCTCGTCCGGCAGCTTGGGCTGCGCCAATTGCACGCGGTTCAGCACGTTGACCGTGTTGATGTCGGTGTTGGTGCCGACCGCGAAGCTGACGGTCAGCGTGTAGCTGCCGTCGTTGCCGCTGGTCGATTTCATGTACAGCATCTTGTCGACGCCGTTGACCTGGGACTCGATCGGCTGCGCGACGGTCGCTTCCACCACGTCGGCGCCGGCGCCGGGATAGCTGCCGGTCACCGCGACCTGGGGCGGCACGATGTCGGGGAACTGCGCCACGGGAATGAACAGGATGGCGATCAGGCCGGCGATGGTGATGACCGTCGAGATGACGATCGACAGCCGCGGCCGGTCGATGAAAATGGCGGAGAACATCGGGTCAGCTTTTCGGCGCGGTCAGCGACGAGGGTTGCACCGTTGGGTTGACGACGACGCCGGGTCGCACCTTCTGCAGGCCCTCGACGATCACGAGCTCGCCTTCCTGCAAGCCTTCCTCGACCACGGCGCTGCCGTCCCGGCGCGGCGTGGCCTTGATGCGCCGGACCTCGACTTTGTTGTCCTTGCCCACCACCAGCACGAAACGCCCGCCCTGGTCGATCTGGGTGGCGGATTGCGGGACCACAACCGCCAGCTCCGCGTCGCTTCGCTCGGCGGTTACGCCCACGGACTGGCCGTCGACCAGGATACGGTCGGGATTTGGGAACGCCGCGCGCACGGTCAGCGTGTCGGTGCCCTGGGCCACCTGCACGTCGAGGAAGTCGATCTTGCCCGGCTTGTCGTACAGCTTGCCGTCGGGCAGGCGCACGCGCACCACGGCTTCGGTCTTCTTGCCGGTTTCGGCCGCCTTGGTCTGCAGGTCGGTCATGATGCGCTGCGCCACCGGAAAAGTGACGTAGATCGGGTCCTGGCTGACGATGGTCGCCAGCACGCCCGAATCCGGCCCTACCAGGTTGCCGACCGTGATATTGGCTTGGCCGATGCGCCCGGCGATCGGCGCCTTGATGTCGGTGTAGCTGAGGTTGATCTCGGCCGAGCGCAGATTCGCCTGCGCCGCCAAAACCTGGGCGCGCGCCGAGCCTTCGCCGGCCACGCGCTCGTCGAGCGTGGATTGCGCGATGTTCTGGTTCTTGATCAGCTCGCGCGCGCGCGTCAGTTGCTGCACGGCGTTGGTGACCGCGGCCTGCGCCTTGGCCACCTCGGCCTTCTGCTGATCCACCGCGGCCTGATACTGTTCTTTTTCGATCGCGAACAGAAGATCGTCGGTCTTCACGTCCTGGCCTTCGGTGAACAGGCGCTTTTGCAGGAACCCCTCGACGCGCGCGCGCAAATCCACCTTGCCCACGGCCTTGACCCGGCCGGTGAAATCGATCGACGGGCGCACGTCGCGCTTTTCCACCTTCTCCACCACCACGCCGGGAGCTGCGGCGGGCGGAGCCTGTTGCGCGCGGGCCGGCGCGGCAACGAGGACCAGGGCGGCGCAAAGCGCGATCGCGGTATGGCGCGCGGTTTTCATGACGGTTCCCCCATTCTCTTTTGCCCCGTCCTCATGGCCGGCGGGCGATGAAATCGATCTCGACCAGCGCGTCGCGCGCCAGCGCCGTGACGCCGATGCAGGTCCGGGCCGGCCGCTTGCCCTTGGCGAAGCAGCTTTCGTAAACCTTGTTCATGCGCGCGTAGTGCGCCTTGAATTCGGTCAGGAACACGCGCGCCGCCACCACATGCTCCAGGCCGAGCTTGAGGCCGGCAAGCACGATCTTGAGATTGTCCATCACGCGCCGGGTTTCGGCTTCGATGGTGCCTGGCAGAGGTGCTGCGTCGTTGGCCGGGTCGTTGGCGATCTGCCCGGTCAGAAACACGAAGCCGCCGGCTTCCACCGCGTGGCTATACGGCGCCACGGGCCTGGCGCCGCCCGCGATCATGTGGAATTCCGGCAAACCCAAGACGATCCCCCTGCCCAAGCTTGAGGCCTTTGGAACCATAGCAATGGCGGCGACGGAGGGCCAGTTGCGCTACACTGCGCCCATGCGGAAGCCAATCTGGATGTCGACACTGCTCGCCGCCGCCCTGGCGGCTTCCATGCCCGCCGGCGCGACCGACAAGGACGAGCTGGTCATCGGCATGACCCAGTACCCGTCGACGCTGAACCCGAACATCGACCCGATGCTGGCGAAAACCTTGGTGCTGGACATGGCGCGTCGGCCGTTCACCGCCTATGACGTGCAGTGGCAAATGATCTGCATGCTGTGCGTGACCCTGCCGACGATCGAGAACGGGTTGGCGGTGCTGGAGGACCTGCCGGACGGCAAGCAGGGCATCGCCGTCACCTATGCGATCCAGCCCAAGGCGATCTGGGGCGACGGCACGCCGGTTTCGACCAAGGACGTGCAGTTCACCTGGGAGGTCGGCCGGCATCCGCAAAGCGGCGTGGGCGCGGCCGAGTTCTATCGCCGCGCCTACAAGCTCGACATCAAGGACGCCAAGACCTTCACCTTCCATTTCGACAAGGTGACTTACGACTACAATGGCCTTGGCGATTTCAACGTGCTGCCGGCGCATCTCGAAGCCGCGGCCTTCGCCGCCGAACCGGTGGAGTACCGCCACCGCACGCGCTACGACACCGACTCGACCAACCCGGGCCTGTATTTCGGACCGTACCGCGTGGTCGAGGTCAAGGCTGGATCGCATATCGTGCTCGAGCCCAACCCGACCTGGTACGGCGACAAGCCGTTCTTCAAGCGCATCGTGTTCCGCGCGATCGAAAACAGCGTGGCGTTGGAGGCGAACCTGCTGTCGGGCGCGATCGACTACATCACCGGAGAGCTCGGCCTGACGCTGGACCAGGGCCTGGCCTTCGAGCAACGCCACGGCCAGAAATACGACGTGATCTACAAGCCCGGATTGATCTACGAGCATATCGACATGAATCTGGACAATCCGATGCTGAAGGACGGCGGGGTGCGCCGCGCGCTGCTGATGGCGCTGGATCGCCAGTCGATCAGCGACAAGCTGTTCGGCGGCAAGCAGCCCGTGGCCGCCACGTTCGTCAGCCCCTTGGACTGGGTGTTCGACGATGCGCTGAAAACCGTAGCCTTCGACCCCGAGGGAGCCGGGCGGCTGTTCGACGAAGCGGGATGGAAACGCGGCCCGGGCGGAATGCGCCAGAACGCGGAAGGGCAAAAACTGAGCTTCGAGCTGATGACCACCGCCGGCAACCGATCGCGCGAGACCGTGCAGCAGGTGCTGCAGGCGCAATGGAAGCAGGCCGGCGTCGACATCCGCATCCGCAACGAGCCGCCGCGCGTGCTGTTCGGCGAAACCGTGACCAAGCGCAAATTCACCGGCATGGCGATGTACGCCTGGGTCAGCGCGCCCGAGCACCTGCCGCGCACGACGCTGCATTCCGAGGAAATCCCCACCCAGGCCAACAACTGGTCGGGCCAGAACGCCGGCGGCTATGCCAGCAAACGGATGGACGAGCTGATCGAAGCAACCGAGGTCGAGCTGGACCGCGCCAAGCGCAAGGCGCTGTGGAAAGACATGCAGGAGCTGTATCTGGCCGACCTGCCGGTGCTGCCGCTCTACTTCCGCGCCGACGTGTTCGTGCTGCCGAAATGGCTGAAAGGGGTCACGCCCACCGGGCATCTCAATCCGGCGCCGCTGTGGGTGGAATATTGGCGGCGGGTGGAGTGATCGCCCCGCCCATGCCGCCAGGGCCAGCATGACCCGCTTCCTCGGCCAGCGGCTGCTGCAATCCATCGTCGTGCTGTTGGCGATGTCGTTCGTGGTCTATGCGCTGATCGGCCTGATGCCCGGCGACCCGATCGACATGATGATCAAATCCGACCCGCGCATGACGGCGGCCGACGCTCAGCGCCTCAAGGCGCTGTATGGCCTCGACCAGCCGCTGGTCGGCCGCTACTGGGCGTGGCTACAAGCGGCGCTGGCGGGGAATTTCGGCTATTCGCGGCTGTTCGCGCGACCGGCCCTGGACGCGCTGTGGCCCGCGGTGCAATCCACCGTGATTCTGGTCGGGACCAGCTTCGTGCTGGCGCTGGCCGTGGCGCTGCCCGCCGGGGTGTGGGTGGCGCGGCGGCCCGGCGGACGCGCCGACCGCTGGGTCAATCTGTTCTGCTTCGCCGGCATCTCGGTGCCGCCGTTCTGGCTGGCGATCCTTTTGATCATGCTGTTCGCGGTCAAGCTGGGCTTACTGCCCGCGGGCGGCGTGCCGACGCGCGCGGGCGCCGGGATTGGCGACCACATCGCGCATCTGGCGCTGCCCGTGCTGACGCTCGCCTTGCTGCAGATCGGCGGCTATCTGCGCTTCATGCGCGCGGCGATGATCGAGGCGCTGCGCCAGGATTACGTGCGCACGGCCGAGGCCAAGGGCCTAAGCCCTATGCGCGTGCTGCTCAGCCACGCGCTGCCCAACGCGCTGATCCCCGTGGTGACGGTGGTGGCGCTGGGATTCGGCGGGTTGTTCTCGGGCGCGCTCATCACCGAGAACATGTTCGCCTGGCCGGGCATGGGCAAGCTGATCTTCGATTCGATCATGGGCAACGATTTCAACCTGGCGCTGGTGGCGCTGCTGTTTGCGACCTTGCTGACGCTGCTGGGCAATCTTCTGGCCGACATCGCCTATGCGCTGCTCGATCCGCGCATCGTCTATGCGGAGCTTAAGCCGTGACGGAAGTTTGGCGGCGGCTGCGCAAGCGCGGCGCGGCGATGGCGAGCGCCCTTATCCTGGCGGCGCTGGCATCGGTGGCGCTGCTGTCGCCGGTTTTCGCGGCGCTGTTGGGGATCGACCCGAACGCGGTCGATCTGCTGCAACGCCTGTCGCCGCCCTCGGCCGGGCATCTTTTCGGCACCGACGACATCGGCCGCGACGTGCTGCTGCGCTTGATCCAGGGCGGGCAGGTCTCGCTGTTCGTGGGCCTGGCGGCCGCGCTTGCCTCGGCCGTGATCGGCACGCTCGTCGGCCTGATCGCCGGTTATCGCGGCGGCAGGTTCGACGACGCGCTGATGCGCCTGACCGACGGGGTGATCGCCCTGCCCCTGCTGCCGCTCCTGATCGTGCTGGCGGCGATCGACCTCACCAAGCTCGGCGTTTCGCCGGAGCTCGCCACCGCGCCGGCCATGAGCCTTTACCGCATCGTCGCGATCATCGCGCTGATCGGCTGGACCACCGTGGCGCGGCTGGTGCGCGGCGCCACGCTCAGCGTGCGCACGCAGGATTTCGTCGAGGCGGCGATAAGCCAAGGCACTCCCCCGTGGCGCATCATGCTGGTGCATATCCTGCCGAACGTCGCCTCGCCCATCGTGGTCGCCACCACGCTGTCCGTGGGCAACGTGATCCTGCTGGAATCGGTGTTGAGCTTCCTGGGCCTTGGCATCCAGCCGCCCTGGCCCAGCTGGGGCAACATGCTGACCAACGCGCAAGAGCTGATCACCGCGGCACCCCTCTTGGCGGTGTGGCCGGGGCTGCTGATTTTCACGACCGTGATCGCCTGCAACATTCTGGGCGACGGATTGCAGGACGCGCTGGATCCGAAGGCGGAGAACTAGAGAATTACTCGGCCGACGCGAATTTTCTTCGGGCGGCGACAATAGTCCGGCTGCCCCATAAAAAGCCAATCCCGATAACCATGCGGATTGCGTCGCTGAAAAGATCGAGAAAGATCGAATTGGGCACCAGCGCCCAATCACGATCCTGAAGCCGTAGAATGGAGGCGCTGGTCAAATCGCGTATAGCGAACGTGAGGCCATCGGCCAGAAAGTAGAATCCCAATATCGCAACCCCAACTTCCTCGATCGCCGTCAAATCGACCGTTCCATCGCTCGTTTCCGCCTTGGCGGAAGCGAAGAATCGACCGACAATGCGCTCGCTGCTCCGAAATACGATCAAACCAAAGACCATTGAGATGACGCTTGGCGCAAGAGTAAAGCCGAGGAACTGAATCAATGCCCTGGAGTCCCAATGACCGGTCAGGCTTCGGCTCAAACTGCGCAATTCCTCAGCTGCCAGCAAGGGCAAATTCAGGAAACCGAAGGCGACAATCAATAACCCTGCCATCCTGACGAGCAGCAGAGCAAAGCCGCGTTGATCCATCATCCCTCCAAGCCGGTCAAATAGTTTCCTACCTGCCACCCACGGGTATCTCCGACACGTCGCGGAAAACCCTGCCGCCTTTCTTGCGGATCAGCTCGACTTCTCGGTCGGCGCCCTTGGACGGACCGCCGACGCGCAACACCGCGTCGCAGCGCTCGGCCAGTGCCAGGGACAGGGGCATCATGATCGCGTCGAACTGGTCGTCGCCCGCCACGCCGATCACCGGCAGCGCCATGTTGACGCCGATCACCGGCACATGGCCCAGCTGCCACACCGCGTGC
>JAHFPH010000101.1 GCA_023266845.1 Rhodospirillaceae bacterium
AGCAAAAACCCGCCGTTCATATCCCAAACTTAGCGTCGTAACGCTAACTCCAAGATCCAAGAACAGCAGGTCGTCCAAAGCCCCTCAGGCCCTAAACCCCGCCGCCCACAGATCCCTTCCATTGCGACTATCGACGATGTCAAACATCGCACGGAGGCGAAGCCCTGACGGGCCAGCCGCCGGTTAAACGCGCTTTGGCGTTTGATTGCTTGCCCGCGCCGGAAAGCGCTGAGCAAGGGGCAGACATCATACAGACCGCCCCTAGGAGGCGCAACTCAAGGGGCTGGGGAAAACCCGGACGGAAATGGGGCCGGGCGCCGGTTTTACAAACCCCGAGGCAAGGCCGCTGCGCGGCGCCGGGAAGCCGTCCGAAAAACCGCTTTGAATCAGCCCTCTACAGCAACCCGAGCGCGCGTAGTTCCTCGGCCAGGGCGGGTGGCAACCGGTCACCCCTGGCCTTGCGCCCTTGAGCCAGGTCGGCCGGGGCGTCCTGGGCGTCCAGGTAGCGCCAACCCTGGAACGGCCGGTGCGCGCGGGGCGCGGTTTCGATCAACTTTGGGTCGAGGCGCAACTCGCAGCACAACACCCCATCCTTGTCCGGGCGCTGGATCGCGCCGATCAGCCGCTGGCGCACGCGCACGCTGCCGGCGATCACCCAATACAGCGATCCGCCCGCCAGCAGCTCGTCGGCGCGCTTGGGGAAGCTGCGGGTGACATGCGTGTTGTAGCGGCGTTTGAATTGCTTGCGGCGCTTCTTCTGCCAGTCCGCCAATTCCGCGATGTCGCCGACGCCGACGCAAAGCTTGATGAGATGCAGGCGCGGCCCATCCACGCCGCCGCGCGCGCGGGCGATTCGCACGGGCGGCGCGGTCGTCTTGCCGATTTCCTTGGTCGTGGTCTTCCGCTTGGCCGTTTTCCGTTTCGCCGCCATTCCCGCCCCGCCGGTCAATGCGCCAAACCCAGCACAAGCCACCATAGATACGCAAGCGGCGCCAGCCCGAAAATCGTAAACCCGCCCATCAGCAGGGTAATGCGCATGCCCTGGCGCGCCGACACGCCGCCCAGCTGCATCGCCACCACCAGCGGGCCGGACTGATAGGGAAACAGAATCACCGCGAAGCCGGCGACATAGATCATCAGCACGGTCATCAGCGGAAATCCCGAGGCCGCGGCGATATCGCCCGCGAGCGGCACCAGCACGGCAGGCTGCGCCACCACCGTGGTGGCGAGACCTGTCAGCACCGAGAGCACGAAAATCGCGGCGAAGTTGTGAACGTCCTGGCCCGGCACGAGCTGCGCCCAGCCGATCAGCATAGCGCTCAGCCTCGCGCCCAGGCCGCTATGCGCCACCACCGCGCCGAGGCCGATGATCGCCGCGATATAGACCAGGATCGCGAGGCTCATGCGCTCGGAGAATGTCTTCGGCGACACGACGGCGATGCCCGGCGCAAGACAGGCCACGCCCGCGGCCAGCGACACCCAGGCCGGCGAGACGCCATGCAGAAAATCGAGCGCGAAGGCCGCCAGCGCCAGCACCAGAATCCAGGACAGCACGCGCTCGTCACGCGTCAGGCGCGCGGGCGGCTCGTCCACCGCCAATTGCCTGGGTTCGTCGCGGTAAAGCCACGACGCCACCGGCACGAGGATCGCCAGATAGCCGAGCCCCAGCACCGGAAAATTGCGCAGCAGGTACGTGCCATAGGTCAGCTTGATGCCGTAGAGCTGTTCGACCGCGCCGAGCATCACCGTGTTCGGCACATTGGCCGGCAGGATACCGGTGGAAGGAACATAGGTGGCGAGCGCCGCCGTCATCACCAGGCCGACGCGGCCGCGGCTGCCCTCGGCAAAGCCTAGGCGCTCGGCCAGCTCCAGCACGATCGGCAGCAGCAGCAGCACGCGTCCCATGGTCGAGGGCATGAGGAACGTCAGCGCGACCGAGGTCAGCGCCACCGCCGCCACGGTCTGGGTATAGGAGCCGCTGAGACGCCCGAATAGCGCGCGCGCCAGGCGCGTGCCGAGGCCGGTGCGCTCGATCGCGATGCCGACGATCAGGCCGCCGACGATCAGCCACCAGGCGACCGAGGAGAACCCGGCGAACACCACGTCCGCCGGCGCCACATGAAAGATCATCGCGATCAGGTAGAAGCAGAGCGCGGTGAAGAACTCGGGAAACACCACCAGCGCCCAAGCGGAAAGCGTGAACAGCACCAACCCCGCGGCGCGCGACAGCGCCGGATCGAACCAGCGCTCCGCGGGCAGCAGAGATGGCAACAGCAGCAGCGCCGCGGCCCCCGTCATCGCCACGGCGATGGCCCAGCGGCGGATCATGTCAGGGCAGTTTCGCGGCGAGCGCGCGCGCCACGCGCGAAGCGGGCTCGCGGCCGAGCGCCCGGCTGATGAAACGCCCGGCCTCGGCGAGCTTGTCCAGGTCCACGCCCGTGCGAATGCCCAGGCCGTTCAGCATGTACAGCACGTCCTCGCTCGCCACGTTGCCGGTGGCGCCCCTAGCATAGGGGCAGCCGCCCAGGCCCGCGACCGAACTGTCGGTCGCCGCGATTCCTTTTTCCAGGCAGGCGAGGATGTTCGCCAGGGCTTGTCCGTAGGTGTCGTGGAAATGCACGGCCAGCTTGTCGCGCGGCACCTTGGCGGCGACCGCCTCGACCATCGCTTGCGCCTTGGCCGGCGTGCCGACGCCGATCGTGTCGCCGAGCGAGATTTCGTAGCAGCCCATGTCCAACAGTTTGGCGGCAACGTCCACGACGGCTTTGGACGCGACCTCGCCTTCATAGGGACAGCCCAGTACGCAGGAGATATAGCCGCGCACGCGCCAGCCCTTCTTCAGCGCGGCGGCGGCGACCGGCGCGAAGCGCTCCATGCTTTCGGCGATCGAGCAGTTGATGTTCTTTTGTGAAAAGGTCTCCGACGCCGCGCCGAATACTGCGATCTCCTCGACACCCTTGGCCCAGGCCGCCGCTTCCAGGCCTTTCATGTTCGGCACCAGCACGGGATAGGAGGCGCCCGGCTTGCGCTTGATCTTGGCCAGCACCTGCGATGTATCGGCCATCTGCGGCACCCATTTGGGCGACACGAAACTGCCGGACTCGATCACCGTAAGGCCCGCGTCGGACAGGCGGTCTATAAGCTCGACCTTGGTCCCGGTCGTAACCGCGCCCTTTTCGTTCTGGAGCCCGTCCCTGGGGCCGACCTCGACCATCTTCACAGCAGCGGGAAAGCGCATGTCAGCCCTCCGCCTCGAACACGATCAGCTCGGCGCTTTCAGGGACTTGTTCGCCGACCGCGTAGCGAATCTCTTTCACCGTGCCGTCGGCGGGCGCTGATATGGCGTGCTCCATTTTCATCGCTTCCAGCACCAGCAGCGCCTGGCCGCGTTTGACCTTCGCGCCCGCCTTCACATGCACCGCCGTGACCTTGCCGGGCATCGGCGCCTGGAGCTTGCCCGCGCCAGCCTCTTTCTCGGAGGCGCGCGCCAGGGGATCGACGAAAATCAGTCTTCGCATCTCGGCGCCGTCGATCAGATAAAGCGTATCGCCCTGGCGTACCACGGTCACGCATTCCCCCGTGCCGTCGAGCGAGGCGGTGAGGCCGCCGTTGGCGTGCAACGTGCCCGAGGCCGCGACGGTCTTGCCACCCGGCAGCTCAAGCGCATAGCCGCCGGGGCGGAAATGCGCGGCCACCGCGAGTTCAACGTCTTTCGCGTCCGCGGGATCTCGGAAGCTGAGCGTATGGTGATTGTCGCCGTTCAGGCGCCAGCCATGCGCCGCGTGCCAGGGCGACCAGGGATCCGAACCGCGTTTGGCGTGGACGCGAGCTTCCTCCACGCGGCCCAGCAACAGCGCGAGCGACGACAAGGCCAGCTCGCGCCCGGTCGCGGGCCTGGGCGGCGGCAGCAGATCCTTGCGGTGGCGTTCGATGAAGCCCGTATCGACCTCGCCCGCCGCGTAGGCCTTGTGCCGCGCGACCCTCGAGAGGAATGCGATATTGGTCGCCGGCCCCACGGCCTGGCATTGGTCGAGCGCGCCGGCGAGCCGCCTTACGGCGGCGGCGCGGTCCCTGCCCCAGACGATCAGCTTGGCGATCATCGGGTCGTAATGGATCGAGATCGCATCGCCCGCGCGCACGCCCGTGTCCACGCGCATCTCGTCGGACGCGGGCGGAAACGCCAGATGGACGAGCTTGCCGGTCGAGGGCAGGAAGTCGCGCGCCGGGTCTTCGGCATAGAGCCGCGCCTCGATCGCGTGCCCCCCGGGCTTCACCTGGTCCTGGGTCAGCGGCAGTTTCTCGCCCGCGGCCACGCGCAACTGCCATTCCACCAAATCGAGGCCGGTGATCATCTCGGTCACGGGATGCTCGACCTGCAGGCGTGTGTTCATTTCCATGAAGAAAAAATGCCCGGCGCTGTCGGCGATGAATTCCACCGTACCCGCGCCGACATAGCCCACGGCCTTGGCCGCCGCGACCGCCGCCCTGCCCATCTCGGCGCGGCGTTTGCCGGTCATCCCGGGCGCGGGCGCTTCCTCCAGCACCTTCTGGTGCCGGCGCTGGATCGAGCAGTCGCGTTCGAAGAGGTGGATGCAGTTACCCTGCGTATCCGCGAAGACCTGCATTTCAATGTGGCGCGGGCGGGTGAGGTATTTTTCGATCAGTACCCGGTCGTCGCCGAAGGACGACGCGGCTTCGCGCTTGGCCGAGGCTAGGGCGGCGGCGAATTCGCCGGCGCTCGCGGCGATTTTCATGCCCTTGCCGCCGCCGCCGGCCGAAGCCTTGATCAGCACCGGATAGCCGATCTTTTGGGCCGCGGCCTTCAGGGTCTTTTCGCTCTGATCCTCGCCGTGATAGCCCGGCACCAACGGCACTCCGGCCTTTGCCATCAGCGTTTTGGACCGTGCCTTGTCGCCCATCGCCTGGATCGCCTTGGGCGGCGGGCCAACGAAAATAATTTTAGCCTTCGTGCAGGCCTCGGCGAATTCGGCGTTCTCGCTCAAGAACCCGTACCCCGGGTGGATCGCTTCCGCCTTGCTTTCCTTCGCCGCCGCGATGATGCGCGCGATGTTCAGGTACGACTCGCTCGGCGCGGCGGGACCGATCGGCCGTGCCTCGTCGGCCATCTGGACATGCATCGCGTTCTTGTCGGCCTCGGAATAGACCGCGATCACGCGCATCCCCATCCGGTGGCCCGTGCGCGCGACGCGGCAGGCGATCTCGCCGCGATTGGCGATGAGCAGCGAGCGGAACATCTAGCTCTTGACCCAATTGGGCTTGCGCTTTTCCAGGAACGAGGCCACGCCTTCCTTGCCCTCGGGCGAGGCGCGCAGCTTGGCGATGAGTTTCGCCGTGCCGTCGATCAGCGCGGCGTCGACCCTGGCGTTCGTGAGATACGCCACTTGCTGCTTGGCATGGGCGACCGCGCCGGGCGCGCAGGCCAACAGCGCCTGCACGACGGACTCGCCCGCAGCCTTGAGTCCCTCGGCCGGTGCTATCATGTGGACGAGGCCGAGGCGTAGCGCGTCCTGCGCCGTGAATCGCTCGGCTGATAGGAAATAGCGCCGCGCCGCGCGCGCGCCGATCGCCGCCACGACATAGGGGCCGACGACCGCCGGCACCAGGCCGAGCCGCGTTTCGGTGAGCGCGAAGCTGGCGCTGTCGACGCACACCACCACGTCGCAGCACGCCACCAGCCCGATGCCCCCGGCATAGGCCGGGCCCTGCACCACGCCGACTACCGGCTTGGCGAGGCCGTTCAACAGACGCATCAGCTCGGCAAGGCGGCGGGCGTCCGCGAGGTTCTGCGCCTCGGTATAGCCTGACATGCGTTTCATCCAGTTGAGGTCCGCGCCGGCGGAGAAGCTTTTGCCCGCGCCGGTCAGCACCACCACGCGCACGGCGGCATCGGAGTCGAGTTTCTTCAGTGTCGCGGTCAGTTCGGCGATCAGCTTGTCGTCGAAGGCGTTGTGCACCTCGGGCCGGTTGAGCGTGACCGTGGCCACGCCGCGCGCGTCGGTTGAGACGAGCAAATATGACGGTGCGGCCATCGTTACATCCGGAACACGCCGAAGCGCGTGCGTTCGATCGGCGCGTTGAGCGCGGCGGAGATCGACAGGCCCAGCACCTGTCGCGTTTCGGCCGGGTCGATCACCCCGTCGTCCCACAGCCGCGCCGAGGCGTAATATGGATGCCCCTGCGCCTCGAACTGCTCGATGATCGGCGCCTTGAGCTTTTGCTCCTCGGCCTTCGACCATTTGCCGCCCTTCGCCTCGATATTGTCGCGCCGCACGGTCGCCAATACCGACGCCGCCTGCTCGCCGCCCATCACGTTGATGCGCGCGTTGGGCCACATCCACAGGAAACGCGGCCCATAGGCCCGGCCGCACATGCCGTAATTGCCCGCGCCGAAGCTGCCGCCGATGATGACCGTGAATTTTGGCACATTGGCGCAGGCCACGGCCGTCACCATCTTGGCGCCGTCCTTGGCGATGCCGCCGGCCTCGTATTTTTTGCCGACCATGAAGCCGGTGATGTTCTGCAGAAACACCAGGGGAATGCCGCGCTGGCAGCACAGCTCGATGAAATGCGCCGCCTTCATCGCCGATTCCGAAAACAGGATGCCGTTATTGGCGACGATGCCCACGGGATAGCCTAGGATATGCGCGAAGCCCGTGACCAGGGTAGTTCCGTACAGCGCCTTGAATTCGTCGAGCACCGAGCCGTCGACGATCCGCGCGATCACTTCGCGCGCGTCGTAGGGCTTGCGCAGATCGGTCGGCGCCGCGCCGTAGATCTCCTCCACCGCGTAGAGCGGGTCTTTCGGCTCGCGCAACTCGATGGTCGGCCGTTTTCCCCGGTTCAGATTGGCGACGATGCGCCGCGCGGTCGCCAACGCATGCGCGTCGTCCATCGCGTAATGATCGGCCACGCCCGACACGCGCGCATGCACGTCGGCCCCGCCCAGTTCTTCGGCCGTCACCACCTCGCCGATCGCGGCCTTCACCAGCGGCGGGCCGCCCAGGAAGATCGTGCCCTGCCCTTTGACGATCACGGTTTCGTCCGACATCGCCGGCACGTAGGCGCCGCCCGCAGTGCACGAGCCCATCACTACGGCGATTTGCGGAATGCCCGCGGCCGACATGGTGGCCTGGTTGTAGAAGATGCGTCCGAAATGCTCGCGGTCGGGAAACACCTCGTCCTGGTTCGGCAGGTTGGCGCCGCCCGAGTCCACCAGATAGACGCATGGCAGGCGATTCTCGCGGGCGATTTCCTGCGCGCGCAGATGCTTTTTTACCGTTATCGGATAGTAGGTGCCGCCCTTTACCGTGGCATCGTTGACCACGACCATGCATTCGCACCCCTCGATGCGCCCGATGCCCGTGATGATGCCGGCGGCCGGCACCTCGCCGTTGTACATGCCGTGCGCCGCGAGCTGCGACAGTTCCAGGAACGGCGAGCCCACGTCCAACAGCGTGCGCACGCGCTCGCGCGGCAACAGCTTGCCGCGCTTCAAATGGCGTTCGCGCGCCTCTTTCCCGCCGCCCTCGCGGATTTTACCCGCGACGCCGCGCAGATCGTCGACCAGCGCGCGCATCGCCTTGGCGTTGTTCTTGAAAGCCTCGGCCCGCGTATCCACGGCCGATTTGATGACGCCCATCGCTGCGGCGCTCCCCCCGATTTCGCCTAGGATCGCCCCGGGCCGCGCCCGGTTCAAGGGGATTGTAACCGTAACAACTTTCGGCTTGCTAAGAACGCGGGTTATGAACGAGCCTTCCGGTCGATTGCCGGACTCGACGGGAAAATCCATGCTGCCCAGCCTTGCCGAGATCGAGCACGCCGCGGAAATCGTGCGCGGAGCCATGCCGCCCACGCCGCAATACCGCTGGCCGCTGCTGGCGGAGCGCGCGGGCTGCGAGCTGTGGGTCAAGCACGAGAATCACACGCCGATCGGCGCGTTCAAGATCAGGGCCGGCCTCGTCTACATGGACTGGCTCAAGCGCACGGAGCCGAAGGCGACCGGCGTGCTGGCCGCCACGCGCGGCAATCACGGCCAATCCGTCACCGTGGCGGCGCGGCGCGCGGGGCTGAAATCGGTGATCGTGGTGCCCCAGGGCAACAGCGCGGAGAAAAACACCGCGATGCGCGCCCAGGGCGCGGAGCTGATCGAGCACGGGCACGACTTCCAGGCGGCGTTCGAATACGCGCAAGGCCTGGCGCGCGAGCGCGGCCTGCACCCCATGCCCTCGTTCCATCCCATGCTGGCGCATGGCACGGCGACCTATGGGCTGGAGCTGCTGCGCGCCGTGCCGGATCTGGACACGGTGTACGTGCCGATCGGCCTGGGCTCGGGCATTGGCGGGATGATCGCGGCGCGCGACGCCCTTGGCCTCAAGACCAAGATCGTCGGCGTGGCGTCGGAGAACGCCGCGACCTATGCGTTGTCTTTCGCCGCCGGCAAGCCGGTGCCGACAAACTCGGCCGACACCATGGCCGACGGCTTGGCCTGCCGCGTGCCGGACGAGCGTGCCGTCCAGATCATCAACCGAGGCGCCGAGCGTATCGTCACGGTCAGCGACGAGCGCATCAAGGCGGCGATGCGCGTCTATTACACCGACACGCACAACATCGCCGAGGGCGCCGGCGCGGCTTCGCTGGCCGCGCTGTTGCAGGAACGCGAGCGCATGAAGGGCAAGCGCGTGGCCGTGGTGCTGTCCGGCGGCAACGTGGACACGGCCGTGTACCGCAAGGTGTTGGCGGAGACTTAAGGGCGGTTCAGCTCCGCCTTGATCGCCGCGACCCAGTCGCGTGCGCGGCGGCCGTTCACGCCGAAATCGCCGTAGCCGTAGACCGAGTGGCTGTAGAGGGCGAGGGTCGATTTACCATCAGGCAGGGCGATGGCCTGCACGCGCACCACGTCGGGAAAGCGCAGATACGGCGTGCGCTGCACGAACACGAGCTGGCTGAGCGCGTTGTCCGCGTCGGCCGCGCTGGTGTTGGGCTGTTGCGAGGCGACCCTGACCGCCGCCACCAGCAGCTTTTCCGGCGGCAGATCGAAGACCGGCCCGTCTTCGTCGGCCTGGGCGGCGCAAAGCCCCTTGCCGCAGACCAGATAGGAATTGGGCGAACTGGGCCGCACAATCTTGCGTAAATCCTCGGCGCGCGGCGGCGCGCCGTCGCAGCCCGCGAGCGCCAGCGCCAAGCCGATCATCGCCGCGCGACGGAGGGATTTCACCATCCGCCGGTCTTCAACCAGCGCTCGACCTGATCCAGCCGGTCGGCGCCCCAGAACGGCTCGCCGTCCACCACGATGAAAGGCGATCCGAACACCTTGTTGGCGACGGCGGCCTCGACCGCGACACGCAGCTTTTCCTTGACTGCCGGGTCGTTCGGCGCGGCCAGGGCCTCTTCCCGCTTCGCGCCCAGATTGGCCGCGATATCGGCGCAGGTCTCGGCCGAGGTGATGTCCTTCTGGCCGGGAAAGGCGGCGGCGAAGGCGGCCTTGGCGAAACGCCGCGCCAGGCTCGCGTCGCGGTCCTGAAGCCAATAGAAAACGCGGCTGGGCGTGACGGCGTTGAACGGAAACTTCGCCGGCATGGCGAAGGGCACGTTCATCAGCCGCGCCGAGCGCGCGAAATCGCGCAGCGAATACTCGCCCTTCATCGGTACGCTGGGCAGCGGCCCCATGCCCGTGGTCTTGAAAACGACGCCCAGCAGCATCGGCCGCCATGTCACTTCTCGCCCATGCCGCGCGGCGATCTCGTCGATCCGGGTCGCGGCGATATAGCCGTAGGGCGAGGAGAAATCGAAATAGAAGTCGATCGGGGCTTTGGCGGACATTGCTTTGCTTTCGTTTCAGGGTCCGAGAATTTCGCGCCCGATCACCAGGCGCTGGATGTCTGATGTGCCTTCGTAGATCTGGCACACGCGCACGTCGCGGTAGATGCGTTCCACGGGGAAATCGCTGAGATAGCCGTAACCGCCGTGGATCTGGATGGCGGCGGAGCACACCCGCTCGGCCATTTCTGAGGCATAAAGCTTGGCCATCGCCGCCTCTTTGAGGCAGGGCTTTCCGGCGTCGCGCAATTCGGCCGCGTTCAGCACCAACAGACGCGCGGCCTCGATCTCGGTCGCCATGTCGGCCAGGCGGAACGCCACGGCCTGGTGCTCGGCGATCTTCTTGCCGAAGGTTTCGCGTTCCTGGGCGTAACGCAGCGCCTCTTCATAGGCCGCGCGCGCCATGCCCACGGCCTGGGCGCCGATGCCGATGCGCCCGCCCTCGAGGTTCGCGAGCGCGATGCGGTAGCCTTCGCCCTCCTGGCCCAGCAGCAGATCGGGCGTCAGTTCCATCTCGTCGAACACGATCTGGCAGGTATCCGAGGCGCGCTGTCCGAGCTTCGCTTCCTTGCGCGCCACCCGCCAGCCCGGCGTCGAGGTCGGCACGATGAAGGCGCTGATGCCCTTCTTGCCCTTGGCCGGATCGGTGACGGCGAACACGATGGCGAGATCGGCGGTGGAGCCCGAGCTGATGAACTGCTTGGTGCCGTTCAGCACGTACATATTGCCCTTGCGCTTGGCCGTGGTGCGGATCGCCGAGGCGTCGGAACCGGCCTGCGGCTCGGTCAGGCAGAACGCGGCCAGCTTTTTGCCTTGCGCCAGGGGTTTCAGGAATTTCTGCTTCTGCTCGACCGAGCCGAATTTCAGGATCGGCAGGCAGCCGACCGAGTTGTGCACGCCCATGATGGTCGAGCACGACCCGTCGCCCGCCGCCACTTCCTCCAGCGCCAGGGCATAGGACACGTGGTCGGCGCCGGCGCCGCCCCATTCCTCGGGCACCAGCATGCCCATGAGGCCGAGGCTGCCCATCTCGGCCACCGCCTCTTTCGGGAAACGCGCCTCGCGGTCCCACGCGCTCGCGTTGGGCCACAGCTTTTCGCGCGCGAAGCCGCGCGCCATGTCGCGGATCAAGGTCTGTTCTTCGGTCAGCATGTCCGAGCCGTCACCACGGCAGGATCTCGCCACTGTAGCTGAGGAAGCTGCCGGTGCGCGCCAGCTCGAAGCCCTCGATCGCGCGGCGCATGCCGTGCACGCTATCGCGCACGTCGAGCGTGGCTTTCTTGCCGCCCATGTCGGTCTGCACCCAGCCGGGATGCAGCAGCAAGCAGCCGATGCCGCGCGGCTTAAGCTCCACCGACATCGACTTCACCGCGGCGTTGAGCGCCGCCTTGCTGGCGCGATAGGCATAGGCGCCGCCGCCGCTGTTGTTGGCGATGCTGGCCATCTGGGTCGAGAGGAACACCATCAGCTTGCGCGTGGACTGCTCCACCTGCTGGGCCAGCGCCTCGGCGATGCGCACCGGGCCGATGGCGTTGACCTGGAAGCTGGTCACCCAGCCGGCATAGTCGATCTTGCCGAACGGTATGCCGCGATCCAAATAGACGCCCGCGTTGTTGATCAGCACGTCGATGGTTTCGCTCTTCACCTGATCGACGAAGGTGGAAACGGAATCGGGGTCGGCCACGTCCAGCGCGTGCAACGCCACGTCGCCGTTGACCTTTTCGACGTCGAGGGCCTTCTTCGGTTTGCGGCAGGCGGCGACGACGCGCCATCCGTCGGCGGCATACTGCCGCACGAGTTCGAGCCCGATGCCGCGATTGGCCCCGGTTATCAGGACGGTCGCCATGCTACCTCACTCGATCTCGAAATGCGCCTCGGTGGGCGCGCGGTCGACGCCGTTGATCGGCAGGATATCCTGGGGGCACGCCGAAAACGCTATCACCAGATCCATCTCGGCGCGCAGCACGATATGGTCGTTTTTCTTCGTCACCGGCGGGTCGAACGACAAGGTGCCGTCGGCGCGGATCGGAATGTTCATCCACAGGTTCAGCGGCGAGGGTGTTTCGGGCGGCTTCAGGCCCAGCTCCGCCAGGCCCGCGGCCAGGTTGTCGGTGCAATTGTCGTGGAAGCCTTTCACGCCCAGCTCGATATAGCGCCAGCGGTCGCAGGCCGCGATCACCGTATCGTGCATGCCGGGCGAGGAATCCTCGGCCAGCGTCAGAATCGGCCGGCGATGGTTCGTGAACAGCTTGTCGCCCACGCGCGGGCGCACGCGCAGCAACGAGGCGCGGGTGTGCTCCATCGACATGAACTCGGTCAGGTCGTTCAGGTTGAAGGCCCAGGTGTCGACCACCTGCTGGCCGTGGGTGTTGATGATCCGAATGCGCTGGCCGGCCTTAACCTTGGCGGCCTTGCCCTTGCGCGCCGGTATGGCGATACGCGCGCCCATGCTCATCTACCTCCGTTCATTCGAATTCGCGGAACGGCGGGCTGCCGACCCGCTTGCCCGGCTCGGCCTTCAGCCGCTTCTC
Organism: Rhodospirillaceae bacterium; assembly: GCA_023266845.1. Classification (GTDB taxonomy): domain Bacteria; phylum Pseudomonadota; class Alphaproteobacteria; order JAEULC01; family JAEULC01; genus JAEULC01. The sequence continues at coordinate 12,369 of JAHFPH010000101.1, forward strand.
GGCCATGTCCTTGATCGACGCGGCCAGATCGGGGTTCTGCTCGGTCAGGCGCCGGAAATGATCCACCCGCAGCTTCAACAGCTGCGAGAAGCGCCGCGCCACGATCGTGGCCGAGCGCGGCCGGTCGTACAGCAACGCGATCTCGCCGAAGTAGTCGCCGCCATAAAGCCGCACCGGCTCGGGCAACAGCACCTCGACCTCGCCGTCGATCAGGAAGTACATGCCGTCGCCGCGCTCGCCTTTTGCAACTATGGCTTCCCCACGGCTGGCCACCTGGGGCTGCAGCATGGCGGAAATCTCGGCGATGCGCGACGCCGGAAGATGCTCGAAGATCGGCACCTTGGCGACCAGATGCCAGGTGACGACGAAATTGCGCCGCCGCATCTCCTCGGCGAAGCCGTTGGCGATGATGCCCGCGGGCAGCGCGAACATGCCCATGCCCAGCACCAGCGCCAGCGCGCCGATCAGCTTTCCCATCGTGGTGGCGGGCACCACGTCGCCGTAGCCCACCGTGGTCAGCGTCACGATGCCCCACCACATCGCGTTGAACACGCTGCCGAACGCCTCGGGTTGCGCGCGGTGCTCGGCTATGTAGGCCCCCGCCGACAGCATGACCAGCAGGATCATCATCAGAAGGAACGCCGAGGACAGCGGCCGGCGCTCGTTGCGCACGACTGTCGATAGGATGTCGAACGCCGCGAAATAGCGCATCAGCTTGAACAGCGGAATGCAGCGCAGCACCAGAAGCTGGTCATAGTCGACCGACATGAGCTCGTCGATGAACCACGGCAGGACCGACAGCAGGTCGACGATCGCCATCGGCGTGACCGCGTAGTGCAGCCGCCCCCACAGGGGATGCGGATAGCGGCCAAGCCGATCCTGCGTGCAGACCGCCAGACGCAGCAGATATTCG
>JAHFPH010000102.1 GCA_023266845.1 Rhodospirillaceae bacterium
TCATGCTACCCCCTGCCGGCTCATTGAGCCCAAGGGCCGGTAGCAGAGCTTGGACGCGAGCGCGTCTTTCAAGAGGCGGGGAGTCTGCCGCCGCCCCCGCGACGGAACGTTAGCAGAGGATGATTAGGGACGGCAAATCACCAGTTGTTATGGGCACCTCTTACCGGCGAAACACAGTGACAATGGTTTCGTCCGGTTGAAGGTCGCGGCGAAGGTAGAGGTCTTTGACCAAGACCCCTGTAAGTTTTGTTAGCTCCGCCTTCCACTGGGGCGCATTCACAATCAGCTCGGAAAGATCATTGCCATGGCGAGACTCGAGATCAAAAGCGATATCCAAGTCGGAATCAAATGAAGCATCGCCGCGCGCTCGGCTACCGAACACATGAAGTGCTTGAACGGACGAATGATTGGCAGCCCAGGCCGCCAGTTTCCTATGCAAATTTGCGCTCATGAGCGATTACCAAGTTTCTTCGTAGGGTATTATTGATGCCCTACAAAGCTCTTGCCCCTTCCCCTCACCCCTTCCCTTTTTCCTTCCCCTCCGCGCCCAGGCCCAGACCGCGCAGATAGACCAGCACGCCTGCCTCCAGGAGCTGTTCGGGCGGCATCGGCAGCTTGCGCCGGCCGGAGTCGCCGCGGCCGAACAGCGCGGCGATGCCGTGCGACAGCGCCCAGATGTGCAGGCTCATCATCAGCGCCGGCGGGCGCTGGTCTTTCGGCAGCCGGGCGCAGACCTCCTCGGTGGCGCCGCGCAGGATGGCGAAGGCGCCGTCGGCCGCCTCTTGCAATTCGGGCGTCGCGTCGGGCGGCACGCCGGATTCGAACATCACGGCGTAATACGCCGGTTCGGTGCGCGCGAAGGCCAGATACGCCCGGCCCACGTTCTCGAACGCGGTGATCGCGTCGGGCCGGCCCTGGTTCCAGCCCGCGCTGAGCATCGCCGCGAAGCGCGCATAACCTTGGAGCGCGGCCTCGGCCAACAGCGCGTCGCGGTCGCGGAAATGGCGATAGGGCGCGGCGGGGCTGACGCCGGCGGCGCGCGCGGCCTCGGCGAAGGTCACGCCGCCGATGCCGTGCTTGCCGATCAGGTCGAGCGCCGCCTTGACCAGCGCCTCGCGCAAGTTTCCGTGGTGATAGCCGCGGCGCTTGTACCAAGCCATGTGAAGGTGTTTAACATGAGTCGGGGATGATTAGGAACCGCGAAGGGAAAAGCTTTTCAGCCCAGCGCGCGGGCCAGGACCTCGGCGGCGTGCAAGGGCCGGCGCCCGGCGCCATCCCTGATCTGGTGGCGGCAGGACGTGCCGTCGGCCACGATCAGGTCGTCCGCATCGGCCTTGCGGATCGCGGGCAGCAGCGCGAGCTCGGCCATTTTCATCGACGCGTCGTAATGCTCGGCCTCGTAGCCGAACGACCCCGCCATACCACAGCAACTCGATTCCACCGTCTCGATCTTAAGGCCTGGAACGAGCGCGAGGGTGGCGGAGACATCGCCGACCAGGCCGAACGCTTTCTGGTGGCAATGCCCGTGCAGCAGCGCGCGCGCCGCGCCGATGCTTTTCAGCTTCAAGTCCAGCTTTCCGGCTTTGCGCTCGGCTGCCAGGTATTCCTCGAACAGCATGGCGCGCTTCGCCAGGTCGTCGGTTTCCGCGCCGGGCAGCAGGGCCGGGTATTCGTCGCGCAAGGTCAGCAGGCAGGACGGCTCCAGGCCCACGACCGGCTTGCCCTTCAGCGCCGCGATCATGCGCCGGGCCTCGGCGCGTGCCTTGTCGACCATCCCGGCCGCGAGATACGTCCGCCCGCAACACAAAGGCCGATTGCTCCCATTGGCGCCATCCGAGGCGATCGCGGTTTTCCTGCCCGCGCCTTGCAGCACTTTCAGTGCCGCCCGGGGGATCTGCGGTTCGAACCAGCGCGCGAAGCAATCCGCGAACAGCAGGACGTCGGCATTGCCGCTCTTATTGGGCGATTCATCGTCGCGGAGGGAATCCCCCCGCCATTTCGGCAGCGAGCGCCTTGCGCTGAAGCCGGTGATCTTTTCGCGTAAAGCGGGGATCGCGTTGCCGAGATTCAGCAACGGCGCCAGTCGCGCGGCGACCGGCGCGTAATCCGGCAGATGCGCGATCAATCGTTCCCGCAAACCTGGCGCGACGCGCTTGCGGTACTGCGCGATCCATTCCAGCTTCATCTTGGCCATGTCGACGCCCGTGGGGCATTCGCGCCGGCAGCCCTTGCAGCCCACGCACAGCGCCATGGTCTCTTTCATCGCGGGCGACAGCAGCGCGTCGGCGCCCAACTGGCCCGACAATGCGAGACGCAAGGTGTTGGCGCGCCCGCGCGTGAGGTGGATTTCGTCGCCCGTGACGCGGAAGGACGGGCACATCACCCCGGCGTCGGTGCGCCGGCAGGTGCCGTTGTTGTTGCACATCTCGACCGCGCCGCCGAACCCGCCCCAGGCCGACCAGTCGAACGCCGTGTCGAACGGCGGCGTGGCGTAGCCCGGCTTGTAGCGGAACAGCGCGCGGTCGTCCATTTTCGAGGGCTGCACGATCTTGCCGGGGTTCATCACCGCGCCCGGATCGAAAATCTCCTTCACCCGCTCGAACGCCCTAACGATGCGCGCGCCGAACATCGCTTCGTGGAATTCGCTGCGCACCAGCCCGTCGCCGTGCTCGCCCGAGTGGCTGCCCTTGAACTCGCGCACCATGGCGAAGCATTCCTCGGCGATCGCGCGCATCGCCTTGGCGTCTTTTTCCAGTTTCAAATTCAACACCGGCCGCACATGCAGCGTGCCGACCGAGGCGTGCGCGTACCAGGTCCCGTCGGTGCCGTGCTTGCGGAAAATCGCGGTCAGCCGGTCGGTGTATTCCGCCAGGTTTTCCAGCGGCACGGCGCAATCCTCGATGAAGCTGACGGGTTTTCCCTCGCCCTTCATCGACATCATGATGTTGAGGCCTTGCGAGCGCACCTCCCACACCGCGCGCTGGAAGGCGGGGTCGGTGGCCTCGACCACTGCGTTCGGAAAACCCAGATCGCCCATCAGCTCGATCAATTGTTTCAACCGCCGCAGCACGTCTTCCTGGTCGTCGCCGGCGAATTCCACCAGCAGCAGCGCGTCGGGCGATCCCACCACGAAACGGTCGACCGTGGCCCTGAACATGGCGATGTCGCGCGCAAGCCCGATCATCGTGCGGTCCACCAACTCCACGGCCGTGGGGCCCAGCTTGACGATATGCTGCGTGGCTTCCATTGCCGCGTAGAAGTGCTGGAAATGGCAAATGCCTAGCGCGCGGTGCTTGGGGATGGGCTGCAAATCGAGCTCGATGCGCGTGGAAAACGCCAGCGTGCCCTCCGAGCCCACCAGCAGGCGCGCGAGGTTCGGGCGGTTGCTGGCGAGCTCGTCGATGTTGTAGCCGCCGACCCGCCGCAGCAGCTTGGGGAAGCGCGCGCGTATCTCGTCGCCCTCCGCCATCGCGAGGGTGCGCAACTTGTCCCACAGACCGTCGAGCCGCGCGCCGCCTGGCTGTTCTTTGACTGGACCAAAATGCAGCTTCTCGCCGTCGGCCAAGATCGCGTCGATCGACGCGACGTTGTGCACCATGTTGCCGTAGCGGATCGAGCGCGAGCCGCAGGAATTGTTGCCCGCCATGCCGCCGATGGTGGCGCGGTTCGAGGGCGACACGTCGACCGGAAAGAAAAGGCCGTGCGGACGGAGATGCGCGTTGAGCCGGTCCATCACCACGCCGGGCTCGACCGCAACGCGCCGCGCCGCCGTATCCAGCGCGATCACCTTGTTCAGATGCTTGCTGACATCGACCACCAGCGCGCGGCCCACGGTCTGGCCGCATTGCGAGGTGCCGGCGCCGCGCGGCAGCACGGGCGCGCCCGCCTCGCGCGCGATCTCAATGGCCGTCACGATGTCCTGCTCGGTCTTGGGGACGACCACGCCGATGGGTTCGACCTGATAGATCGACGCGTCGGTCGAATAGCGCCCGCGCGAAAAGGCGTCGAACAGCACCTCGCCTTCGATCTCGCGCCTGAGCCTGGTGGCGAGCGATGAATCGCCGATGGGGACGGGGCCGGTCATTTGCTATGCGTCTGCATTCCCCTCACCCTAGCCCCTCCCCCGTCCGCAGGGGAGGGGCTGGGAAGGGCTGCGCAATGCGAAGCAGCGCGCCCACCCGAAGCCGTGTGAGGGGAACCATCAGCCCTTAAGCTGCGCCAGCACTTCTTCGAGGATGGCGACCGCCTCTGACTTGTCCTGCTTGGTCAAATCGACCAAGACGCGCAGGCCCTTGCGTTCCTGCAGTACGACCTTGCCTTTTTCCACCAACTCATCGTAGGTGCCGACAACCTTGTAAGTGCTGATCGGCTTCGCGAAGCCCTTTACAGTGATCGGCGGCTGCTCCTCGGTCAGCACGATGTCGCGCACCAGCGCATTGGTTTCGTGCGACAGAAGGATGCTGCCCGGCTCGGCGGCGGATTCCAAACGCGCGGCCAGGTTCACTTCGTTGCCGATGATGGTGTAGTCCATGCGGTCCTGGCTGCCGAAATTCCCCACGGTGCAGAAGCCAGTGGTGATCCCCATGCGGATGCGGAACGGGCGCTCCAGGCCGCGGTCGCGCCATTCCTGCTCCAGCTCGCGCATCCGGCGCTGCATGGCGATCGCCATCATCACGCAGACCTTGGCGTCTTCCTTGACGCCCCCGCTCTCGGGGTCGCCGAAGAACAGCAGCATCGCATCGCCGATGTACTTGTCGATAGTGGCGCCGTGTTGCAGCGCGATCACCGACATCTCGGTCAGGTAGTGATTGAGGACGTCGGTCAGATCCTCGGATTCGAGGTTCTCGGTGGTTTCCGTGAACGCGGCGATGTCGGAGAAAAAGACGGTCAGCTTCTTGCGCTTCGAGGCGATCTCGACGTTCTGCGTGCCACTGAAAATCGACTGGTAGAGCTGCGGCGACAGGTATTTGGAAAGCTTGGCCGAGAGGCTTTCCAGCATCTGGTTCTTTTCGGTGACCAGGCGGTTGGCGTCATCCGTGCGCCGCTTTTCGTCCAGCAGTTCGAGCTCGGCCTTTTTCTGGTCGGTGATGTCCGACATCACCGTCACCACGCCGCCCGCGTCGACACGCCGACGCAGGACGCGATAGACGCGGCCGTCGGGCGTGCGGTCCTCGAACGCCTTGTTCGACGGGTTGCGCAGGCTTTCGACGCGCTTGGCAGCCAGAGCCTCGAAATCGCCCTCGCCATAATAGCCGTTTCGGGCGAGGTGCCGGAGGAACTCGGGATAGGGACGGCCCGGTCGGAGCAGCTCGTCCGGCACGCGGTACATGTCGCGGAAGCGGTCGTTGCAGAACACGATGTTCAGGTCGTCGTCGGTATAGACCAGCGCGCCCGGCATGTTGTCCAAGGCGACGCGAATTTGGGACTCCTTTTCCGCCAGCCCCCGCTCCGCATTCTTCTGCTCGGTGATGTCGGTCATCACCGTAACCACGCCGCCGGTCTCCACGCGGCGCCGGCGGATGCGATAGATGCGGCCGTCGGGAGTGCGGTCCTCGAACCACTGATTGGTCGGATTGCGTAAGCTTTCCACCCGCTTGGCCACCAGCGCTTCGGGGTCGCCTGCGCCGTAATAGCCGTGCTCGGCCAGATAGCGCAGGAAAGCCGGATAGGGTCGCCCCGCTTCAAGCAGCGCGGCGGGCACCGGATACATTTCCTTGAAGCGGCGGTTGCAGATGACGATGTTCAGCGCCTCGTCGGTATAGACCAGCGCACCGGGCATGTTGTCGAGCGCGACGCGCAGTTTGGCTTCTGCCGCGAGGCTGTTGCGCGCCGCGGTCGTGGGCCCCGCCAGTCCGGATGCGCGCGCCACGATGCCCCCTGGCTGACACCTAACTGAACCATCAAACAGGGTGAAAATAGCACCGCAAAAGCGGTATTAACAGGCGCGGATGACCGACCTATCTAAGCTCCGTATCGGGCTTGCCGGTTCGGCCGAGCTGCTGGTCGGGCCCGAGCACACCGCGCCGCGCGTCGGCAGCGGGCTGGTGCCGGTGCTGGCCACGCCGGTCATGATCAACGTGATCGAGGCGGCGGCGCTGGCGGCGGTCGAGCGCCTTCTGCCCGCCGGGCATCAGAGTCTCGGCATCCATCTCGACGTGCGCCACTTCGCGGCCACGCCCGTGGGCATGCGCATACGCGCGACGGCCGAGCTTGTGGCCATCGACGGCCGCACCCTTGAGTTCCGGGTCGAGGCGCACGACGCCAAGGAGCCGATCGGCGGCGGCACGCACCGGCGCGTCGTCGTCAACGTCGCCCGCTTCGACCAGCGCGTGCAAAGAAAGCTGGCGAAGGCGCCCTGAACGGGGACCGGGATTGTCGCACTTCCGGCGGGCCTGTATCAAATGGCGGCGGCGTTTTCAAGCCGCGGGGGAAGCGATGGAAACACGGGTATTCGGCCGCACCGGAATGAAACTCTCGGTGCTGGGCTTCGGCTGCGGCAGCGTGGGCGGGCTGATGGTGCGCGGCGAGCCCAACGAGCAGGAACGCGCCATCGCCCGGGCGTTGGAGGTGGGCGTCAACTATTTCGACACCGCCGTGCAGTACGGCAACGGCGAATCGGAAAAGAACCTGGGCCGCGTATTGAAGAAGCTGAAACCCATCAATGCCGTCGTCGGCACCAAGGTCCGGGTGGCGCCGGGCGATTTCGGCCGCATTGCGGATGCCATAAACCAGTCCCTTGAAGGCAGCCTTGGGCGGCTTGGCATGGAGCGGGTGGACATCCTGCATCTGCACAACGAAGTCACCGTGGCCGGCGGCGGCGAGGCGCTTTCCGTAAAGCAGGTCTTGCAGGACGTGGTCCCCGCCTTCGACAGGCTGCGCCGCCAAGGCAAGATCCGTTTCCTGGGCCTGACCGCGATCGGCGACACCGCTGCGCTCGGCGAGGCGATCGACGCGCGCGTCTTCGACAGCGCCCAGGTGGTCTATAATATGCTGAATCCATCCGCCGCCGGTCCGCTGCCCGCGAACTATCCCGCGCAGGACTATGGGCGCCTGTTCGACCGCACAAAAGCGGCTGGCGTTGGCGTGGTAGGCATTCGCGTGCTGGCCGGCGGCGCGCTATCCGGCACGGCCGAGCGCCACCCCACGGCGAGCCCGCCGCCGCTGCCGATCGGCTCGGCCCAGAGCTACGATGCCGACCTTAAGCGCGCCCGGCGGCTGATGCCCCTGGTGCGCGACGGTTTCGCCGCGAGCCTGGCCGAGGCCGCCGCGCGCTTCGCCATGTCGCACCCCGCGATGGGCACTATCCTGGTCGGCATGGCGACGCTCGGGCAGTTCGACGAGGCCCTGGACGCGGTGCTGAAAGGCCCGTTGCCCAAAGCCGCGCTTGACCGCCTCGCTTCCCTGCAACGAAGCTTCGCCGGCGAGGCGCGTTAGTCCCACCGCCCCGCGAGCCGCCCGCGCGCTTCCGCTTCCGGGCTGAAAGCGGCTATCGGCTATTCGCCGCGGGATGTCGCCGAAGTGCCACAAGCAGTCAGATTCGCTTAGAGGAGCGCACGGATCAGCGCGACGCTCGCCGCCACGCTTTGTCGAGCCGTGTCGATCGTAGCGTGATCGCGATCCCACGGATGATAGTCTCGCCCGATCACCTCCTTCCAGTCGGGCAGCTTGAGGCCGGGCACTTCTTCTGGACGCGTTTCGATGCGACGACGATGTTCTTCGACGTCTGAACAGATCGTCTCGATCTCGACAACGCGCGCGCCCGCTCGCAGGCCGGCGTCGCGCCATGCGTTCCGCGTCAACATCCACGGATTAACGGAATCGCCGATTACGGTTCGCCCCAAGCGAAGATTGTCGACCGCCACGGCGTATGCTGCTCGATACCCCACATCGTCAAGTGATCCCGGCACGACGCCAGATTCCCGGATCGATTGTTCAATTGAATCAACCCTCAACCAAACAGCGCCGAGCCCCTGCGCCAATTCTCGCGCTATCGACGACTTGCCAGTTCCCGGAAGCCCGGCGAAGACAATGAACATGGTCTAGTCTCGTTCGTGACCCATGAATGTCAATCATAGCATTCGGAATAGATCATGCTTGTGTTTCGAGGAAGGGCCGCCTTGGGTCAAAATGCGAAGCAAAGGCGCTCGGCGCCCCATGTCCGGATGGTAGGCCGGAGGCGGAAACGCGCGTTCGGTCTTGCCGGCCTCGGCATGGACGTGATTCAAGCCACCAAACCGGAGCGTGGAGTCGCGCGGTGCGAATGTTCCCGGTTGATTTGACAGTAAATACTATATAGTATTCAAATCATTCCGATGCAGTAATATGGGGGCTGCCGATGACCGACGCCGCCGTCGCCCGGATCGCCAAGGATCTCGCTTGGGCGGATGAAGACCAGGGTTTCCCGCGCTATCGCCGGATCATCGCCGCGCTGACGCGGGCGATCGAACGCGGGAAATTGAGTCCCGGCGACCGGCTGCCGCCCGAGATCAGAATGGCCGACCTGTTTTCCGTGAGCCTCGGCACCGTGCAAAAGGCGCTGGCGCATCTGGCGGATGGCGGGTTCCTTAAACGTACCCGCCGGCGCGGAACCTTCGTCGCGGGCCGCCAAGCCGAGGACGTGTTCGTCTTCCGGTTCAGGAATCCCACAACCGGAAAAGTTTTGATTCCGTACACCCGCGTGCTGTCGGTCGCCGAGGATAAATCGGACGGCCCGTGGCGCGAATTCCTGGAAGCCGCGCGCACGGTGCGCGTCGAGCGGCTGGTGTGGGTCGAGGGCGATTCGCCAGCCTTCAGCCAGTTCCACATTTCGTTCGAGCACGGCAGGCATTTGCTGAAAGAGCCGGTGGAAAACCTGCATGGCGTGTCGTTCCACCGGATTCTCGGGCGCAATTTCAACCTGCCGACGCTGCGCACCAGCCATCGCCTGCAATGCCGCAAACTGACGCCCACGGCCTGCCGCCATCTGGCCGTGCCCGGCGGAACTTTCGGCACGGTGTGGGACGTGGTCGGTTTTTCCTATCAGCAGGCGACGACCTATCAATCGCTGCAGATTCCCGCCGGGCACCGGCCGATCGAACTCGATGTCGTGGGCGGCGCATCAGCATAGGGCCGCGCGCCGACCATCAGGCGAAACAAGAAGCCCCGATTTATCGGGGCAAAAGGGAGGAGAGCACGATGTACAAACCGATGAAGCCATATATCGCCCGCCGATCGGTGCTTCAGGGCGCGGCGGCGCTCGCCGGCGCCGGCGCGCTCAGCGCGTTTCCGGCCTGGGGCCAGCAGGCGAACAAGAAAATCGTCCTGTCGACCTGGGGCGGCGACTATTCGCATCTCTTGACCAAGCACATCACGGCCAAGGTGATGGCGCCCGCGGGCTGGGAGGTGGTGAACGACGAGGCCACGGTCGCGCAGCGCAAAAGCAAGCTGCTTGCCGAAAAGCGCCTGCCCAAGGGCACGTCCGACGTGTCGGCGCTGACCGCGACCGACATCGCCGAGATGCGCGGCGCCGACGTGCTGGAAAAGCTCGATCTTTCGCGGCTAAAGAACGCTAAGAACATCATCAAGACGTTCAGCATCGCCGATTCGCCCTATCTGTCGCCGCACATCTACAGCGGCAAGGTCGTGCTGTACAACCCGAAGCTGATCAAGGACGTGCCCACCGGCATGGACGCGCTGTGGGATCCGAAGAACCAGGGCAAGGTGGGCGTGGTGGACATCCAGCACGTCTACACGACGATGGCGGCGGCGCTGGTGGCCGGCGGCAAGACAGGCGATTTCGAGAAAGCCAAGAAGGCGCTGTTGGACCTCAAGAAGCTGAAGCCGCTCATCTATCCAAGCAACGAGACGCTGGCGCAGGCCCTGAAGACCGAAGAAGTAGGCTTATGCATCATGTGGAAAGCGCGCGCGGTGCAGTGGCAAGATGCCGGCATCAACATCAAGATCGTCGCGCCCAAGGAAGGTTTGATCACCTATGTCTCGGGCTTCGGCGTGCCGAAGAATGCGCCGAACAAGGACGGCTCGTACGCCTTTCTCGACGCGGCGCTGGAGCCGATCGTGCAGGAAGGCTTCGCCGCCGATATGGGCTACAACCCCGTGGTCGGCAACGCCAAGGTTCCGCCCGAGCTCAAGGGGCGCATCGGCTTCACGGCCGAAGAGGAAAAACTGTTCGTCAACCCGGACCTCGATTTCCTGGCCGCGCGGGCGGGTGAACTGAAGGATTTCTGGGACAAGCAATTCAAAACAGCCTGAACGGTTCTGTGCCGCGCGACCGTATCGGTTTCGATAGGAGCTTCGGTTGAAGATCACGCTGTTGGGCACGGGCAATCCCGCGCCGTCGCTGAAACGCATGGGGCCCGGCTACATGGTCGAGGTGGCGGGCGACACGATCGTGTTCGATCACGGGCCGGGCAGCCATCACCGCCTGCTCGAGACGGGAACCAAGGCGACCGACGTCACGCATGCGTTTTTCACCCATCTGCACTACGACCATTTCGTCGATTTCCCGCGCCTGTTGCTGACCCGCTGGGATCACGGCGCCGCGCGGATTCCCGAACTGAAAGTCTATGGGCCCAAACCGATCAAACGCCTGGTCGACAGGCTGATCGGGCCGGATGGCGTGTTCGGTCCGGATTTGGAAGCGCGTACGACATGGGACGCGAGCTTGCACGTCTATCGCGCGCGCGGCGGCAAGGAGCCGCGCCTCAAGCCGGCGCCGGAAGTCGCCGAGATCGGCAAGGGCAGCGTGGTCGAAACCGGGAAGTGGCGCGTCACGGCGGTCGAGGTGCCGCACGCGCAGCCCGCGCTCACCTGCTTGGCACTCAGGCTCGACAGCGACGCGGGCTCGATGGTCTATACCGGCGACACCGGCCCGAGCAAGGCGCTGGAGGCCCTGGCCAAGGGCTGCGACGTTCTCATCCACATGTGCGCCTACATCAGCGGCTCGGTCGACAACGAGGCCACGCGCATCGGCACCAGCGGCCATCTCGAGGCGGCGCGCACCGCCGCGGCCGCGGGCGCCCGGCGCTTGGTCGCCTCGCATATCTACAACCAGTTCGACCGTCCCGGCGTGCGGGAAAAGGTGATCGCCGAGATGGCGCGCGTCTACGACGGCGTCATCGTGTTCGGCGAGGATCTGATGCAGCTGACGGCCGACCCGGAGAAACCGGGCATTTTCCGCTGACCCCGCTCAGCGTCCCATGAACCTAGGCGGCTTCTTGGCGAGAAACGCGCGCACGCCCTCGCGATAATCTTCCGTGTCCATCGCCGCGTAGCTTTCGTCGATTTCGGCTTGGGTCAGCGGTTTCGGGTCGGCGAGGCGGCGGATGAATTTTCGGTGCCAGCGCGCAACCAGGGGCGCACCCTCGGCGATCCGCTTCGCCGCCGCGTAGGATTCTTTCTCCACTTCGCCGTCCGGCACCACGCGATTGACGAGGCCGAGAGCCAGCGCACGCTCCGCGCCGAACACCTCGCCTTCCAGCAGAATCTCGCGCGCGGCGGCGGAGCCGACCAGCGAGACGAGGGCAGTCAACTCGCCATAGGCCATGGTGATACCCAATTTTTTGACCGGCACGCCGAAGCGGCTCGACTCGCCGCAAATGCGTATGTCGCACACCGAGGCGAGCTCGAGTCCGCCGCCGACGCAAACGCCGGAAATCAATGCGACGACCGGATGCTTTCCCTCGGCCACGGCGCTAAGCGCGCGCTGCAACGCCTGGGCGTAGGTTTTGGCCGCCCTGGCGTCGGCGCGTTCTTTCTCGAAGGCCTGGATGTCGGCGCCCGCCGCGAAGGCCTTGCCGCCCGCGCCGCGAATGACGACGCAGCGCAACGAGTCGTCGGAAGAAAGCTCGCCGAAGATTTTCGCCAGCCCGTTCCAGCTCTTAAGGTCCAGCGCGTTGAGCCGGTCGGGCCGGTTCAGCGTGACCGTGGCGATCGCGCCGTCGCGCGCGACGAGTATCGATTCAGCTTCGGCCGTTTTGGCGTCGGGCATTCAGCGCGCGCCGGCGGCCTTTGGCGCGGCCTTCCGTTCCCTAGCGCGGCCGGCGAGGAAATCCATGGCCGCCGCGACGCCGCCCTGGCGATGCGGCACTCCAGCCAAATGCAACCCCATCTCGACACCCGAGAGCGTGCCCATGAGCATGAGCTCGTTGAAGCCGCCCAAATGCCCGATGCGGAACACCTTGCTCGCCACTTTGGTCAGGCCCTGGCCCAGCGACATGTCGAAATTCTCCAACACCACGGCGCGGAACTTGTCGGCGTCGTGGCCCGTGGGCATCAGCACGGCGGTCAGGCTGTTGCTGTATTCGGCGGGATCGACGCACAGCAATTCCAGACCCCAGCCCTGGACCGCGCGGCGCGTGGCCTCGCCCAACCGCGCGTGGCGGGCGAACACGTTGTCGAGCCCCTCTTCCATCAGCATGGCGATGGCCTCTTTGAGCCCATACAGAAGATTGGTGGCGGGCGTGTAGGGAAAGAAGCCGGATTTGTTCGGGCCGGCCATGTCGGCCCAGTCCCAATAGGCGCGCGGCAGCTTGGCGTTTTCCGACGCCTTCAACGCCTTGGCCGAGATCGCGTTGAACGACAGCCCGGGCGGCAGCATCAGGCCTTTTTGCGATCCGGCGACCGTGACATCAACGCCCCATTCGTCGTGCCGGTAGTCCAACGACGCTAGCGACGAAATCGTATCCACCATGTAGAGCGCGGGATGCCCGGCGCGGTCGATCGCCCGGCGCACCGCGGCGATGTTGGAGGCGACGCCGGTGGAGGTTTCGTTGTGCACCACGCAGACCGCCTTGATCGCGTGCGCCTTGTCCTCGGCCAGGCGCGCGCCAATCGCCTGGGCCGAGGCGCCGCGGCGCCAGTCGCCGGGAATGAGCTCGACCTGGAGCCCGAGGCGCGTGGCGAGTTTTTGCCACAGCATGGCGAAGTGCCCGGTCTCGGCCATCAGCACGCGGTCGCCCGGCGACAGCGTGTTGACGAGCGCGGCTTCCCACGCGCCAGTGCCCGAGGCCGGATATATCACGACCATCCCCTTGGTCTTGAAGATCGCCTTCATGCCCTCGAGCACCGATTTGCCGAGGGCGGCGAATTCCGGCCCGCGATGGTCGATGGTCGGCCGGTCGATGGCGCGCAGGATGCGGTCCGGCACGTTGGTCGGGCCGGGGATTTGCAGGAAATGGCGTCCGGCGGCGGTGGGCATG
>JAHFPH010000103.1 GCA_023266845.1 Rhodospirillaceae bacterium
ATTCGATCTGCGCCACCCGATCCGAATCCCATTCAGCAGTGCCGGCCGCTTCCTCGAACACCAGCGCGCGCAACACGTTGCTGATGCCCGGCAGAGTGCGCGTGCCGAAGCCGATGCCCGTGGCGGCGAGGCGTCGCGGCATCCCGCCCATCCCCCCGGCGCATTGCAGGTGCTTCAGAATCGCGGCGCCCGTGGGCGTCACACGCTCGCCCGGAATGCCGTCGTCCATCGTGGCGAAACCTTTGAGCAGCAACGCCGTCGCGGGCGCGGGCACCGGCAGCAACCCGTGCGCCGAGCGCGCCCGGCCCGAACCCAATGGCAACGGCCCGACCGACCAGGTCGCCGGGCCGACCGCCTCGATCATCAGCGCCGCCGCCGACACATCGACGATCGAGTCCCAGCCCCCGAGTTCATGGAACGTCACCTTCTCCGTGGCGATGCCGTGGACTTTTCCCTCGACCTCGGCCAGGAGCGCATAGATCGCCAGCGCCCGCTTTCTCGCGCCGTCCGGAAGCCGCGACTTTTCAAGCCGCGTGCGCACCGCGCGGTAGGGCGTGTGGTCGTGCGAGACCTTGTCCGCGACGTCGAACCGCTTGCCGGTCAGCGCGTGGTCGCGGTGCGCCACCACGCGGCAGGAAACCCCGCGCTGAAACCCGGCCCGGCTCAGCGCTTTCGACATCGCGGCGGCGGCTTCGGGAAACGCGTCGGCCAGTGCTGCGGCGAACATGTCGCCGGCGACGCCGCCGACCGGATCGAGATGGATATGCCGCACCATTTCCCCCTGCCCTTGCGACCAATTTGGCGCATCGGCGCTGAAGTGTCGATTCCGCGCGGATTTCGTTGTAAGAGACCCTTCCCGGCAATATCAGGAACGCCGATGCCCCAGCCCCACCGTTTCGACCCCTCGATCCTGCGCGAATACGACATTCGCGGCATCGTCGGAAAAACGCTGTCGCCGGAAGACGCGCGCAAAATTGGCCGCGCCTTCGGCACCATGGTCCGGCGCAAGGGCGGCAAGACCACCTGCGTCGGCTATGACGGACGCCTGAGCGGGCCCGCGATGGAAAAAGCGGCGGTCGAGGGCATCGTCTCTACCGGCGTGGATGTGTGGCGCGTCGGGCGCGGACCCACGCCGATGCTCTATTACGCGCAGCGCGTATCGGGCGCGGATGGCGGGATCATGGTGACCGGCTCGCACAATCCGCCCGACCACAACGGCTTCAAGATGGTGCTGGGCAAGGCGCCGGTGTTCGGCGAACAGATCCAGGCCTTGGGCAAACTCGTGGCGTCCGGCGATTTCGAGACCGGCCAGGGCAAAGTGGAAGACCGCAAGGTCTTCGACGCTTATATCGACCGGCTGGTGCAGGATTATCACGGCGACCGGGGGCTTACCGTCGCCTGGGACGCGGGCAACGGCGCGGCCGGCGAGGCGGTGGCGGCGCTGGTGAAGCGCCTGCCCGGCACGCATCACACCATGTTCACCGAGATCGACGGGCGCTTCCCCAACCACCATCCCGATCCGACCGAGGAAAAAAATCTGAAGCACCTGAAGGACGCGGTGCTGAAGCATAAATGCGACGTCGGCGTGGCGTTCGACGGCGACGGCGACCGCATCGGCGTGGTGGACGGCAAAGGCCGCGTGCTATGGGGCGACCAGTTCATGGCCCTGTTCGCCGAGGACGTGCTGGCCGACAAGCCCGGCGCCACGATCATCGCCGATGTGAAGGCGAGCCAGACCTTGTTCGACCGCATCGCCGCGCTCGGCGGCAAGCCGCTGATGTACCGGACCGGGCATTCGCTCATCAAATCGAAAATGGCCGCGATCGGTTCGCCGCTGGCCGGCGAGATGAGCGGGCATATCTTCTTCGCCGACCGCTATTACGGCTTCGACGACGCGCTTTATGCCGCCATCCGCCTGCTGTCGATCCTGGCGCGGCGCAAACAGACCCTGACCGAGTTCCGCGATTGCCAGCCCCGCGTCGTAAATACGCCCGAGCTGCGTTTCGCTTGCGCCGAGAAGCGCAAGTTCAAGGTGGTTGAGGAAGTACGCGACCGTCTGCGGGCCGAGAAGGCCGAGGTCAACGACATCGACGGCGTGCGCGTCCAAACCAAGGATGGCTGGTGGCTGCTGCGCGCTTCGAACACCCAGGCGGTGCTGGTGGCGCGCTGCGAGGCCGGCGACGAGACGAGCCTCGATCGGCTAAAAGCGTCGCTACGCGATCAATTGAAGAAATCCGGCGTTAATCCGCCGGCGTTTTAAGGCTATTCGGCGGGAACCGCGACCGGCGCGGGTTTCACTTCCGCCGCGCGGTCGGAGGGCAGCAGCAGCGCGGCCAAGGCCAGCACGCCCGCGAAGGCGCCGAGCAGCATGAACAGCAGGAAGAAGCTGCCGGTCGCCTGCTCGACCCAGGCCACCAGCATGATCGCCACCGGGCCGATGCCCAGCGCGATCACGAACTTTGCGCCGAAGGCGAGGCTGCGATGCTTGCTGGGCGAGAACCGCGCCAGCAATGCGCTTTCCGAGGGGATCGCCATGGTGTTGAAGCCAGCCGCGAGCGCCATCAGCGGCACGATGGAGGGACCGGCCGCGACCGCGGCCAGCAGCAGCACCGGCGCCTGCAGCGCGAACATCAGGACATAGACGGTCTTGGCCGAAAAGCGGTCGGCCATGTGCCCGCCCAGCAACTGGGTGGTGCCGGTGACCAGATACAACGCCATCACCAGCATGCCGACGGAAGACGTGCCGGAGACGTAATCGCTTAGACGCTCGGCGAACAGCTTGGGCATGACCGTGGACATGGCGGTGGCGATCAGTCCGGCCAGCAGCATGGTCAGCGACAACACGAAGAACGCGCGCATCATGTCGCCGCGCGAGGCCGGTTTTTCCTCCACGCGGTCGCCGCGAAGGTCGACCACCAGCCCCGCCCGCCAGCAACCCCAGAGCGCGAGGCCGGTTGCGATGCAGACGATCCCCGGAATGACGAACGCCGCGCGCCAGGAAATCAGGTCGGTCAGCACCCCGGCGATGGCCGAGGCGAGCGCCACGCCGAGGCCGCCGAAAAATCCGTTGAAGCCGAGCGCCCGCCCGCGCTGCGCGGCGTTGCGCACCAGCCACGCGATGCCGACGGGGTGATAGATCGAGGCGGCGAGTCCGATGGCGGCGAGGCCCAGGGTCATTTCGACCGGGTCGCGCGCGAAGCCGGTGGCGATGCTGGCCGCGCCCGTGCCGATAAAGAACACCACCATCATGCCGACGGCGCTCCAGCGGTCGCCGAGCCAGCCCATCGGCAGGGCGGCTGCGCCGAACAACAGCGCGCCGATGGTTGAAAGCCGAATCAATTCCGCATAGCCCATGCCCCATTCGCGCTCCAACACCAGCACCACCGTCAGGTAGAGCATGGTGAAGATGTGCGCATAGGCATGGCCGACGCAGGAGAAGCCCAGCGCCAGGCCGGCGCTGCTGCGCGCGGTTCCGGTTTCAGTCCTAGCTGATGCGGTCATGGGCCCGAAAAATACGCCCAAACCCGCCATGCCGCCACGGCGCAGGCGGCATGTCACGCATGCAAGCGGCTCAGTTCATCGCCTCGCGGAACAGGCCTTCGTACGCGGCTTTGTCCAGCGGGCGCGGATTTGTAAGGGTGCAATGATCCTTCATCGCCGCGTCGCTGAGCGCGGGGATCATCGCCTCCTTCACGCCCATCGCGCGCAGGCCCGGCGGCAGTTTCAGGCGCGCGTTCAGATCGGCGAAGAACTTGGACAGATCGCAGCCCGCGGGCAGGCCGAGGCGCTGGCGCAGCCGCGCGTATTTGTCGCCGACATGGCCTTGGTTGAAGCGCAGCACCGCCGGCATGACCACGGCGTTGAGCGTGCCGTGATGCAGGTTGAGCTCCTTCACCGCCCCCAGGGGGTGCGACATGCCGTGCACGGCGCCCAGCCCCTTCTGGAAGCACATGGCGCCCTCCATCGAGGCCATCATCATGTTCCAGCGCGCCTCGCGGTCGCCGCCGTCCACGGTCGCCTTTTCGATCCAGCGCGCGGCGCGCTCCGCCCCGTCCAGCGCGATCGCCTCGGCCGGCGGATTGACGCGCGGCGAGATGAAGGTCTCGACGCAATGCGCCATCGCGTCCATGCCCGTGGCGGCGGTGAGGATCGCCGGCAGGCCCAGCGTCAACTCGGGATCGCAGATCGCGCGCTTGGGAATGAGATGCGGGCTGATGAGGCCGAGCTTGCGCCCGTCGGCGAGCGTCACCATCGCGCCGCGCCCGACCTCGCTGCCCGTGCCCGCGGTGGTGGGCACCGCGATCACCGGCGCGACGGCCGGGGTGATCTTGGGCATGCCGCCCAGCGCCATCATGTAGTCCGCGAGCTTGCCCGGATGCGTCGCCAACAGCGCCACCGCCTTGGCCAGGTCCATCGACGAGCCGCCGCCCACGGCGATCACCCCGTCGCATTTCTCGCGCTTGTATATCTCCAGCGCCTTGAGCACCGCCTCTTCGGTCGGATTCGAGGGTGTGTCCTCGAAGCGCGGCATCGAGTTGGATTGCGGCAGCAATTCCATCACGCGCCCAGCGACGCCCGCGGCCACCACGCCGCGATCGGTCACCAGCAGCGGCCGATCGATGCCGACGGCCTTCGCCTCGGCCGGCAAATGCCGGATCGCGCCGTGGTCGAACAGAATGGTGGTGAGATAGGTGATCGGGAAGATGGGTGATGGGGTCGCGGATTGGGGTGTCGTCATTTTTTCTCCCTGGTCACGGCATCGATCCATTTCAGGTAGTCGGGGTTTCCGTTGAGGATCGGCAGCGCCATGATCGCCGGGCAAGTATAGCTGTGCAGCGATTTCACGCGACGGATCAGCTTGCCGACCAGCCCGGCGCGGGTCTTGGCCACCATCACGGCTTCGTCGGCCTCCGCCATTTTTCCCCGCCACCAATAGACCGAGCGCGCCCCGCCCAGCACGTTGGCCGAGGCCGCAAGACGATCCTTTACCAGCGCGCGCGCGATCCTCAGCGCCTCCGCGCGCGACGGCGCGGTGATGTAAACGAAGCGCGGATCGCCCTTGGAATCACCCTGCTTTTGCGCGGTCATGGTTAAATTAACCCCAGAATTAACCACTGAATTTAACGCGTCAGCGGTTGGCGCGAGGGTCCGATCAAGCTAGCATGAGCGCGGCTGGGGTTGGGGGATCGACCATGGCAATGACCAGAACGGCGGCGGCGCCCAATGCTGCAATCGGGGGCGCCGTCGTGGAACCTGCCGTCGCGGAGGTTTCCGCCGACGCGCAACCGGGGCGGCCGAGTCTCGCGCAGCGCGACTGGCTCAAGCGCGGCCTGGATCAGCCGGGCGGTAAGCTGCCGCTGTTCGACAAACAGGGCAAGCGTATCGGCGAGCGCACGATCCGCGCCTGCATCGAGCAGGGCTGGGCCGAGCCGTGGTTCGCCAACCCGCTGAAGCCGGACTGGCTGGTGTGCAAGCTGACGGCGCAGGGGCGCAGGCTGGTCGCGGGCTAAGTGAAAGCGCTTCGGTCGCTTTGGCTTCTGGCGGCGCTGGCCGCCGCCGCACCCGCCGGCGCGCAAGATCCGGCGGCGGCGATCGACAAGGCGAAGGCGGAGCTCGCCGCCGGCAAGCCGGTCGACGCCTATCTGACGCTGTCTGATGCATTGGCCGATTTGGCGCTGCGCACGCCGCTGTTCCTGACCGCCGCGCAGTTTTCGCAAGGCCCGTCGCGCGGCTACGGCCAGTACGATCCGCGCCCGCACAACCTGTTCACCCGCGGCGAGACCATCCGCGTGTATGTCGAGCCCGCCGGCTTCGACCATCAGCGGGACGGCGAGCTGTTTCGCGTCGCCTTGGCCTGCGACTACGCGGTCTTGAGCGCGGCCGGCAAAACGGTCACGTCGGACCGCAACGTGAAGCAAGTCGACATCGCCAGCCGTCAGGCCAATGCCGAGCTGGGGATCGACCTTGCCCTGCCCTATCTCGACCTGCCGCCCGGCGATTACACGCTCGCCGTCACCGTGCGCGACCTGGTGGCTAAAGATGCGGCAACCGCCCGCTTAGCCTTCCGAGTTATGTAACCGCGCGGTTACTTCGGCTTGACGCCCAACGCCCGGTCGGGCACTTTATCGTGGGGATTTGCCTGATAAATAGAAAACTCTCGGGAGGAACGCTAATGACGATCCGGATCAAGCATCTTGCGCTATCCGCGTTTGCGCTCGGCGTGGCGGCGATCGCCCTGCCCGGCGATGCGGCAGCGCAAAAGAAGTACAGCTTCGCCTACGACCAGCCGAACACCACGGCCTATGGCATCGCCGCCAAGATATTCGACGACAAGCTGACGCAGTTGAGCGGCGGCAAGATGGGCATCAACCAGTTCCCGGGCGCGCAGCTCGGCACCGAGCCGCAGACCCTGCAGAAGATGCGCGCGGGCGACATCGATTTCGTCATCACCTCGACCGCGAACGCATCGAGCATCGCGCCGCAGGCCGGCGTGTTCTCGCTGCACTTCATCTTCCGCAACGAGGATCACCTGTCCAAGGCGCTGGCCGACAAGGCAGTCTCCGACGCCTTCAAGGCGATGATCAAGGAGTCGGTGCAGGGCGGCCAGGTGATCGCCCTTTTGACCATGGGCTTCCGCAACATGTACGGCAAGAAAGAGATCACCAAGATGGACGATCTCAAGGGCCAGAAAGTGCGCGTGCAGGCGACCAAGACCGAGGACACGCATTTCCCGGCCTATGGCACGCAAACCGTGCATATGCCGTTCGGCGAGGTCTACATTTCCTTGCAGACCGGCGTGGTCAACTTCGCCGAGAACGGCGTCAACGTGTATGAGCAGAACAAGCACTACGAAGTGGCGCCGATCCTCAGCATGACCCAGCACGAGGCCAACAACAACTGCCTGTGGGTCAGCGACAAGACCTGGAACAGCCTGAACGACCAGGAGAAGAAGTGGGTCCAGGAAGCGGCCGACGAAATCTCCAAGCGCGAGCCCGCGCTGGCGCTCAAGCTAGAACAGGATTCGGCCGTGAAGCTCAAGAAAATCGGCGTCAAAGTCGTCGAAGGCGTCGACAAGGCGGGTTTCCAGAAGGCGGCCGCGCCGATCCAGGACGATCTCGCCAAGGAACTTGGCCCCCACGCGGTCAAGATCCTGACCCTCGTCCGCAACGTGAAGTGACCTCGTTGGTCTAGGCGAAAGCGGCGGCGCGAAAGCGCCGCCGTCTTTTTGCGCATCGGGAGAGCCGCGTGGCCGCCGTCACCGATTTCGCCGCCAGCCGGGCGCTGGTAATCCAGCGCCACCGCCATCTGAAGTGGAAGGCCCTGGATTCGCTTGAATCCTCGTTGATGATCGCGTGCGGGGTATGCATCGGCGGGTTCACGTTGTGCGTGCTCCTCGACGTGGTCACCCGCGAGATCGGGCATCCGTGGCTGTGGCTGCAGCAAGCCACGACGGCGTTCTTCGCCTGGGGCGTGTTCGTGGGCATGGCGGTGGCGACGCGCCGCAACGACCATATCTACCTGGCCGAGATCACCAAGCGCATGACCGGCACCAAGCGCTGGGCGATCGAGACTTGCAACCGGGTGGTCGTGTTCGTGGTTGCCGCGTTCATGACCTGGTTCGGCTACAAGAACGCGATGCTGGACCTGGGCAGCTTCCGCCAGCCTTGGCTCATTCCGTTGACGGTTTATACCGGGATCGTGCCGATCTCGGGCGCGCTAATTATGCTGTTCTGCGTCGAGCAGATCGTCAACGGCTGGAAAAATGGATTCGAGGGGCCCGAGGATACCGAGCTGCTGGGCGAGGCCACTCTATGAGCACCGGCTTCACCCTGTTCCTGATGGGATTCCTGTTCCTGCTGTTCGGCTATATGGGGGTTCCGGTCGCGTTCGCCATCATGGCGGGCGTGCTGGCGGCGACCGCTTTCACCCCGATCAGCTTCCAGTCGATGATCGGCCAGATGTTCCACGGCATCGACGCCGAAACGCTGCTGGCGATTCCCTTCTTCCTTCTGGTCGGCGAGTTGATGTCCTCGTCCGACGTGACCTCTCGCCTGATCCGCCTGGCCCAGGTGCTGGTGGGGCATTTGCGCGGCGGCCTGGCGCAGGTCGTGACGCTGTTCAGCATGTTCTTCGCGGGGATTTCGGGCTCGTCCGCCGCCGACGTCGCGGTGCTCAGCCGCACCATCGCGCCCGAGATGGACAAGGAAGGTTATGACCGCGCGTTCACCGCGGCGCTGATCGCCTCGGCCTCGACCATCGCCAACCTGATCCCGCCTTCGATCATGGCGGTGGTCTATGGCGCCACCGGCAACGTGTCGATCGGCGGGCTGTTCCTGGCCGGCGTCGTGCCCGGCGTCATGATCGGCATCGGGCTGATGATCTACAGCTACTTTTTCGGGCCGACTGGCGTTCTGAAAAAGCGCGCCGGCCTGGTCGATATCTTCGTCGCGGTGCGCGGCTCGGCGCTGCCGCTGGTCATCCCGATCATCATCATGGGCGGCATCCTGACGGGCTGGTTCACGCCGACCGAGGCCGGCATGATCGCGGCCATGTACATTCTTGTGGTGCTGATCCCGGCGTTCAACCTCGGGCATATTCGCAAGCTGCCGGGCGACTTCATCTACACCGGCATGCTCTATTCGCTGCCCCTCGCGCTGGTGGCGGGCGCTTCGGCCTTCGGCTGGATGCTGGCCTATCTGCGCGGCCCGGACATGGTGGCCGATTCAATCGCGGCCTACGCCGGCACCGATCCGCGGATGATCATGCTCCTGCTGGTGCTGCTGTTCGTCGTGGTCGGCGATTTCATCGACGCGGTGCCCGCGATCATCATCTTCATGCCGATCATCAACAAGCTGACCGCCCTTGGCGACATCAACTCGGTGCATATGGGCGTGGTGATCATCACCACCCTGGTGTTCGGGCTGATCACGCCGCCCTACGGCCTGGCGCTGCTGATCGCGGCGAAATTCGTCGGGGTGCCGTTCTACAAGGCGATGTTCCGGTCGCTGCCGTTGTATATCGTGTTCCTTATCACCATCGCCTTTACCGTGCTGTTTCCCGAGGTGGTGCTGTGGCTGCCTAAGACGCTGCTGCCGGAATCTGTCGGCTGCTTCAAGAACCCCAGCGGCGCCGGGTATATTTGTCCATAATGGCACCGTCAGCCGCGCTTTAGGCCGCCTGGGCTTGGAGCCCGAGCAGGTTTAGACTCATCTCTAGAACGACAGGCGGGTGGCGATGGCGAAAACGCGCACCGAACACGATTCCATGGGGCCGGTGGAAGTGCCGGCCGACGCGTTGTGGGGCGCGCAAACCGAGCGTTCGCGTCGGAATTTCCGCATCGGCCCGGAGCTCATGCGGCCCGAAATCGTGCGCGCCTTCGGCGTACAGAAACTGGCCGCCGCGCGCGCCAACATGGCGCTGGGCGTGCTGGACAAGAAACTGGGCGCGGCCATCGCCAAAGCCGCCGGAGAAGTGGCTGAAGGCAAATTGGGCGATCACTTCCCGCTGGTCGTGTGGCAGACCGGCTCGGGCACCCAGTCCAACATGAACGCCAACGAGGTGATCGCCAACCGCGCCAACGAAATTCTGGGCGGCAAGCGCGGCGCCATGAGGCCGGTGCACCCCAACGACCATGTGAACATGGGGCAGTCGTCGAACGACAGCTTCCCCAGCGTCATGCATATCGCCGTGGCGGGCGCGGCCCATGCCAGGATGCTGCCCGCGCTGAAAGGGCTGGGAAAGGCGCTGGAGGCGAAGGCGCGAAAATTCGCCGGCATCGTGAAGATCGGCCGCACGCATCTGATGGACGCCACGCCCCTGACATTGGGCCAGGAATTCTCGGGCTATGCCCGCCAGGCGCGGGCGGCGCATGAGCGCATCGCGACGGCGGTCGAACGCCTGTACCCGTTGGCCCAGGGCGGCACGGCCGTGGGCACGGGCCTCAACGCACGCGTAGGATTCGACAAGGCCTTCGCGAAAGAGGCGGCGGCGATCACCGGCCGGCCGTTCACCGCCGCCGACAACAAATTCTATCTGCTGGCCGCGCACGACGATCTTTTGTCGCTGTCGGGCGAGCTCAACGCCGCCGCCGTCGCCTGCTTCAAGATCGCCAGCGACATCCGCCTGATGGGCTCGGGCCCGCGCAGCGGCATCGGCGAGCTGCGCCTGCCCGAGAACGAGCCGGGCAGCTCGATCATGCCGGGCAAGGTGAATCCGACCCAGGCCGAGGCGCTGACCATGGTGTGCGCGCAGGTCATGGGCAACCACGTCGCCGTCACCGTCGCCGGTTCGCAAGGGCATTTCGAGCTCAACGTGTTCAAGCCGATGATCGCCGACAATTTGCTGCGCTCGATCCGGCTTCTGTCGGACGCCTGCGACGGGTTCGTCATGCATTGCGTCAAGGGCATCGAGGCGGACCGCGCGCGCATCGACGAGCTGATGCGCCGCTCGTTGATGCTGGTGACGGCGCTGAACCCGAAGCTGGGTTACGACAAGGCGGCCAGGGTGGCGAAGCTGGCGCACAAGAAGAACCTGACGCTGCGCGAGGCGGCGATCGAGCTCAAGCTTCTGACCGGCGCGGAGTTCGACCGGCTGGTCGTTCCCAAGGATATGCTGGGACCGAAAGCTTGACCGGAGCGCCGCCGGCCCGCGCCATCCGCAAGCGCTCGGTCACCATCGCGGGGCATCGCACCAGCGTGTCGCTGGAGCAGGCATTCTGGGCGGCGTTGCGCGAAATCGCCAAGCGCCGCGGCCTGTCCGTGGCCGCGATCGTCGCCGATATCGACCGGGCCAACGCCCGCGTGCCCGGCCGGTCGCGCGCCGCCAATCTCAGCAGCGCGCTGCGCGTCTATGCGCTGGAGCAGTCGCGCAAATCGGGCGGCGGCTGAGCCGGACCTACTGCGTCTTCGGCTTGATCAGGGTGTTCAGCAGATTCTGGATCTGCTGCTGGGAGCTCGACGGCGCGGAGGGCTGCGTGGTCCCGGTGGTCGGCGCCTGGGTGCCGGGAATCTTGCCCTTGAGCGTGTCGAGCAGCCCGCCGCCCGGGGTCGCGGAAACGCCTTGCTGGAGCCGATCGCCGTAGAAACGCTGGTTCGGCGTGTCGAGCGGACCGCGCATTTGGATCCCGATATAGGGCCGCTGCGGCTGCGCCGGCTGGCCGGGGGCAGCCGCCTGGCGGCGATAGGCCTCGACCGCGAGATCCTGGGTGTAGACCGGCAGGCTGACCCAGCCCGCCGTGGTCAACAGCACCTGACTGTTCACGATCTGCAGATCGCGTTCCGTCATCAATCCATTCTTCATGTCGAGCATGCCGGATACCTTGCCCGGCTCGTCCACCATCAGAAGGCCGACCATGCTGAGCGCGCCGATCAGGCCGCTCGACATGTTGCCGGTCGCCTGCGTCAGCGTCTGCGACAAGGAATCCACGCCCCCGCCCAGCATGCCGCCCGATCCTTGCACGATGCCCACGAGCATGCGCTGCTCTTGGGAAATCTTGGCTTTCACCTCGCCTTGCAGCGTCGCCCCGCCGTTGAGCGTGTAGACCCAGTCGGCCTGGCTGCGCCCATAGAACTGGAACTTGGAATTGGTGGAAATCCAGCCGCCGACATGCTTGTTGTTGGCGACCGCGACCATCAGGTCGTCCACGCTGGCGCGGTTGACGATCAGGTTGATGTTGCCCTGCGGCACATTGTTGGCGTTGAGCGTCATGTCGCCGGAAATCTGCCCGCCGAACAATTGCCCGCCGATCTGAGTGATCGTGAGAACGCCGTTGCTGATCGCAACCACGCCCGTCAGGTTGCTCGCCGCGTATCGGTTGAAGCGAACCGACTGGATCCCGCCCAGGCGGATATTCGCATCGTAAGCCTTGATCGGCTCGAGGTTGAACGGCTCGCGCGACCAGCGTGCGTGCGGCGGGGTGCCGGCCGCCGGCGGCGCAGATATCTGCACGGGCTGGTAGGGCGCTTGAGGCTGCGCGGGGGCGGGTTGTGTTTGGGCCAGTTGGACCGGCCGTTCGCCCGACGCCGGAATCAGATCGGGAAACAGCGCCTTCCAATACGGCTCGATCTCCGCGCGTTTCTGCGGTTCGGCGGGCATGAAGGCGTCGATGAACAGCTCGCCCGTGGTCTTGATGTCCATGTCGATCTTCGGGCGCATGCCTTCGAGCGTGAAAAAGCCCTGGCCCGCGACGCCGACCGGACCCAGCGTGCCCGACAGATTGCTGATCTGCACCTTCTTGCCGTCGCCCGCCAGCTTGACGTTGTTGAACGCCACCGGCCCCTGCATCTGCATCGCCGGGCGATAGAAGGCGTTGAGCGCGTTGTAGAGGCTGGGCATGTTGGCGCTGGCCGTCAGGTCGTATTTCGCCGCCGGCGAAGACGCGTCGGTGACCGTGCCGTTGACCGACACCGTGCCGCCGAAGGCCTGGATGTTCGCGGGCTGCAGCGTGAGCGACGGCGAGGCGCCCGCGCCCTTGACCGAACCCTTGATGGTCGCGGTCTTCAAGCCCTGCGCCAGCGCGGGCGAAGCGCCCGATGCCGGGAACGCCCCCAGCATCTGGCCCAGATCGACGTTCTCGACGTCGAAGGTCAGGTCCAGCTTACGCGTGGGGTCGGCCGCGTCGGTAACGCCGCCGTTCAGCGCCATCGAGCCGCCGAAGCCGCGCAACGCCACGTTCTGCATGTTGACCGACAGATTGTCGAGCGGCCCCTTGATGCCGAGTTTGCCGGTCAACGGGCCAAGCTGCTTGGCGCCCTGGGCGGTCATCACCGGTCCCGGCAGCGCCGCCATCAGCGGCCCGATGCTGAAGTTCTGGATATCGGCGGTCAGGTCGTATTTG
>JAHFPH010000104.1 GCA_023266845.1 Rhodospirillaceae bacterium
GCGGCCGCGCGTGCCGCAGGATTCCAAGAGCGAGGAGTGGAGCCAGCCGCGATGCTGGTCCGAGCCTTCGAGATAGAGGTCGGCCGGCCATTTCAGGTCCGCGCGCTGCTCCAGCACGAAGGCGTGGGTCGAGCCGCTCTCGAACCACACCTCGATGATGTCGCGTACCTGTTCGTACCGCGTCGCGTCGTATGCGTTGCCGAGAAAGTATTGCGGGTCGCGCGCGAACCAGGCGTCGGCGCCCTCGGCCTTGAAGGCGTCGACGATGCGCTGGTTGACCTCCGGGTCCTTCAAGGGCTCGCCCGTGCGCTTGTCGATGAACACCGCGATCGGCACGCCCCAGGCGCGCTGACGCGACACGCACCAGTCCGGCTTCTGCTCGATCATCGAGTAGAGCCGGTTCTTGCCCGATGGCGGATAGAAGGCCGTGTCCTCGATCGCTTTCAACGCCTTGACGCGCAGGCCGTTGCGCTCCATGCCGATGAACCATTGCGGCGTGTTGCGGAAGATCACCGGCTTCTTCGAGCGCCAGGAATGCGGGTACTGGTGCTTCAGGGGTTTGCGGGCAATTAGCATTTTTCGTTCAGACAGAGCAGCAATTACAGCAGTATTCGCGTCCCCTTTTTCTCCGGTCTTAGTGATCACCTGCTTTCCAGCAAGGCCATCGGTACTATATGTAAAATATCCATCGGCATCGACAGTGTACGGGATGGCGGTGCTGATGCTTTTGGCTTCCAGATACTTAGTATTGGCAGTCCAAACTTCATAGTCCTCACGGCCATGCCCCGGTGCCGTATGAACAAAGCCAGTTCCGGTATCGACAGTAACGTGCTCACCAGGGAGAAGAGGAACTGGGAATTTGTAGCCACCGCCGAAGCCCTTCAATGGATGTGAACAGATCATTGCCGAAAGGGTAGAGTGAGAAACCGACCCCTTTCTTTGATGTTTTGTCACGCGGACATTTTTGAAAACATTCTCAGCCAAACGATCAGCTAGGATCAATAAATCCCCAGTTTTTGTCCAATTGTCTGCTGGTGCCTCTGTTACTTCATAGAGACCGTACTCAATCTTGGGTGAGTAGCAAATTGCCCTGTTGCCAGGAATTGTCCAAGGCGTCGTTGTCCAAATTACGACTGACGCGCTCTTCAAAAGCAAATCAAACTCAACAAGTTTTTTTACTTCGTCTTGTCGCGGCGGTTTGAGATTGCCTTCTGAGTCAATATCAACACTAAGTCTGGCAAGATGCGCGGCTTCAACCACCGGAAATTTTACCCACACCGTATCCGACGTGAAATCCTCGTACTCGATCTCGGCTTCGGCCAGCGCGGTTTTTTCGACCACCGACCATAAGACCGGCTTCTCGCCGCGGAACAGCCCGCCGTTCATCAGGAACTTGTGGATCTCGGCGGCGATCAGCGCCTCGGCCTCGAACGTCATGGTGCTGTACGGGTTCTCCCAGTCGCCGATGCAGCCCAGGCGCTGGAACTCGTCGCTCTGCACCTTCATCCAATGCGCCGCGAACTCGCGGCATTCCTTGCGGAACTCGACGATCGGCACCGCGTCCTTATCCTTGCCCTTGGCGCGGTAGTCCTCCTCGATCTTCCATTCGATCGGCAGGCCGTGGCAGTCCCAGCCCGGCACGTAGTTGGAATCCTTGCCCAGCATCTGTTGCGAGCGCGACACCACGTCTTTCAGTATCTTGTTCAACGCGTGGCCGATATGCAGATGGCCGTTGGCGTAAGGCGGGCCGTCGTGCAGGATGAATTTCTCGCGGCCCTTGCTTTGCGCGCGCAGCGTTTTCCACAAATCGATCTTCAGCCAATGCGCCAGGATTTCGGGCTCGCGCTGCGGCAATCCGGCCTTCATCGGAAATTCGGTCTTGGGCAGGAACACCGTGTCCTTGTAGTCGCGGCCGGCGGTCTGCTGCTTGTCGTTCATGACGCCATCGCTTTCGCTGCGGAAAGCCCGGCGCCGGCCAGGATGCGCCGCGCCTGGTGCGCGTCCTCGGCGATCTGGGCTTTGAGCGCGTCCAGCCCGTCGAATTTCCGCTCCGGCCTGAGATACTCGACGAACGCGACGCGCAGGCGCTTGGCGTACAGATCGCCGGAGAAATCGAACAGATGCACCTCCAGCAACTGCCTGAGGCCGTCGACCGTCGGGCGGTTGCCGAAATTGGCGACGCCGGGCAGCCAGCGCCCCTGGCCGTCGTCGATCGCCGCGCGCACCGCATAGACGCCGCTTTTCGGCGCCAGATACGAGCGGTGATCGACGTTGGCGGTCGGAAAACCCAGCTTGCGGCCGAGCTCGGCGCCGCGCCGCACGCGGCCGGCGATCTCGAAGCTGCGACCCAAAAGCCGCGCCGCCCCGGCCGGATCGCCCGACTCGAGCGCGTCGCGGATCGCGGTCGAGGAATAGACATGCGCGCCGTCGCCCACCGGCTCGACCACCGTCACGGCCATGCCGTTGGCCCCGGCCACGCGCTTCAGCAGCGCCACGTCGCCGCCGCGGCCCTTGCCGAACACGAAATCCGCGCCGCACACCACGTGCTTCAATCCCAAGCCGCGCGCCAGCACGCCGGACACGAAATCCTCGGCCGGGATCGACGCGAAGTTGCGGTCGAATTTCGGCACGAACATCAGCTCGACTCCCAGTTCCTCAAGCAGCATCGCCTTGGCGCGGAACGGCGTCAGGCGAAACGGCGGATCGTCGGGGCGGAACAGGCGGCGGGGATGCGGCTCGAAGGTCAGCACCGCCGCCGGCGCGCGCACGGTCCTGGCCGTCTTCAACGCGGCCGCGATCACCGCGCGGTGGCCCAGATGCACCCCGTCGAAATTGCCGACCGCCGCGACCGCGCCGCGCGCGTCGCTGGGCAGGCTGCGGTGGTTCCTGAAAACGCGCATTGACCCAACACCCGAAGCGCCGGGATTGTGCCCGGCGGCGGCGCGACAATATCGCGCGCTGGGCGCGACCGCTACGGTATTTTCCGAGTAATTCCCAAGGCTTGCGGCCCCCTTTGCCGGCTATTGGCGCCTGGCGGGGACCATGATCAGGGCGTCGCCCTCGATCACCACCTTGTCGGCCACGGTGCATACCGTGCGCATGGCGACGCGGCGTTTGTCCGGCATGATCTCGGTGATCGTGGTGCGGGCCTGCACCGTGTCGCCGGCGCGCACCGGCGCCTTGAACTTGAGGTTCTGCGACAGATAGATCGCGCCAGGGCCCGGCAGCTTGGTGCCGATGACCGTCGAGATGAAGCTGGCCGACAGCATGCCGTGCGCGATGCGGCCCTCGAACATCGTCTCGGACGCGAATTCGTGGTTCAAGTGCACCGGGTTGATGTCGCCGGAAATGCCCGCGAACATCACAATATCGGCCTCGGTCACGGTCTTGGCATAGAGCGCGGTCATGCCGACCTTGAGGTCTTCCAGGTACAGGCCGTGCAGTTCTTCCAGGCTGGAGCGGCGCGGCTGCTCGGGCGCGGCGGCGCGCAGGGTGGCGGTCATGAAGCTCCTCGTCGCCCGGAAACGCCGGACTTTTTGTGCAGTGCAATATGCGCGTTGCAATATAATCTGCCGCCGGGCACCGGGCAAGCATGCTGTCCTAAATCGAAAATCCAGGCGCAAGGGTTTGAAATTACGGGCGCATAGGCTAGGGCGGGTGGACGATTTCGCACCGCACCAAGATCGGCCCACAACCGGCGGTTTGGTGATTTGGATCACTAGGCGAATGGTGTTGGCGGCACTACGTTAATTCCTGGGGGACGATTTCAAGCCGGAGCCGATCATGCGCCACCCGCCCTTCTTCGTTGCGGCCGCCGCCCTCATCGCCGCGCTTGGCGCGGCCGAGCCCGCATGGGCGCAGATGCCGCCGGTCGGCGGCGGGCCCGCGGTCGAATACAGCGCCGATTTCAAGATCCAGAACTGGGGCCCGAAACTGCGCGGCCGCATGTACGGCGCGCCGGGCCGCGAGCGGCGCGAGACGCCCGACCCCTGGGGCGGCACCACGCTGATCATCCGCTACGATCGCGGCGTCGTCTGGACGATCTATCCGAACGGCGGCTTCACGGAATTTCCGTTGCGCCCGCCGGGCGCGGCCGCGCCGCCGCCGGGCACCCCGCCGCCCGGACTCGCGCGTATCGAGGACGACGACATCAACGA
Source organism: Rhodospirillaceae bacterium (assembly GCA_023266845.1). Classification (GTDB taxonomy): domain Bacteria; phylum Pseudomonadota; class Alphaproteobacteria; order JAEULC01; family JAEULC01; genus JAEULC01. The sequence goes on from JAHFPH010000104.1 coordinate 4,158, forward strand.
CGTGCCGGCGACGCGATATGCCTATCCGGCAGGCGAGATTTGGCTGTCGCACGAGGGCATCGCGCTGCGCATCGACCAGCGACCGGGACCCGGCGCGCGCGAGGTGCGGTTCGAGCTGGACAATCTGCGCCACGCGCCGCTGAACCCGTCGATCTTCGAATTGCCGCAGAGCGCGCGGCGCATCAACCCGCCGATGCCGCCGATGGCCGGCATGCCGCAGATGCAGCCGCCGCCGCAAGGACAACCGCCGCAGGGGCAGCCGCCGCAGACCCAGTCCCCGCAAGCGCAGCCGGTTCCCGTTCTTCCGCGCTAGGCGCGGGCGGCCTCGATCTTCGACATGTCCAGCACATGGTTGATGACTTCCAGCAGGTGCGCGCCGCTGGCCAGGATGTCCTTGGCGTAGGTCAGGTAGCGCCGGTTGCCGATCGCGCCCAGCATCTCGTTGCCGATGATTTCGGCGAAGCCGATGATGGCGTTCAAGGGCGTGCGCAATTCGTGACTCATATTGGCCAGGAACTCGCTCTTGGCCAGGTTCGACGCCTCGGCTTCTTCGGCGGCCTTGCGCAGCGTTTCCTCGGCTTTCGACATATGGAGCTTCCGCGCCGTGTGCTTGGGCGTGGGCGCGTTGGGACTGTTCGCCGTCGCCAAGGCCGCTGGGCAAAGCCTTGTCGTGCCGCGGCGCGACTGGAAGATGCTGGCGGTGGTGGCGGCGCTGAACATCACGGGCTGGCATCTGTTGTCGGCGCTGGGCATCAGCCTGATACCGGCCAGCCGCGCTTCGATCCTCGCCTACACCATGCCGCTTTGGGCCGCGCTGATGGCGGCACCGTTCCTCGGCGAACGGCTCACCGTTTTCCGCGTCGCGGGCCTCGCGCTGGGCATGACCGGCATGGCGGTGCTGATCGGCGCCGAGCTGGCCACGGTCCGCGCCGCGCCCTGGGGGGCGCTCAGCATGATTGCCGCGGCCGTGCTCTGGGGCGCGGGCACGGTGGCCTACAAGCCGCATCGCTGGAGTACGGGCACGGCGGCGCTGACCGGATGGCAGATGGCGGTCGGCGGCGTGCCGGTGTTCATCGGCTTTCTGCTGTTCGGCCATGCGCCCGAATCGGCCGCGTTGAACTGGCAGGCTTGGGCCGGGCTGATCTATTCGGCGACCATTCCAATGGTCTTCTGCCACTGGGCCTGGTTCCGGCTGGTCGTGCTGCTGCTGCCGGGACCGTTTGAGCGGCGGAAATCCAACGCTGCCACGCGTTCTTGACCCGTTCACGGCTTGCCGCCATGCTATAAGATGCGGATTGCAAGCGCCCCACGGGGGCGCGAGCGTTCCGGCTCCGGGGAAGCTACATGCGCTTGTCGTTTCGCAGCACCGCCGTGACCGCCTGGCTGGCCGCGTCTTTGGCGTTGGCCGGCATGGCCGCGCCGGCCGCCGCCCAGGGACCGCAGGCCGGGCGTGAAGCGCTGCTGTTCTCGGCCTCGTATATTCCGATCCCGCCCGGATCGGCCGTGGCGATCCATTTGCTGGACGATACCGACGGCAACCGCGACCTGGCCGAGGGCTTCCGGCGCGAATTGGTGGCGCGCGGCTACAAGATCGACGGCAAGGCACCGTTCACGCTGACCTTCTGGCTGACCGGCACGTTCGACACCGGCGAGCAGCAAGCCAAGCGCAGCCTGCTCGAGCTCGGCGGCGAAGGCGGCTCGAACGCGCGTACCGATACGGACGTCGAGGCGCGCGTCAACCTGTTCTCGACGCAAGGCGGCGGGCTGTTCCAGGATCCCGACCGCTCGTCCAAGGCGCGCAGCATCAGCCGCTATCGCCTGCACGCCTCCGTGAAAGAGGAAGGCACCGGCAAGCGCGCGTGGCTGGGCCAGGCTTATGTCGACGTGCACGGCGGCGACCCGCTGGCCGTCGCGCAGGCCATGGTGCCGCCGCTCAGCGGCACGTTCGGCAAGACGGTGCGGCGCGAGACCGTCACGCTGCCCTGATCGTTCAAGCAAGGGAAATCCGCAGATGCATGCCGTGATCATGGGCGCCGGCATTGCCGGCGTGACCAACGCCTATTTCCTGGCCAAGGCCGGATTCAAGGTGACGGTGGTGGACCGCCAGCCCGAGGCCGCGCGCGAAACCAGCTTCGCCAACGCCGGCATGATCGCGCCGGGCCATTCCTTCACCTGGAACTCGCCCGGCGCGCCGATGACGCTGTTGAAGTCGTTGTTCGGCGCCAAGACGGCGCTGCGCTTGAAGCTTTCGACCGATCCGCGCTTCTATTCCTGGGGACTGAAATTCCTGCGCAACTGCACGGCCGCGCGCGCGCACGAAAAAACGCTGGTGAAGCTGTCGCTCAACCTCTACAGCCAGCAGCAGACGCACAAAGTCGTGGCCGAGACCGGCGTCGCCTATGACGGAATGCGCAACGGCATCCTCTATCTCTACCGCAACGCGGAAATGCTCGAGGCCGGCGTCGCGCATATGCAGATGATGCGCGACCGGGGCCTGCGCATCGACGTGCTGGACGCCGAGGGCTGCGCGCGGGTCGAACCCACGCTGGCCGCGGTCAAGCGCCGCATCGCCGGCGCGATCCACTGCCCGGACGACGAAAGCGGCGACGCCTGCAAGTTCACGCAAGGCCTGGCGGCGGCGTGCCAGCGCATGGGGGTGGAGTTCCGCTACAACACCACGGTGCGCGAGATCATCGTCGGCGGCGGCCGGGTGGGCGGCGTGGTCACCGACAAGGGCATGGTCAAGGGCGACACGTATGTGATGTCGCTGGGCAGCTACAGCTCGCTGCTGTCCAAGAACCTGGGCGTCAAGCTGCCGGTCTATCCGGTCAAGGGATATTCGCTGACCCTGCCGATCGATGGGCACAACGGTGCGCCGAGCCTTCCTACGGTCGACGAGGAAAACCTGGTGGCGATATCGCGCCTGGGCGACCGCATGCGCATGACCGCCATCGCCGAGTTTTCCGGCTACGATAACTCCAACAAGCCGGAAGACTTCGCCGGCATGATCGCGGCGGCGAAGGACCTGTATCCCGACTCCTGCGACTTCGGGAAACCGAATTACTGGTCGTGCCTCAGGCCGATGACGCCGGACGGGCCGCCAGTGGTGGGCCGCGGCAAGCAAAAGAACATGTTTTTCAACACCGGCCACGGGCATATGGGCTGGACCATGGCCTGCGGCACCGGGCGCATCACAGCCGACCTGATGCAGGACAAGAAGCCCGAGATCGACGTCACGGGCATGCTGGTCGACCGGTTCAACTGAGCCATGACGCCGGCGCGCGCGATCCTGTTCGCGGCGCTGGCGGGCCTGGTGTTGCCGGCGAACGCCGCCGACGCGGTGTTCCAAGGCATTGTCACCTGCCGCATTTCGAGCGCGGCGTCGGATTTCAATAGCCCGGTCACCGCCACGGTCAGCGGCGGAATGCTCAAGCTCGACGCGGCGGACAGGAAATGGACGATGGGCTCGGGCAAGGATTTCTCGCGCCGGGCCGCGGACAGCCATGTCAGCTTCGAGCAATCCTCGCGCTTCGGCTCGATCGATTTCTATTACGCCGGCGCGATTTCGCATATCCGCGTCGCCGCCGTCTCGGATGTGCTGCTGAAGGTGAAGCCGGACGGAGGCGTCACGATTTGCGGGGGCGCATTGCCGCTTACGAGCGGCGATCTCAACCAGGCGCTCGGGCCCTAGGCCCTGAACAGGCTTCCCCAGCCGGGCACCTGGTCCTTCACACCCGCGAGCCTCAGCGCGTGCCAGGCCATCGAATGGTTGGACGAGGTCAGCGGCTTGCCGATGGCTTTTTCCACGTCCTCGACGATCTCGGCCACGCGCAAGCTGGTGCAGGCGACGAACACGCCGTCCACCTGCTTATTTTTGCCCAGCTCGATCGCCGCGTCGCGCGTGGTCGCGGGCGACATGCGCGCGACTTCGCCGTCGTCGGAATTGTTGAACGAGCCGACGACCGGCACCACGATGCCCTGCTGCTCGATGAAGCCGCGCATCATGCGGTTGATCTCCTCGACATAAGGCGTCAGCAGCGCCACGCGCTTCACGCCGAGTTTCTTCAGGCCCGCGATGCCCGCGGTGATCGGCGTGGTGCATTCGACGCCCGCGCGTCCCTCGCGGATGCGCTTGAACACGGTTTCCTCGCCCAGCACGACAGTGGCCGAGGTGCAGCCATAGGCGACCACGTCGATGCGGCCGTTCGGCAAAATCAGTTTCGCGGCGCCGGGAATCAGCTTTTCCATCGCCGCCAGCGTCTCGGGCGTGATGGTGGGCGAGTTGTGGAGCCGGCTTTCGTAGAACGCGACGCCGGGCAGCGCCAGAATGCGCCGCCACTCGTATTCCATGGTGAAATCGGTGGCGAGCACGATCAGGCCGATGCGCGCCCGCGCGCCGATCCCGTCGTCGAGATCGAACTTCATGTGCGTGCGGTTCACGATCGGATCGCGGCCGCGCGGCAGCGGGGTGTCGTCCATCTCGTCCAGCCCCCGTTAACCTATGATTCGCTTGGAATTATGCCGCAACGCCCGCGCCCTCGCCAGAAGGGCGGAATTCCTGGGCTTCCCAGTCGTTTAATTGAGGCTTTACCAGCGTTCGACTAGTTTCCGGCCGATTCTTCGCGATGGACTCTGGCCGACGGGAAACGGACCGACCATGACCGGAATCAGGATGGTTCCTGCTTCGCCGCCAAGCGCGGCCGCGCAGCCAGGCGGCGGCTATCTCGTGCGCTACCGGCGCGACGGCTATGCCGTGGTGCGCGGCGTGTTCGGCCCGAACGACATCGCCCAATTGAAGCGCGCCTTCGAGCGCGCGCGCGCGGCGGCGCTGAAGCTCGGGCGAAGCTGGCGGCACGGCAATCTGTGCTATCGCGTGGTGGACGATCCGGCAGCCGGACGCATCGCCACCATGGTGCAGTGGCCGGCCTATCACGATGAAACGCTGGCGCGCTATCGCACCGATCCACGCGTGCTGGCGCTAGTGGAACCGCTGATCGGCAGGGACCTGAAGCAGATCATCAACCAATGCCACTGGAAGCCGCCCGACGCGGTGGCCGTGGACTACAATTTTCACCAGGACGTGCGCTTCCGCCGGCCGCGCGCAGCGTTCCGCAATCTGGAAACCTCGTACATCCAGACCGCCATCGCGGTCGACGCGCATCGGCGCCGGAACGGCGCGGTGCGCCTGGTGCCGGGCAGCCATCTGAAGGGCGAGATCGCGCTCCTAGGCGAAGGCGCGGTCATGGGCAAGGGCAGGGGCGAGGGCCAGCTCGCCCTAGCCGGGCTCGATCCCGCGTCGATCGCGGACATGGACATGGACCCGGGCGACGTGGCGTTGTGGGGGCCGTTCCTGGTGCACGGCTCCGGCTCCAATCGGGGCGAGGACGACCGGCGCGTCTATCTCAACAGCTACGTTCGCGCGGCGGATTGCGACCGCGGCGAATGGGCGTTTCGCGCGGGGCAACCGGTCGCGCTGGGCGCGCCGCAGCTCGTGCATTACGAGGAGCTTTACACCCGTCCCGGTCCGCATTACCTCGAAAGCGCTCCGCCGCCCGACTGACCGCCCGACCGGGCGAAGGCGGCGGGGCCTCGACCGGGGGAAACGGGTCATGACCGAACGGGCCAACGTACTGTCCGCCAACCGCGCCTTTTATCGCGCCTTCGCCGCGCGCGACATGGAGGGCATGTCGAGCCTGTGGGCCGAGGACGCGCCGGTGGCCTGCGTGCATCCGGGCTGGGACGCGATCCGCGACCGCGCCGCGATCATCCGGAGCTGGCGCAACATCCTGGGCAATCCCAGCTCGCCGCCTGTGCTGTGCAAGAACGAAACCGCGCATGTGCTGGGCGAGGTGGCCTATGTGCTGTGCCACGAAGTAATCGAAGGCTCGTACCTCATCGCCACCAACTTGTTCGTGCGCGAGCGCGGGCGCTGGAAGCTGGCGCATCACCACGCAGGTCCCTTGGCGCAGGCCCCGGAAACCTCCGAGCCGCCGCCGCGATTGCAGTAGGGGCGCTTCGCCTAGACCTCGGGTCGGATGCTGCGCCGTTCGCGCGCCGAGCGCAGCAGCGCATCGACCAGGTTGTGAACGCGCAGCGCCTCGCGGCCCGAGACCGCCGGGTCGCGCTTTTCGGCGATGGCGTCGAGAAAATCCGCGATCAGATCGCGATGCCAGTCATGCGGGAAGGCCATCGGGTCGGCCCCGCCGCCGCCGCCCGCGACAGCACCCGCGATCTCGCGCTTGGGCGGCGGGCCCATGAAGTCGATGGTCGCCTCGGTGCCCGCCAGGCGCGCGCTGCCCTTGTCGCCCGCCAAAAAAATCGTCTCGGGATAGCCCGGATAGGCGACCGTGGTGCAATCCAGCGATCCCATCGCGCCGCTGGCGAATTTCAGCGTGGCTACGACCTGGTCCTCGGTTTCCATCGTGTGCAGGTGGCTGGTCGCGGCGAGGGCCGAGACCTGCACGATCGGTCCGGCCAAATGCATCAACAGGTCGAGTGTGTGGATCGCCTGGGTGATCAGCACACCGCCGCCGTCGCGCTTAAGCGTGCCGCGGCCCGGCTGGTCGTAGTAGCCCTGCTGCGGGCGCCACCACGGGACCGCGACGGAGACATGGGCGAGTTTCCCCAGGCCGCCTTCCGCCACCACCTGCTTCATGCGCACCGAGGCGGGGCGGAAGCGGTGTTGCAGCACCATGCCCAGGCGCACTCCGGCCTTGGCGCAAGCCTCCACCAGCTCGCGCGCGCGGGCGGTCGTGATCTCCAGCGGCTTTTCCAGCAGCACGTGCTTGCCGGCCTGGGCCGCGCGCTTGACGATGTCGAGATGCGCGTTGGGCGGGGTCAACACGAACACGGCGTCGACCGACTTGTCGGCCAGCACCGCGTCGAGGTCGCCGGTGCCGCGGAACGGGAAATTCCTGGCGAAGGCGACGCGGCGCGCTTCGGTGGGGCTGAAGGCCCAAACGACCTCGGCCTTGCCCTTCAGGTCGATCAGGCTTTTAGCGTGCGGGCCTACGGCCATGCCGAGCCCGATCAGGGCGACGCGCAGACGGGGCATTGCGTGGATCCTTGCTGTTGGCGGTCGGGGCGCGGGCGCGCGCGTGGTAGAATGACCGCATGCCGAAGCGCCGCGCAACCGTCCGTAAGCAGGCCCCGTCCGATCCGCTGGAGCGTGACCGTGTCGCCGATACGGCGCTCGGTCTCGCGGCCGAAACTGGCTGGTACGATCTGAGAATGCGCGACCTGGCGGCTAGGCTAGGAGTCGGGCTAAACGATCTGGCAAGGCGTTATCCCGATCCCGACGCCGTCGCCGACGCGGTGTTCGCCCGCGCGCGTGATGCCATGCTGGCGCCGCAAGCGCCGGGCTTCGCGCGGCTGAAGCCGCGCGACAGGGTCGAGCGCGCGATGCTGAGCTGGTTCGCGGCGCTGGCGCCCCACCGGCGCGTCGCGGCCGAGATGCTGCGCGCCAAACTGCATCCGACGCACGCGCATCACTGGGCCAAGCTGCCGTTCCATCTCTCGCGCCTGATCTGGTGGCTGCGCGAGGCGGCGCTTCTGACCGCGACCGGGCCGCGCAGGCAGGCCGAGGAAATCGCGCTCAGCGCCGCGTTTCTCGCCGCGCTGGCGGCCTGGTCCCTGGACGCGGACCAGGCGCGCTCGCGGGTGCTGCTGAAGCGCCTGCTCGATGGCGCGGAACGGATGCTGGGCTGGGACCGGCGCTAAGCTCGCCGCTAGGGCCGCTGCGCCAGGATTTTTTTGGCGTCGGCCACGGCGCGCTTGCACACCGTTTGATTTCGCTGCTTCAGCGCCGTGTCGGCCTTGCTGATCTCCTTGCACACCAGCCCTGGTGGCTAGACCCTGCAAAATCCCCAAGTATTGTTGTCAGACCACGGGAGTCAGGAGCTTTCGTCCGGCGAAATGCTCGACCAGGTTGTTGACCACCAGGTCGGCCATGGCCTTGCGGGTTTCCGTCGTGGCGCTGCCGACATGCGGTTCCAGCACCACGTTGTCGAGCTTGAACAGCGCCTCGGGCACTTTGGGCTCGTCCGCGAACACGTCCAGCCCCGCCCCGGCCAGCCTACCTTCGACCAGCGCCTTCACCAGCGCCGGCTCCTCGACCACCGAGCCGCGCGAGATGTTGACCAGATAACCCTTCTTGCCCAACGCCTCGATCACCTTGGCGTTGACCAGGTTCTTGGTCGCCTCGCCGCCCGGGCAGGCGACGATGATGACCTGGCAGTCCTTCGCCATCGCCACCAGGTCGGGGTAATAACGGTACGGCACGTCCTTCTTGCGCGGCCCGTGATAGACCACCGATGTGTCGCAAGCCGCGCAGCGCTTGGCGATCGCTTGGCCGATGCGCCCCATGCCGACGATGCCAACGGTCTTGCCGCCCACTTTTTCGGTCAGCGGCTGCGCGCCTTTCAGCCATTGCCCGCTGCGCACGAAACGGTCGCCTTCGGCCAGCCGTCGCAGCGTGGCGATCATCAGCGCCACGGCCAGGTCGGCCACGTCGCCGGTCAGCACGTCGGGCGTGTTGGCGACGCGCACCTTGCGCGCCTTGCAGGCGTTTACGTCCACGCCGTCATAGCCCACGCCGAACGACGACACGATCTCGAGCTTCGGCAGCTTGTC
>JAHFPH010000105.1 GCA_023266845.1 Rhodospirillaceae bacterium
CAGCGTGAACAGCTTGAAGGTCGAGCCCATCTCGTACACGCCCAGCGACATGCGGTTGAAGCGCGCCTCGGGCTGGGTGGCGCCGGGGCGGTGCGGGTCAAAATCGGGCAGCGACACCATCGCCAGGATCTCGCCGGTGCGCGCGTCCAGCGCCAGGCCGCCGGCGCCCTCAGCATGGAATTCGTCCACCGCCGCCGCCAGCTCTTCGTGCAGCACGTATTGCACGCGCGCGTCGATCGACAGGCGGATCGCGCGCTGGGCGGATTTCAGCTTTTCGTCGAACTGGCGCTCGATTCCCGCCAGCCCCTTGTTGTCGATGTCGGTGAAGCCCACGACATGCGGCGCGATCGGGCCCAGCGGATAGACGCGCCGCTCGTCGCGCTGGAAATCCACGCCGGGAATGCCCAGGCGGTTGACCTCGTACTGCTCGCGCGGCGTCAGGTTGCGGCGCACCCACACGAAGCTTTTGCCGGGCGCGCCCAGGCGCTCGGCCAGCTCGGCCTCGTCGCCGCCCAGCACCGAGACCAGCTTGCGCGCGGCCTCTTGCGGGTTCTGCATCAGCTTGGGATTGGCGTAGAGCGAGGCGGTTTCCAGCGACGTGGCCAGGATCACGCCGTTGCGGTCGGTGATGTCGGCGCGGAAGGTCTCGAGCGCGCCGTCGCGCGGGCCATGCGCGCCGCGCGGCTCGCCGCGGCCGATCAGCGTCACGTCCACCAGCCGCACGGCGATCACGGTGAATACCAGCGCGAACAGCGCGCCGGTGACGATCAGGCGGTTGCGTCCGGTCTCCAGCGCCTGCTTGAACTCGCCCTCAAGACGCACGCGCCCCGCGACCGGGTTCGCCGGAGGCGGGGCGTCGTCGCGTACCTGCGCGCTGACGGTTTGATCGATCATTGCCTGGGCTTGGCGCTCGCGATCAGAGGCGGAAGGGCGATGGCGGTCGCGGGCCCTTTGAGCGTGTCGAGCCGGTCGATCGGCGCGGCCGGGGCTTCGGCGATGGTGGCGCCGTCATGGCGGCGCGGCAGGTCGGCGACCAAGCCGATCTGCGCGGCTGATACGGGCTTCAGTTGCAGATTCTCGGCCGCGCGCTTGGCGAGGTCGGCCGGCTGATTGAGATAGGTCCACTCGGCCTTCAGCACGTGAATCGCCTGCTGGTCGGTCAGAATCGCCTGGTTGACGCGGCCAAGGCGCGCCTCGAGCGACTGCACCTCGTACTTGGTCTGGAACAGACCGGCCGCCACGCCGGCGGCGAGGCCGACCCACATGAGGGTGATGCGCCCGATCATACCGCTTGCTCCGTGAAGGCAGGGTGAATTGTCCTTTCTGCGGCCCGCAGCCGAGCCGAACGCGCTCGGGGGTTGGCTGATACCTCTTCGGCACTGGGGGTCAGGGCGCCGCGGAACAGCTGTCGTAGAGACGGCTGGGGGTTGTTCCTAACGGCGATGGGCATGTGCCTGGAGGCACGCGGTTCGGCCCCGCTGCGGGACCGCAGAAAGCTCTTGACCACTCGATCTTCGAGGGAATGAAAGGAGACCACGGCGAGCCGCCCACCGGGATTCAAAAGAATCTCGGCGGCGCTCAAGCCGCGGTCGAGTTCGCCTAATTCGTCGTTCGCGTAGATGCGAAGCGCCTGGAAGCTGCGCGTGGCCGGGTCGATCGCGCCCGGCTTGCCGCCGACCACGCCGCGCACGATCTCGGCCAGTTCCAGCGTGCGGGTGATCTTGCGTTCGGCGCGAGCCTTGACGATGGCGCGGGCCACGGCGCGGGCGCGGCGTTCCTCGCCCAGCTTGAACAGGATGTCGGCGATGGTCTTCTCGGGCAGCGCGTTCACGATCTCGGCGGCGCTGGGGCCGTCTTCGCCCATGCGCATGTCCAGGGGCCCGTCGGCGCGGAACGAAAAGCCGCGCGCCGGATCGTCGATCTGCATCGACGACACGCCCAGGTCGAAGGCCACGCCGTCGGCGCGCGTAATGCCGCGCGCTTCGAGCAGCTTCAGCATCTCGCCGAAGCGCCCGACCACGAATTGCAGCCGTCCGGGATACTGGCGGGCGAGGGCCTCGGCGCGCTCGGCCGCCCTTGGGTCGCGGTCGATGCCGCAGACCAGGCAATCGGCGGCGTCGAGCATGGCGCGGGCATAGCCGCCGCCCCCGAACGTCGCATCTATATAAAGAGCGCCGGCGCGCGGGCTCAGCGCCCGCAGCACCTCGGCCACCATGACAGGCTTATGGGTCAAGGGAGCATGGGTGGGGGCGGTCATTACTTGCCCTCCAGCCGCGCCAGTTCCTCATCGGCCTTGGCGAGGCTGGCCGCGATCTGCTGTACCTCGCGCTGGCCATGGGCGCCGCTCTCCCACATCTCGAAAAACGGGCCCTGGCCCACGAAGGTGATGCGCTCGCCCAGGCCCAGATAGGCGACGAAGGTCTCGGGCAGGACCACGCGGCCCTCGCTGTCGAAGGCCAGGTCGCGCGCGCGGCCCAAGGTGAGCTGGGTGTCGCGGGAAGTGCCGTCCGGCATCACTTTGGTGGGGTCGATGCTGGCGCTCATCGTGTCCAGCCGGTCCGCGGCGGAGCACTCCAACGCCTTGTGCTTGCTGCCGTGGCGGAGCGACGGAAAGGCCACGATGCCTTCGAAGGCCTGGCCTTTGAGCTGCGAACGGAACTCGGCCGGGACCGAAACGCGTCCCTTCTTGTCCAACCGGTTCTCATAAGTGCCACGGAAATTGGCTGACACGGCACGTCCCCGACTACCCCTGAACTGCCGCCCCTAGGACCGACCCGATTCGGGCAAGCCGAATCGCGCCTACCTGTCCTTGGGACAGCATGGGATATCATGGGAAAATATGGCCGTCAATGGTCGAGCTAGGAATTCGCTAGTTATTTCGTCGCTTTAGGTAGACCTCCTCCCCTCAAACCCTAGGAACTCCTGCCAGTTACCTGCGCAGCCCCCGGTTACCGGCTACTAGGCCAGCAGAATCTGGCAAAAGTATGTTCTTGGAATGTTCTAGTCAAGGCCAATGATGTAGAGAGCATGGCGTTTGGTTTAAGCCTCTGTATTCATTTGAAATACCGTGAAAGAAGATGCCAGACGGCCTATAAGCCGGGTTCTGTCCTGACCTTGCGGCCATGGACGGCCATTCCTCTGGGACGCCCGTTACCGGGCGCCTCGCGCGACCGACCCGGGCGGCGGCGCTGGAACCCGCCTGCCGGCTTAAAGCCGGCTTGCCGCCCCTATTTGGTCTTGCTCCCGGTGGGGTTTGCCGTGCCGCCCCCGTTGCCGGGGGTGCGGTGCGCTCTTACCGCCCCGTTTCACCCTTGCCTGCCGCCCGAAGGCGGCCGGCGGTCTGTTTTCTGTGGCACTTTCCCTGGGGTCGCCCCCGCCGGGCGTTACCCGGCACCGTGTTCCCGTGGAGCCCGGACTTTCCTCCATCCGGGGCGGTTGGCCCCGAACAGCGACCGTCCAGCCGTCTGGCGGGAGTTAGGTAGGCTTGGCGGTGCGCCGGGTCAATGCGGCGGCCAGCGCAGCCGTCTCTTTATCTGTTCGGCCATCTACGCGTTTCGGCCTGTAATGCCGCTGGAAGGCGCGCACGACCGCGCGGGTCTCAGCGTCCGCCTTTCCCGTCGTGGCGATTTCATAGCCGAACGCGGCCAACGCGCGTTGCGTAGTCGCCATGTCCGGTAGCGATTTAGTTTGCAGCGGCTTGGGCCAATATCCGATCCCTGCCTTCGCCAGCGCGCGCCAGGGGAATTTTTCGCCCGGATCGATCTTGCGTCGCGGCGCCACGTCGGAATGGCCCAACACGCGACGCGCCGGAATCCGATGGCGCCTGACGATGCCGCGCGCCAGCGCGACGAGGGCGCGCATCTGCTTTTTCGGAAAAGCGCGATAGCCGAATTCGTGCCCTGGATTTTCCAGCTCGACGCCGATCGAGCGGCCGTTGACGTCGCGCTCGCCGGCCCAGCACGCCACGCCGGCATGCCAGGCGCGGCGATGCTCGGGCACCAGGCGATAGACCGTGCCGTCGCGCGCGACCAGGTAATGCGCGCTGACCTCAGCCTTGGGATCGCACAGGCGGTCCAACGCCGCGCTCAGCGTCTTCATGCCGGTGTAATGCAGCACCAGCATGTCGGCGCGCGCGCCTTTCCCGCGGGCCCCGCGATTGGGGGAGGGACGGTCGACGATCCGCGGATATGGCGATTTTCGAGTCATGCGCCGTCGGGCGACCATACAAACCCGGCGGCTTCGGCGCCACGGGTCACCTCGTTGCGCCCGCGGGAGTTTACGCGACATGATCGGTCGATGCCGGGCTGCGCCGCGCAGCATCGTTGCGAATACCGGCCATTGCCGGCCCCATGCTTGCGCCAGTTACGTCCCATTCTTAGCTTATGTTGCAGCGCAACAAGCGCTTTTAGGGAAAGGAAGCGCCCGGATTTTGGCGACAAGGCCCTCAATGAAAGGAGGCCCGCCATGAACGTGATCCGGACGCTCTTGCCGACCGAGTTCGATCTGCTGAAAGCCCATCTGCTGCGGCTGGACCGCGACGACCGCCGCCTGCGCTTCACCGGCCAATGCGACGACGACACCGTGGCGCGCCATGTCGACGGGCTGGACCGTTTCCGCGCCGTGGTGGTGGCGTGGATCGAGGACGGCCGGGTGCGCGGCGCCGCCGAGCTGCTGCGCTTCGACCCGCCCGGCGCGCAGCGCGCCGAGCTTGCCGTCACGGTCGAGAAGAATTGGCAGGACAAGGGCATCGGCACCGATCTTTTGCGCCGCTCGCTGACCATCGCGCGCAACCGACGGCTGGAGCAGGTGTTCATGATCTGCCTGGCCGAGAACGGCCGCATGCGCCGCATCGCCGACAAGTTCCGCGGCCGGCTGATCGAGTTGGACGGCGAGATCGGCGCGACGCTGGATCTGCTGGCGCCGGACGGTTTTTCGCTGCTGCAGGAAGCGCTGGATGTCGGCCATGCCGCGGTCGGCTCGGCCTTCGAGCAATGGACGCCGCGCCGGCGCCCCAAGATCGCTTGAGGCGCTTTTTTAGGAAAATTTACTGCGGAGGATAGTTAGGCGGCGAGGGCGTCGGCGCGAAAGGGTGCGGTCTCGCCGTCGACCATGCTGGCGCGCTTTTCCGGCAACTGGACCTTGCAGGTCTGGCCCAGCGTCGGCCGGCCGACCGTGACCGCGTTCAGCCGCTGATCGATTTTCAGGCCAAGACCCAAGAGCCACAGGCCGATATTCTCCATGGTCGGATTTTCCAGACCGGGGATGTCGTTCAGCATGGTGTGGTCGAGCTTCATCACCAGCTCGCGGAACTTGCTGCTGACCAGCTCGAAATTCTCGATGGTGCCTTCCTCGGCGCTGGCCTCGCCCTTCAGCTCAATCTTCACGGTGAAGGAGTGGCCGTGCACATGCGTCTGGCCTGGAAACCGGGTCTGCTTCGGCATGGAGTGCGCGGCCTCGAACGAGAAGTCCTGGCTGATCGTGACAATAGGCTTCAGCATTTTCCTTTACCCCTGCGCTGCCTAGGCCTCGCCTAATACCTGCTTAGCGCGCAACGTCCGGGGTTCAAAACTATGGACAAAAGGTTTGCAACCTATTAACGCGGCTTTAGATTTTTTATTGACGCAAAACCACCTAATAATCCCTAATATTTCAGTCTTTTAAGATGCCGCCGGGCCGATCCGGCCCAGGCCCGGAATCTTTAATGCCGGGGCGCTGGGATCCAACCCGAAGGTGAATCCAAGCAGATTCACTTCAATCCCCTCGATCCGCGCGGCCAGAACGCCCAGCGTACCGAACAGCGACAATTGGTAGCCGGTGCCGCTGGGGCTGGGGGCGAAGATCGTGGTCAGGCCCAGATAGTCCTTGCCTAGGGCGGTGGCCGGCAGGTCCAGGCGCAATTCCGGCACGGCGCGGCCGACCTCGGCGGTCAGCGTGTTGCTGTTGGGCCCGGGCCACATGCGATACGTGTCTTTGTGCGGATAGTCGTCGATCGCTTGCACGAGCCGCGGGATCGCCGCCTCGGCCGCCGCGCCGCGCAGGTCGGACAAAATCCACGGCTTGTTGCCGAACCAATAGGCGTCGGGCGCGCGGCTATGCGCCACGAACACCGGCAGGCCGCGGTATTTGCGCCAGCCGATCACCTCGTAGACCGTGTATTCGGCGGCGTCGCGCGGCTTGACCGCGACCCAGGTGTGCAGTCCGAACGCGCCGCGCCAGCCCAGCGCATGCGCGCCATAGACTTGCACCACCGGCTCGGGCGTCGCCGCCGGATCGGGCGCGAGGCCCGCCGGATCGCGATGCCCCAGATACCAGGGCCGCGACACGTCGACCCGGCCCAGCATCACCGCCAAAAGCGGCCCGGCCAGGATCACCAGCAGGACCGCCAGCGGCGCTACAAGGGCCAACTTCCACCACATCACGGGGCTAAGCTAGGGATAGTCGCGGCGTGGGGCAATCGAATTCCCTCATGCCTTCTTCACGCCCGGCTTGCCGCTTTCCACGACATAGCTGGCGAAGGTTTCAACCTCTGACTCGGCCTTGTAGAGGTCCTTGACCGCGCGGAACGCGACCTGCGCTCCGTTCTTGGTGAGCGTGCAACGGCCATAGCCGTGCCGGCGGCCGTCGGCCAGGTACATATGCGGGTTGTTCTTGATCCAGCGGTCCAGGCGCTCCTGCGGCAGCGATTGCGACGTGACCGAGCCGCCGACGAATTCACTCGCCACGGTCGCCGATTTGGGGTTGTCGAAATCGCGCTTGATGTCGCAGGCATAGAAGGTGTGCATGTCGCCGCCGACGATCAGCGGATTTTGCGCGCGCGAATCGGCGATCGCGTCGATCATGCGCTGGCGCGCCGCGGGATAGCCGTCCCAGCCCTCGGTCCAGAACTTGCGGCCCTGGCCCTCGTTCTCGTCGAGTTGCGCCACCAACGTTTGCTGCGCGACCACGTTCCAGCGCGATTTGCTTCCCGCGAGCTGTTCCTTGAACCAGCGCTCCTGCTCGTCGCCCAGCATGGTGCGCTTCGGATCGACGCGCTCGGCGCAGTCGTCGCCGACGACATTGGCGCCGCCGCGCCCCGGTTTGGGGCAGGCGTGGTACGAGCGGTATTGCCGGTCGTCGACGATCGCGATCGAGGCGAGGGCGCCGAAGCCGAGCGTGCGATACATGCGTGCGTCGGGCCCCAGCGGAAGCTGCGCCCGGCGCATCGGCAAATGCTCGTAGAACGCCTGATAGGCGGCCGCGCGGCGGCGCATGAACGCATCGCGCGGCTTCAGGTCCTCGGCGCGGTCGTTGGCGTAGTCGTTTTCGACCTCGTGGTCGTCCCAGGTCAGCGCCCAGGGATGGGCGGCGTGGCAGGCCTGCAAATTGTGGTCGGATTTGTAAAGCGCATAGCGCCGCCGATACTCGGCCAGGGTCATTGGCGGCGGGCTTCCGTGCGCGCGAACTTTGGTGCGGCCGTAGCTGATCTCGTAGATGTAGTCGCCCAGGAACAGCACCAGGTCAAGCTCTTCCTCCGATATGCGGCGATGCGCGGCGAAATAGCCCTGTTCGTATTGCTGGCACGAGGCGAAAGCGAAGCGGAATCTTTCGGGCGTTTCACCGGGCGCCGGGGTGGTGCGCGTGCGGCCGACGGCGCTGGTGACGCCCGCATGGTGGAAGCGATACCAGTACCAGCGGCCGGGCTTCAGCCCCGTCGGCTCGATGTGGACCGAATGCGCCAGGTCGGACGTGGCGGTCTCGCTGCCCGTGCGCGAGACCTTCTTGAATTTGTCGTCCTCCGCCAGCTCCCAATTCACCGTCGCGGCCGTGGGCGGCGGCTCGCCGGCGTCGCCCAGCATCAGCCGCGTCCATAAGACCATACCGTCCGGCCACGGGTCGCCCGAGGCGACGCCGAGAGAGAAAGGATCTTTTTGCGCCCCAAAGGCGAGACGAGCGACGGGAAAGCGCAGCACCGCCGGTGCCGCCAGCAACGCGCCGGCGCCGATTAGAAAACGGCGACGGGGTACGGGGGTGCGCCTTGGAAAGTCCATCGTCATCGCGGCATACTGGCGCCGGTTGCCAATCCCTTGTCAATGTTCCGAGAGAGTCCGATGCCCGACAGCATTTCCGCCCAGCAATGGCAATTCTGGATCGACCGCGGCGGCACCTTCACCGATATCGTGGGGCGCAAGCCGGACGGCGGCATCGTCACGCATAAGCTGCTGTCGGAGAATCCCGAACGCTACAAGGACGCGGCCTTGCAGGGCATCCGCGACCTTCTGGGCGTGAAACCGGGCGCGCCGATTCCGGCCCGGCGCGTGTCGGCCGTGAAAATGGGCACCACGGTCGCCACCAACGCGCTGTTGGAGCGCAAGGGCGAGCGCACTTGCCTGGCGATCACACGGGGTTTCGCCGACGCGCTGCGCATCGCCTATCAGAACCGGCCGAAGATCTTCGCGCGCCATATCGTGTTGCCGGAAATGCTGTATGAGCGCGTGGTCGAGATCGACGAGCGCGTGGACGCGCAAGGCAAGGTGCTGGCCAAGCTCGACCTTGCGACGGCCCGCGCCGGCCTCAAAGCCGCTTACGACGCGGGCATCCGCTCGCTCGCCATCGTGTTTATGCACGGCTACCGCTTTCCTGCGCACGAGCAAGCGGTGGCGAAGCTCGCGCGCGAGATCGGCTTCACCCAGGTTTCGGTCAGCCACGAGGTCAGCCCGCTGATGAAGCTGGTGAGCCGCGGCGACACCACGGTGGTCGACGCCTATCTGTCGCCGATCCTCCGGCGCTATGTCGACCGCGTGGCGGCGGAGCTGGGCGGCGTGCGCCTCATGCTCATGCAGTCGAACGGCGGGCTGACCGACGCGCATCGCTTCCAGGGCAAGGACGCGATTCTGTCGGGTCCGGCCGGCGGGGTGGTGGGGGCGGTCGAGACCGCCACCAAGTCCGGCTTCGGCAAGGTGATCGGCTTCGACATGGGCGGCACCTCGACCGACGTCACGCATTACGACGGCGAGTACGAGCGCGCGTTCGAGACGCTGGTCGCGGGCGTGCGCATGCGCGCGCCGATGATGCGCATCAACACCGTGGCGGCCGGCGGCGGGTCGATTCTGTTCTTCGACGGCGCGCGCTATCGCGTCGGCCCCGAATCCGCCGCCGCCAGTCCGGGCCCGGCCTGCTATCGCCGCGGCGGGCCGCTGTGCGTCACCGACGCCAACGTGATGACCGGCAAGATCCAGCCCGCGTTCTTTCCGAAAGTGTTCGGGCCGAGCGGCGACCAGGCGCTGGACGCGGATGTCGTAAAAAGGAAATTCAATGCGCTGGCCGCCGAGATAAAAAAGAAAACCGGCAACGACCGCACGCCGGTCGAGGTCGCCGACGGGTTCCTCAAAATCGCGGTCGAGAACATGGCCAACGCCATTAAGCAGATTTCGGTGCAGCGCGGCTATGACGTGACCGAATACACGTTGAATTGCTTCGGCGGCGCGGGCGGGCAGCACGCCTGCCTGGTCGCCGACGCCCTGGGCATGACGACCGTGTATATCCACCCGCTCGCCGGCGTGCTGTCGGCCTATGGCATGGGCCTGGCCGATATGCGGGTGATGCGCGAGCGCGCGGTCGAGATCACGCTGGACGGCGCGGCGATCCCGCGAGTCGAAAAAGTGCTGACCGAGCTCGCGGCCGACGGCCTGGCCGAGATGCGCCGGCAAGGCGTGCCGGACGATCGCGTGTCGGTCTTAAGGCGCGTGCTGGTGCGCTATGCCGGCACCGATACGCCGATGCTGGTCGATTTCGCCGACCGCCAGGGCATCGCCAAGGCATTCGAGTCCGCGCATCGGCAACAATACGGCTTCTTCATGCCCGAGAAGGAGCATGTGATCGAGGCCGCGTCGGTGGAGGTCGTGGGCCATAGCGACACGGTGGTGGAGCCGAAACCCGAGCCCGCCGGCAAGTCGCGGCCCAAATCGCAGGCGCAAGTCGCCATGTTCACGGAAGGCGCCGAACACGCAACGCCGGTGTTCGACCGCGACGACCTCAAGCCCGGCAACACCGTCGAAGGCCCGGCGATCGTCGTCGACGCCAACGCCACCACGGTGGTCGAGCCGGGCTGGCGCGCGACCGTCACCGAGCTCAACCACCTGGTCATGCGCCGCGCCGTCGCCAAGCGCCGCCAGGCGGCGATGGGCACGACGGTGGACCCGGTGATGCTCGAGGTGTTCAACAACCTGTTCATGTCGATCGCCGAGCAGATGGGCGTGACCCTGGGCAACACCGCCTATTCGGTGAACATCAAGGAGCGGCTGGATTATTCCTGCGCCCTGTTCGACGCTGGCGGCGGGCTGATCGCCAACGCGCCGCATATGCCCGTGCATCTGGGCTCGATGGGCGAAAGCGTGCGCACGGTGATCCGCGAGCGCGCGGGCAAGATGCATCCCGGCGACGTGTTCGTGTTGAACGCGCCCTATAACGGCGGCACGCATCTGCCGGACATCACCGTGATCACGCCGGTATTCCACGGCGACGGCAAGACGATCCTGTTCTATGTCGGCAGCCGCGGGCACCACGCGGATGTCGGCGGGATTACGCCCGGCTCGATGCCGCCGGACAGCCACGTGGTCGAGGAAGAGGGCGTGCTGCTGGACAACGAGGTGCTGGTCGAGCGCGGGCGGTTCCGCGAGGAAGAAATGAAGAAACTCTTCCTCGGCGCCAAATACCCGGCGCGCAACGTGCATCAGAACATCGCCGACCTGCGCGCGCAGATCGCGGCCAACGAAAAGGGCCTGCAGGAGCTCGGCAAGATGGTCGAGCATTTCGGGCTCGGCACGGTGCAGGCCTATATGAAGCACGTGCAGGACAACGCGGAAGAGCAGGTCCGGCGTGTGCTCGATGTACTGAAAGACGGCAGCTTCGCTTACGAGATGGACGACGGCAGCGTCATCAAGGTCGCGATCTCGATCGACAAGAAAGCGCGGCGCGCCAGGATCGACTTCACCGGCACCAGCCCGCAACGCCCCACGAACTACAACGCGCCCTCGGCCGTGTGCCGCGCGGCGGTGCTCTATGTGTTCCGCACGCTGGTCGACGACGACATCCCGATGAACGAGGGCTGCCTGAAGCCGCTCGACATCGTGATTCCCGCTGGCTCGATGCTGTCGCCGCAATATCCCGCCGCCGTGGTGGCGGGCAACGTCGAGACCTCGCAATGCATTACCGACGCGCTCTATGGCGCGTTGGGCGTGATGTCGGGCGCGCAAGGCACGATGAACAACTTCACCTTCGGCAACGATCGCCACCAGTATTACGAAACGCTGTGTGGCGGCTCGGGCGCCGGCGACGGCTTCGACGGCACCTCGGCAGTGCACACGCACATGACCAATTCGCGCCTGACCGACCCTGAAGTGCTGGAATGGCGCTTCCCGGTGCTGCTGGAAAGCTTCGCCATCAACCGCGGCTCGGGCGGGGCGGGGCAGTGGCGCGGCGGCGACGGCACGATCCGCCGCGTGCGCTTTTTGGAAAAGATGACGGCGGTGATCCTCGCCAACCATCGCCGCGTGCCGCCGTTCGGATTGAAGGGCGGCGCGCCGGGCGCGCTCGGCCGCAACTGGGTCGAGCGCACCGACAGCACGCGCGTCGTGCTCACGGCCTGCGACAAGGCCGAGATGAACCCGGGCGACGTGTTCGTGATCGAAACCCCCTCGGCCGGCGGCTTTGGGCCCCCCGCCGCAAGGCGCAAAGACCGGCCGCAGAAACAGGCGGCGGAGTAGGGTCGCATCGGCCTTCATCCTTCGACAGGCTCAGGATGAGGCCAAACTTTTATCCTCATGCTGAGCTTGTCGAGGCATGAGGGCAAGTTTCAATCAACCTATCAGTTGACAATCAACCTATTTGTTGATTATCGTCCCGCCCATGATGGCGGCGGCGAAAGTCCAGTTCATCGACCCGGTCGCGGACCCCGAGCAGGAATTGCTCGACCGGGTGTTCTTCGCGCTCAGCGATCCGGTGCGCCGGGCGATCCTCGAGCGGTTGGGCGAGGACGGCTTGCTGGTTTCGGAATTGGCCCGGCCGTTCGACATTTCGCTCCAGGCCGTGTCGCGCCATATCCAGGTGCTGGTGCGCGCGGGGCTGGTGAGGCAGGAGCGCACCGGGCGCATCAGCCGTTGTCGCCTGGAAGTGGGGCCGGTGTTCGCCGCGGCGGTGTGGATCAACCGCTACAGCAAATACTGGCAGGCGCAGTTCGATGCGCTGAAGGGCTGGCTCGGCAAGCTCGACCGGCCGCGCAAGCGGCGCGGGCGCAAGCGTTAGATCGGTTCGGAATTCAGGGAGACGTTGGCATGAAGAAACACAAGTCCGTGCCGCACGCGCAATGGATCGCGGCGCGCAAGAAGCTGCTTGCCGAGGAAAAGAAGTTCACGCGGCTACGCGACAAGCTGAGCCGCCGGCGTCGTGACCTGCCCTGGGAGCGGGTGGAGAAGAACTACATTTTCGACGGTCCGAACGGCAAGGAAACCCTGGCCGATCTGTTCGCGGACCGCAGCCAGCTGGTCGTCTATCACTTCATGTTCGCGCCGGACTGGGACGGCGGCTGCAAGAGCTGCTCGTTCTGGGCCGACAATTTCAACGGCATCGTGGCGCATTTGAACCAGCGCGACGTGACGTTCGTCGCCATCTCGCGCGCGCCGTTGACGAAGCTCCAGCCGTTCCAGAATCGTCTGGGCTGGAGCTTCAAGTGGCTGTCGGCGGGCGAGGGCGACTTCAACTACGACTATATGGTTTCGTTCCGT
>JAHFPH010000106.1 GCA_023266845.1 Rhodospirillaceae bacterium
AGCAGCTTCTTGGCCTCGTCCATGCCCTCGGGATCGTAGACGCGCACAACCGCGCCGGCCTTCAGCAGCGCCGGCACGATGTCGAGCGACGGCGCCTCGCGCATGTCGTCGGTGTTGGGCTTGAAGGTCAGGCCCAGCACGCCGACCGTCTGGCCCTTCACCTGGCCGCCGCAGGCCGCGATCACGCGCGCGGCCATCGAGCGCTTGCGCGCGTCGTTGACCGCGATCGTGGCCTCGACCAGCTTGACCGGCGAGCCCGCGTCCTGGGCGATCTTGGCCAGCGCCAGCGTGTCCTTGGGAAAGCACGACCCGCCATAGCCGGGGCCGGGGTGCAGGAATTTCCGCCCGATGCGCCCGTCCAGTCCCATGCCGCGCGCCACGTCGTGCACGTCGGCGCCGACTTTCTCGCACAGATCGGCCACCTCGTTGATGAAGGTGATCTTGGCGGCGAGAAAGCCGTTGGCGGCGTATTTGATCAGCTCCGCCGTCTCGAGCCCCGTGAACACCAGCGGCGTTTCGATCAGGTACAGCGGCCGATACAGCGCCCGCATCACCTCGCGCGCGCGGTTGCTGTCCGCCCCGATCACCACGCGGTCGGGCCGCATGAAATCGCCGATCGCCGAGCCTTCGCGCAGGAACTCGGGGTTCGAGACCATGTCGAACTGCGCGTCGGGCCGCGCGCCAAGAATGACCTTCTGCACCGCCCGGCCGGTGCCCACCGGCACGGTGGATTTGGTGACCACCACCGTGTAGCGGGTCAGCGCGCGGGCGATGTCCCTGGCCGCGTCGTGCACATAGGTAAGGTCGGCATGGCCGTCGCCGCGCCGGCTGGGCGTGCCGACGGCGATGAACACGGCTTCCGCCTCGCCCACGGCCTGTTTCAAATCGGTGGTGAAGCTCAGCCGCCCGGCGCGCACGTTGTTGGCGACCAGCGCATCCAGGCCCGGCTCGTAGATCGGCACCTTGCCCTGCTTCAGCGCGTCGATCTTGCCGGCGTCCTTGTCGACGCAGGCGACGGTGACGCCGAATTCCGAGAAGCACGCCCCGGACACCAGGCCCACATAGCCCGTGCCGATCATCGCGATGCGCATGTGTCGTCCCCTCTCGGGCCCTCAGGCGAGCTTAGTCGGCATAGGCCTTCAAGATCGCCTTAACGTCCTTGGCCAGGTCGCTGCGCGCCAGCGCATAGGCGATATTGGCCTCGAAAAATCCGATCTTGTCGCCGCAGTCGAATCGCTTGCCCTCGAAGCGCAGACCGTGGAACGGGTAGCGACCGATCATCTTGGCCATCGCGTCGGTCAACTGGATCTCGCCGCCCGCGCCGCGCTCGGACCTGCCCAGATGCTCGAACACTTCCGGCATCAGGATGTAGCGCCCGATGATCGAGAGGGTCGAGGGCGCCTTTTCCGGCGCCGGCTTCTCCACCAGGCCCCTGACCTCGGCAAGTTTGCCGTCGTTGCCCGCCACGTCCAACACGCCGTAGCGCCGCGTATGCTCGCGCGGCACGTCCATCACCGCCACCATGTTGCCGCCGGTCTTCGCCTGGGCGTCCACCATCTGCTTGAGGCACGGCACCTTGCTCAGCACCACGTCGTCGGCCAGCAGCACCGCCACCGGCTCGTCGCCCACCAGGTTGCGCGCGCACCACACGGCGTGGCCGAGCCCCAGCGGTTCCTGCTGGCGCACATAGGCGACCTGTCCCGGCTTGGGCAGGGCGGCGCGCAGCATGTCCAGCTCGGTTTTCTTGCCGCGCTCGTTCAGGGTCGAGGCCAGCTCGTAGCTGATGTCGAAATGATCCTCGATCGTCTGCTTGCCGCGGCCGGTGACGAAGATGAACTGCTCGATTCCCGCGGCCTGGGCCTCTTCCACCGCGTATTGGATCAGCGGCTTGTCCACCACCGGCAGCATTTCCTTGGGCATCGACTTGGTCGCCGGCAGGAAGCGCGTGCCTAGGCCGCCTACGGGAAAAATCGCCTTGCGGACGGGTTTGGCCATGGGACCTTCGCGGGGAAAGCTCGGCAGGAGGCGCCGGAAAAACGGGTTTTGCAGCCGGGGCCTATGTGCCACGAGCCGCCCCCCCATGCAATCCCAATGGGCGCAATCCCAAGGGGCCGGACCGTCGCGCGCACCCGCTGGCCGGCGGCCAGCAATTGCCGGGGCATGGCGGCGGCCCGCTGGCGAATCAAGCTCCGGGCGGCGACCCCTTGGCCGACGGCGCGCTCGCCGACGGCAACCAGGATGGCTCCTTGGCCAAACAGCGCGCACCGCTGAACGGCGGCGGCAACACCGTCCAGGGCAACACTGTCGGCAGCAACAACACGGTCAACGTGACCGGCAACCAGGCGACCGGCTATGGCTATCCGTACCAGACGCCGGTCGTTATTGCGCCCACGGTTGGCGGGACTTCCAGCGCTTGGTCGGGCGGCACCAGCACGGCCTCGGCGGCGCCCTGCCCGGCCGGAACGACGATGCAATCCGTCACCACCTCGGCCCAGGGCCAGACCACGATCGTCTGCGTCGCCGCGGGCAAGCAAGGCGCCTCCCTCCGGCGCCGGCGAGAGGCGACGAGGACGGATGCAACCCGTCTCTCGTCGCCTCGCGCCCGTGTTTCAGGCGGCACGCGGCCGGAATTTTAAGTTTTCCACGTAATTTCTCTTGCATTGCGGGGGGTTTTGCCGCATCAAACCGCCGAGTTGAAACTTTTCTGGGTCATCTACTGGTTAGGCAGGGAAGATGGTTGAGAGCCTCTCTTCCTTCCAATTGGGGATCGACTTGGACGTCAAGCCAGTCGACGTCAAGCCAAGCAAGTCCCAAGCGGAAGCAGCACACGCCGCGTTCGTCAGCGGCCCACTTCAAGAAGACACTGACGATCACTTCGTAACTCGCGACGGGATGACCTTCGCGGGAACGCACCTCCTCGTCGATCTGTGGGGCGCGAACCGCCTTGACGACCTGGAGTACGTCGAAAAGGCACTGCGCAAGGCGGTCGAGGCGGCGAAGGCGACGCTGCTGCACATCCACCTGCACCACTTCACGCCGAACGGCGGGATTTCGGGCGTGGCGGTGCTGGCCGAATCGCATATCAGCATCCACACATGGCCCGAGCGCCGGTACGCGGCGCTGGACGTGTTCATGTGCGGCAGCGCCGATCCGCAAAAGTCGATTCCTGTGCTTGACCGCTACTTCAAGCCGGCCCGAATCGAAGTCGAGGAGCTTCGCCGAGGCCGGGTGAAGTGACGGAGTGGTATAACGAAACGCTGTACCCGGAAGTTGCCCAACGTTTCGTCATTAAGAACATCGTCTTCCGCGAGCGCACCGAGCACCAGGATCTGGTGATCTTCGAGAACCCCGTCATGGGCCGGATTCTGGCGCTGGACGGCATCATCCAGACCACCGAGGGCGACGAGTTCATTTATCACGAGATGCTGACCCATGTGCCGATCCTGGCGCATGGCAAGGCCAAGGAAATCCTCATCATCGGCGGCGGCGACGGCGGCATGGCGCGCGAGGCCATGAAGCACCGGGGGGTCGAGCGCGTCACGATGGTCGAGATCGACCGCAGCGTCGTGGATATGTGCGTCAAGTACATCCCGTCGATCGGCGCCGAGGCGTTCAAGAACAAAAAGCTGAACCTGGTGATCGACGACGGCGCGGCGTTCGTGAAGCACTGCAAGGACAAGTTCGACGTCATCATCATCGATTCGACCGACCCGCAGGGGCCGGGCGCGGTGCTGTTCACGCGCGAATTTTACGCCGACTGCAAGCGCTGCCTGACCAAGGGCGGCATCCTGGTGACGCAGAACGGCGTGCCGTTCTTCCAGCCCGACGAGCTCGGCAATACCGCCAAGCGGCTGAAAAGCCTGTTCAAGAACACCGCCTTCTACCTGGGCGCGGTGCCGACCTATTACGGCGGGTTCATGGCGTTCGGCTGGGGCTCGGACAGCGCGGTGCACCGCGACATCCCGATCAAGGAAGCGGCCACTCGCTTCAAGGCGTCGGGCATCGCCACCCGCTATTACACCCCCGAGCTGCATGTCGGCTGCTTCGCCCTGCCGCGCTTCATCCAGAAGCTGATGGCGGGCTGATCCGCCGCCGTACCGGCGGCGGATCGGGGCCGGCGCGACAATTCATCCACAGCTTCTGGGCCCGGCGCGGTTCAGCGCGACGCCCTTGGTTATCGAACGCCTAATTTCCGGGGAAACGCGACCCTTTAGTCGCCACAATTCCGGCGTGGCATGAAGGCGAAGGGCTGCTTCGCCCGGGCTCCGAAGCGGGGCTAAATGCCTGCACAGCGCTCGCGGCCCGAGTTTGACCGAAATGTATCGTCGGACTCAACTCGAGGAGAGCAGCGATGCGAAAATCTAGGACGGTTTTACGACTCCAACTTGCCGCCGCGGCGGCGGCGCTGGTCATTGGCATGATGGCGGCGTCCGGGCGGCGCGTTCGATGCCTATAGCGAGGCGCTGTCGGCGAACCCGAGCCTGATCCCGGCGCAATCCGGCCGGGCCGAGGCCCAGCGCCAGGTCAACGGCCGCGCCCCGATGCCGGTCAGCACCGTGATGTACGTGCCGGTGCAGCCCGTCGTCGTGCCGCAGCCAATCATGCTGCCCGTGGCGATGCATCCGTTCGACGGCACCTGGCGCGGCGCGATCGGGCCGCGCGGGCAGAAGTTCGACATCGTCGCCACCGTCGTGGGCGGTCAGTTCACGCTGCGGATGAACGACTCGACCGACCGCATCATGTTGCGCGGCAACGTAACGCCGGACGGCAAGTTCGCGGGCGAGGGCTTCCTGCGCGACAAGAACAAGCTGTATGGCGCCGGCGACAACGACCAGGACAAGCTGGCGATCATCGGCCGGTTCACGGCGGAGCGGTTCGAGGGCACCGGCAGCGCCGGGTCCAAGTACACGACCCTCCAGCTCGTCCGCGTACCGAACTAACTAATTCTCCCCTGCAGGACGAACGGACGGCCGCCCGGGAAACCGGGCGGCCGTCCGGCGTTCCAGTTCAGACGCACCGCCCGCCGCCTCTCAACCCCTTGATTTCCGCGCCTTTGGGGTGTGAACCGCTTCACCGGCCGCGCGCCCGCGCCGTGGTAGGTGTATGATGCGTGCAATGCCCAGGTAGCGGGCCATCGACGCGAGCGAGGTTGAGCCATGCGTAAACCCTATTTGCTCCTGATCGCGGTCGGGCTGGCTTTTGCGGCGGCGCCGGTTTCGGCGCAGGTGCTGTACGCGCAGAGCGGTTTCAGCATCGGCGTCGGCAGTGCCAAGGGGCGGTCCAGCACGCCCTTCATGCTGCAGCAGCAGCTCAACCAGCCTTCGGAACCTAAGATCGATACCGAGAAGCGCTGTGAGCTGTCGGTCGGCCAAGCGGCTGTCGACGCCTGCTCGGTGGCGGCCAACGAGAAGCGCGACAACGACAAGCTGTGGCGCCTTTTGGGCGACGCCTACATGGCCACCTACCGCCCGCGCGAGGCGCTGCCGGCGTATGAAGCGGCGCTCAGGCTCAAGCCCAGCTCCGTCGAGGCGCTGCGCGGCCGCGACGCCGCGTACAACGCGCTGGCAAGCAATATGCGACCACCGGCCGCACAACAGCCAGGCGGCTACGCGCCGCCGCCGGCCTATGCCGGCGCTCCGCAGGCGCAGCCCGGGCCCTACGCGACTGCGCCAATGCCGCAGCAAGCGTCGGCCGCCCAACCGGCCGGCCCGGTGCTGGACGGCGAATGGACCGGCACGCTGACCCCACGCGGCAAGCATTTCGCGCTCGCCGCCAAGGTCGAGAACGGCAGGCTGGTGATCGATCACAAACGCAACGAAGACATGGTCAAGGCCGAGGGCGACATCGATCCATCGGGCAAGGTCGAGTTGCGCGGCAAGGCCGCCGACGCCACCACCCATGCCGATCTCGAAATCAAAGGCCAGTTCGCCGGCGGCACGTTCGACGGCGAAGGCCGCTATGGCCCCTGGGCCGCCACGATGCGGCTGACGCGCGTCGGCGGCCCGCCGCCCACGACGGTGGCCGCAGCGCCGGCGCCCGTCCCCGCTCCCGTTCCGGCGCCACAAGCCGCGCCCGCGCCCTCGCAGACCCAGGCGGCGGCACAGACGCAAAAGGCGCCGGCCACGACCCAACCCCCCGCCCCTGTCGCCAAGGTAGACACAACCCCGCCGCGCATCGCCGTGCCGTCGAAGGTCGAGACCGCCGGCGCGGTGGTCGAGCTGAACGGCAAGGTCAGCGACGACTCGAAAGTGGTCGAACTGACGGTCAACGGCCAGAGCGTGCCGCTCAACAAGGACGGCAGCTTCACCGTGCGCCGCGGCGTGCCGGTGGGCAACAGCGAGCTGACCTTGTCGGCGGTCGATGAATGGGGCAACCTGGCGCAGAAAAAAGTCGCCGTCGCGCGCAGCGCCGCGCCCGAGACCGTGGACACCGCCGCCGCGGGCGCCGAGCAGAAGACCGCGTCCCGGGCCACGACCGCCAGCACCACCGAGCAGTTGAAAGGCATCGAGTTCGGCCGCTTCCACGCCCTGGTGATCGGCAACAACAAGTACCAGAAGGTGCGCTCGCTCGAGACCGCCGCGAACGACGCGCGCGCCGTGGCCGACCTGCTGAAGACCAGCTATGGATTCGAGGTCGAGCTGCTGCTGGACGGCACGCGCCAGCAGATCCTCGAGACGCTGTACAAGATGCGCGCGAAGCTCAGCGAAAAGGACAATCTACTGGTCTATTACGCCGGCCACGGCGTGGTGGACAAAGAGACGGGCCGCGGCTACTGGCTGCCGGTCGACGCGGATCCCGACCTGCCGACCAACTGGGTGCCGACCACCGACCTGACCGACGTCATCAAGGCGATCCAGGCGCGGCACATCATGGTGGTGGCGGATTCGTGCTACTCCGGCACGCTGGTGCGCGCCGCCGACGTCAAGGTCCAGACCGCCAGGAACGAGGACTTAAGCACCTGGGTCGGGCGCATCATCGGCAAGCGTTCGCGCACGGTGATGAGCTCGGGCGGCATCGAGCCGGTCATGGACGGCGGCGGCGGCGGACATTCGGTGTTCGCCAAGGCGTTCATCGACGCGCTGAAGGCCAATTCCAGCGTACTCGACGGCCAGGGGCTGTTCTCGGAAATCCGGCGACCGATCGTGCTGAATTCCGACCAGACGCCGGAATACTCCGACATCCGCCAGGCCGGACACGACGGCGGCGACTTCCTGTTCGTCAAGCGTTGATCCGCGGGACGCTGATCACCGTGCGCGCGGAAGGGGCGGACAACGCGCTCGAGTTCTCGACGATCAAATGACGCGGGCGGCGCGCCCGGCGCCGATCAGCCGTGCACCGACCGGCTGTCGCCCGGCGCCTGGTCGCGCTCCCGCATGCCGTAATCCCGAATGACACCGGCGATCCGCAACCGATAGTCCGCGAAGATCCGGCCGCGCCCCTCGGCCTGGGCGAGCCTGTGCGCCTCGGTATTGCGCCACGCTTGCACCGCCGCCTCGTCGCGGAAAACCGACAGGGACAGGATCTTTCCCGGCGCGGACAGGCTTTCGAACCGCTCGATCGAAACGAAGCCGTCGATTTTCTCCAAGCTCGGGCGCAGCTTGGCCGCCAGGTCGAGATATTCCTGCCTGTACTCGGGTTTCGGCCAGACCTCGAAAATAACCGCGATCATCTACGCCTCCTCTGCGTTCCGGCAGAAGGCAGGTTAGCCCATCGCGCGCCGGCGAATGCTTCGGCTGGCGCCGAAACGAAAGACGCTGGACAAGGCCTTGGCCGTGCGGCAGTCCGCGGCCGACCCTTAAAGCATCATGGCCGGGATCGGCCCGGCCATGATGCTTGAGAAGAAACACGACAAGCGCGCGACGGCTACGCCCACAGCTTTTCGTTCTTCAGGTCCTTGTACAGATCGGCCACGTATTCACCGTAGCCGTTGAACAGCACGGTCGGAATCTTTTCCTGCGTGCCGAGATCGGTTTCCTGGGCCTGGCTCCAGCGGGGATGCGAAACTTCCGGGTTTATGTTGGCCCAGAAGCCGTATTCCGAGGCCTGCAGCGCTTCCCAGAAGGTCTTCGGGCGCTTGTCGGTGAAGGTGAAGCTGACGATCGACTTGACCGACTTGAAGCCGTATTTCCACGGCACCGCCAGGCGCAAGGGGGCGCCGTTCTGCTTGGGCACCGGCTTGCCGTAAAGCCCGATGACCATGAAGGCGAGCTCGTTGGTCGCCTCTTCGATCGTCAGCCCCTCGGTATAGGGCCAGGGATACCAGAAGCTGCGCTGGCCCGGCGCCATCTTCACGTCGACGAAGGTCTTCATCTCGAGGTATTTGGCCGAGCCGAGCGGCTTGGCGTAGTCGACCAGCGATTTCAGCGGAAAGCCCGTCCACGGCACCTTCATCGACCACGCCTCGACGCAGCGATGGCGGTAGGTGCGCTCTTCCAGCGGCATGGCCTTGAGCAGGTCGTCGATGCCCACGGTCATCGGCTTCTCGATCATGCCGTCGATCTTCACGGTCCAGGGCCTGATCTGCAATTGCTGCGCGGCGCTGGAGATCTGCTTGTGCGAGCCGTATTCGTAGAAATTGTTGTAGGTCGTGACGTCCTTTTCCGGTGTCAGCGGCAGCTTGACCTTGTATTTCATGTTCGGCGCGGCCGGATAGAGCTTGGCCGAGGGATCGGTCTCTTGCGCCATAGCGGCGAAATCGAGCGCGCCCAGCGCCTTGGCGCCCGCCAGCAGAATTGGCCCGGCGGCGAAGGCCTTGACGATGCGGCGGCGGTCGCGGAACAGCGACTCCGGCGTCGCCTCGGACTCGGGGATCTCCCAGCCGCGCCTGCGCTTGATCAACATATCAGGCCCTTTCCCACGCGTTTCGCCGCTCCTGTTAGGGTCTGCCATACACACGCACAAATCAACTCCCGGTGAAAGGGTGCGTGAAGACGATTTACGCCCTATGCCAGCATCGAACGCAGCATCCAGGCGGTCTTTTCGTGCACCTGCAGGCGCTGGGTCAAAAGGTCCATGGTCGGCTGGTCGTGCGCGGCCTCGGTCGAGGGGAACACCTTGCGCATGGTCTTGGCCACCGCCTCGTGGCCGGCGACGAGCTGCTTCAGCATCTCCTTGGCCTTGGGCACGCCGTCGGCCTCGCTGATCGAGCTCAACTTCGAGAACTGCTTGTAGCTGCCCGGCGCCGGATGGCCGAGCGCGCGGATGCGTTCGGCGACCAGGTCCACCGCGTTCCATAGCTCGGTGTACTGCTCCATGAACATGAGGTGCAGCGTGTTGAACTGCGGCCCGGTGACGTTCCAGTGGAAATTATGGGTCTTGAGATAAAGCGTGTAGGTGTCGGCCAGCACGCGCGACAGGCCCTCCGCGATCGTCTTGCGATCCTTCTCGCCGATGCCGATGTCGATTTTCATGCTTGTTCTCCTTGGTGATGGCGTCCGCCGTCACGACCCGCGAGCCCGGGCATCGGGGTTGTCGTGCTTGAAGTTAGAATAGTTCCAATAATGGCTGTAAATCAAGGCAAAACAGTGGAAACCCGATGCTGATTCTGGCACACAGGGCTGCCGGGACGGCATGGCTGCCGCCCCGGCAAATCCCGGTGTTTTACCGCGCGGCGATGACCCGCGCGGCTATTGGGCCGCGCTCGCGGCCTGTTATTGGGCCGCACTCGCGGCCTGGGCGTTGCGCGCCTGCACGATCTGGTCGGCCAGCCTGCCCGTCAGTTCCTGCAGATGGTCGAACCTGGTGGTGAAGGTGCCGACGCCCAGCGTGAGCGAGCGCAGCTCGACGATCAGGTCGTGCAGCTCGGATTGCGGCATCTGCGCCGTCACCACATCCCAGCCGTTCCAGCCGGGCTTGGCGTCGTAGCCCATGACCTGCCCACGCCTGCCCGTGACCAGGCGCTGCACCTTGGCGGTGTAGCTGTTGGGCACGGCGATCTCGACGTGCATGATCGGCTCCAGCAGCACGGGGGTGCATTTCGGCATCGCCTCGCGCATCCCCTGCCCGGCGCAGGTGCGGAACGCCATGTCCGAGCTGTCGACGTCGTGATACTGGCCGTCGGACAGGTTGACGCAGAAATCCACCACCGGAAAGCCCAGCGGCCCCTTGCCGAGATAGTCGGTCACGCCGATCTCGACCGAGGGGATGAAGTTCTTCGGCACCGAGCCGCCGACGATGGTTTCGGTGAACTTGAAGCCCGCGCCGCGCGACAGCGGCTTGATCTCGATATGGATGTCGGCGAACTGGCCGTGGCCGCCGGTCTGGCGCTTGTAGCGCGCGTGGTGCTTGATGCCCTTACGGATCGTCTCCTTGTACGGCACCTGCGGACGCTTGGTGACGACGGGCAGGCTGAACTTGGACTTGAGGCGCTCCACCGCGACCTGCAGGTGGATGTCGCCCTGGCCCAGGATCAGGTGCTCGTGCGTATCGGGATTGTGCTCGACCGCCAGCGACGGGTCCTCCTCCACCAGCTTGGCGAGCGAGCCCGACAGCTTCACCTCGTCGACGCGCTTCTCGGCGTTGATCGCCAGCGAATAGACGGGCGTGAGGACCGCCGCGAACGCGCCGCCTTCCCCCCCCGCGTCGCCCGCTTGCGTCAGCGCCTGGCCGGTCTTGGCGTGCTCCATGCGGCCCAGCGCCACCACCTCTCCCAGCGCGGCCTCGGTCAGTTTCGCCTGGTCGTTGCCCTTCATGCGGAAGATGCCGCCGATGCGGTCCGGCCCCAGCGTGGCGTTGTCCTTGATCGCGCCGCGCATCACCCGCGCGAAGCTGAGTTTGCCGGCATGCGGTTGATGCAGGGTCTTGAATACTCGCACCAGCGGTGTTGAGCCCGGCTTGACGCCCAAGCGCCGGGCGGTCGCGGCGGCGCCGGGAACCTCGTGGCGTAGCGCTTTCAACAGGCGGCGCACGCCGTGGTCTTTCTCCGCCGCGCCCAGCAGCACGGGCACGATCTTGTCCGTCGCCAGGTTGGCCGAGAGATGCCGGTAGATCTCCTCTTTCGACGGGGCGACATCCTCCAATAACTGCTCCAGCAGCTTGTCGTCGAAATCGGCCAGCTTCTCCAGCAGGCCCTGGCGCACTTCCTTTTCGCGCGGCTGCATGTCGTCGGGCAGCGGCACCAGGTCCGAGGCCTGGCCGGGCTTGTAGCGATAGGCGCGCTCGCTCACCACGTCGACGTAGCCGTCGATTGCCCCGCCCTTGCGGATCGGCACCTGGCGCAGCACCAGCGGGCGGTCGGAAAGCCCCTGCAGCGCCTCCAGCACGTCGCGCACGCGCGATTCGGTGTGATCCATCTTGTTGACGAAAATCAGGTGCGGAATTTCGTGCTGGTCCAGGAAATGCAGCAGCGGCGCCACGGTCATCGCGCGCTCGACCACCGGCTCGATCACCACGACGGCCGTGTCGGCTACCATCAGCGCGTTCATCGTCTCCTGCCCGAACTCGATCGAGCCGGGGCAGTCCAGGAACGTCCAGCTATCGCCCAGGAATTCCGTGGTGGCGGCGCTGACCTGCACGCTCATCTTGTGCTGGCGCGCCTCGGGGCTGGCGTCGCCGACTGTGTTGCCTTCCTTGGCGGTGCCGCGGCGCTGTACAGCGCCGGTCACCAGCAGCAGGCTTTCGAGGAGAGTCGTCTTGCCGCTTAGATACGGGCCCACGAGGGCGGCGCAGCGCGGGCCGCTGGGTTGTCTGCCGTTTTGGGTTCCTGTGGCGGGGCTTTCTGCGGGCATAAGCGATTCCTTTCCCGGGACTTGGGTTGTTCTTGGATGTCCCAGGGCGGCCGCCTGGCCACCTGATTTTTATTCTTCTTCTTCGCGACTCTGCCGCCCGGCCGCCCCGGTCTTGCTCTCTCTGTCGCCCGGACATGCTTCCACTCCCGGCGAGCGGGAGCAAGGGGGAAGTTGGCGCAACCCCTATCCGATGGATTCCCAAGGATTCACTATGGGCACGCCAGTGGCCGAAAAATCACGGGTGTTCCTTGTCGCGACAGTCAGGCCATGAACGATGGCGGTCGCCGCAAGCAGTCCGTCGACGACGGAAAATGTCATCGCCGCGTTGAGCCCGCCCCAGCATTCGGCGATCGCCTCATCGATACCGAGTATGTGGTCGGTGAAAAGCTCGCGCTGTATGGAAAGCCAGCGCTCAAGCCTGCCCGCACCGACCGGATCGCGGCGACGCCGCGTGGCGATACCCCGGCGAATTTCCCCGACCGTCAGGACGCTGACGAACAGCTCGTCATCGCTCTTGGAACTGTACCAGGCCAATACCGCCGGGTTGGGGCTGCGCTTGCCCGCCTCGGACAGCGTAACGGTATCAACCAGGAAAGCCACTAAAGGACGATCCGGCGCGGGCGTTCCTTCGATCGCTTGATCTTTAGATCGACCTTGGGCATGGACAGAATCCAGTCCTTGAAACTGGGCTTGCGGGCCTTCAGCTTCTTGTACTCCTTGACCGAAAGCACTACAGCGCGCTCCTTGCCGTGGCGTGCGATCACCTGTGGGCCATCCTCATTGGCCTTTTCCAGCAGTTCGCTGAAACGGGCCTTGGCCTCCTGCACCTTCCACTTGGCCATGCGCGTCTCCATCCGCCGCGATGGAAATATAGTCAGAATGGTCAGAATTTGCAATTCAGCGCTGCGATGCGCCTCGGTCAGCGCTTTGCGCCCCCGGCATACGGTTGCAGCGCCGCGTGGATCAGGTCGTGCGTGGGCGTGGGCACCCCAAGCTCGCGGCCCATGCGCGACACG
>JAHFPH010000107.1 GCA_023266845.1 Rhodospirillaceae bacterium
CTTTGGCTGTGCCTTGTTGAGCGGCAGATCGACGTGCGGTCGCGCCATTGCGGTCGATTGTAAGTGTATTGGGTGCGCCCTTATTGATTGCATCCTCGATATGTTCAGCTCCTTGTGGAAAACGATCGCGTGGAACAACAACACTTGGAGTCTGACTCGGCTGAGGGTTTTGTTGCAACTCTGCAGTTGGTGATTTGGGGGACTGCGCACTTGAGCGGCTCCCACCGCCACCGCGCGGCCCAATGTAGCCCTCGAATCCCTGATCGAGTGGGTTTTTCTGCAGCCACGACGGCCGACCATTCTTCCAGTTAATAGGTAAAGCAGCGCCGCTTTCGTCGGCATTGGCTAAAGCTTGCGAATTATCAAACGGATTCCAAGGATTGAGAACCTGCGCGACCTGGGTGTTCGGCTGCTGTTGAAACGAGCCGGCAGTTTCATCGCGGTAGTCGGAATAGGAATCGACCTGATCTGCTGCCGCACGCGCCGCGTCGTTGCGTTCCATGGTCGCGAGAATGTCTTCGGCCATGTTGCGGTCACTGCGGTGGGGCATGACCGCGATGATGCGCGGCGGCTGGTCGCCGTCATCCTGCGGCCAAGATTCACCTGTGTAGCTGGGGTCCGCCGCTCCGATTCCACCGTCCGCGGGATGGCCGAGATCGTGGAGCATATGCTCAAGCGGTCGGTCGCCTTTCGCGGGATCGAACTCCCAGGTGTGAATCGGAACTGATCCCGGCGGTGGCGATGGAAAGGGCCGCGGCTCGAACCCGACGGGCTGTCATGCCGGCTGTGGCGAAGCCAATGCCGCAGCCGTTCCGCGCGGCACAGCCGGCGGTTCAATCGGATTGCGCGCAAGTATTTCCAGAATGCGTTCCGCGCGGTCCCATGTATTGCGAGGCTCCGTCTGGCTAGGCTCGAATATCGGCGTTGAGCGGCGCGTGAATCCTGCGCCTATTGTATTTCCTGGAAATCGAAGCACCAATTCTCCTTGACCCTACGAAATCGTCGCTTTGTGCGACGCCACTACGCTATCCGCGAAAAGCGTTTTGGGAAGGGGGAGTGCGAAAAAGAAATGCGAAAAGTATTGCATGGCTGATTTCCGGGGTTCTCAAGCCATCGCGTGTATCGCACGCCCGCGTTGACGGGGGCGGACGCGGCCGATAGCTTCGCGGCAACGATATAACGAATTGGACGGGAGGATTCAGGCCATGCCTACGCGTCGATGGTTGTGGCGTTGTTCGGCGGCGCTGGCCGCGCTTGCGATGGCCGGCGCGCCGGCGCTCGGCGCCGACAAGGTCGGCGTCTCGGTGCTGCCGTTCGTCTCATCCTCGCCGCTGTTCATCGCCGTCGAGAAAGGCTATTTCGCCAAGGAAGGCCTCGAGATCGATCTCAAATTCTTCGCCGCCGCGCAGCCCGTGGCGGTCGCCGTCACCTCGGGCGACGCCGATTTCGGCGTTACCGCCACCACCGCCGGGTTCTTCAACCTCGCGGGCAAGGGCACGATCAAGATTGTTTGCGCGCAGTCGCGTGAAGAGCCGGGCTGGGCGTTCAACGCCTATGTCGCGTCGAACCAGGCCTATGCCGCGGGCCTTACATCGCTCGACAAGCTGCCGGGCCACAGCTTCGGCATCTCGCAGGTCGGCTCCAGCCACCACTACATGATCGGCCGGCTGGCCGAGAAGCGCGGCTTCACGCTCGACAAGCTGCAGCTGAACCCGCTGCAGTCGATCCCGAACATGATCGCGGCGATCAGGGGCAACCAGATCGACGCCACCATCCTGCCGGCGCAATATGCCAACGACCTGGCGGCGAAGGGCGAGATAAAGATCCTGGGCTGGGTGGACAAGGAAACGCCCTGGCAGCTCGGCGCGGTGTTCACCAGCCCGAAGATGATCGCCGAGAAGCGCGGCATCGTGGAAAAATTCGTCAAGGGCTGGGTGGCCGCCGCCGCCGACTACGACACCCAGTTCCAGAAGCGCGACGCCAAGGGCGAGCGCCAGTTCGGTCCCGATGCCGACGCGCTGATCGCGATCATCGAGAAGCACACCAAGATCAAGCCCGAAATCGTCAAGGTAAGCCTGCCCTATATCGATCCGCAGGGTCGGCTGCTGGTCGGCGACCTGTACGAGCAGGTGCGCTGGTACAAGGCCAACAAGCTGATCGACCAGGACATCGAGGCCAAGAACATCATGGATCTCAGCTTCGTCAAAGGCCACCTGGACGTTCCGAAGTAACGCGCGTTTTAAGGAGCGTCGCGCGATGGAGCTGGTCGTCGCTGATGTGCATCACGCCTATGACGGGCTGGTGGCGCTCGACGGCGTGGACCTCACGGTCGGCGACGGCGAGGTGCTGGGGTTGATCGGTCCGTCGGGCTGCGGAAAATCGACGCTTCTGGGCATCGTCGGCGGGATGCTCAAGCCCACGCGCGGCCAGGCGCGCATCAGGGGCGAGCTGCCGCCGGGCACTCTCAATCCCTTCACCTATGTTTTCCAGGATTTCGCGTTGCTGCCCTGGCGCACGGTGGAAGGCAACGTGTCGCTGGCGCTGGAGCATCACGCGCTGACCGCTGCCGAGCGCGCGCGGGGGGTCGACGAGGTGCTGGCGCTGACCGACCTCACCGAATTCCGCGCCGCCCTGCCCAAGCAGCTTTCCGGCGGCATGCGCCAGCGCGTGGGCATCGCGCGCGCGCTGGCGGCGCGGCCGGCGGTGCTGCTGCTCGACGAACCGCTGTCGGCGCTCGACGCGCAGACCCGCGAATTGTTGATGGAGGATTTCGAGCGCCTGTGGCAAAGGCGCGCGGTCGCGTCGGTCTATGTCACGCACAACCTCGACGAGGCGCTGAGACTCTGCGACCGCGTGATGGTGCTGTCGCGCCGCCCCGGGCGCATCCGCGAGGTGGTGAGCGTGGACGTGCCGCGCGCGAAACGCGCCGGCGCCGAGGGACGCATCGCGTTGAGCCCGTTGCGCGACCGGCTATGGCAGTTGATCCGCGACGAAGCGAAAGTCGCCGAACGCGAGATCGCCGACAATGCGGGTTGAGACGGGCGCAAACGCGAACGACCGCGCCGTGCCGTTCCGCGGCGGCGGCTTCGCCCCGCGCAAGAAGCGCGGCGCGGCGCTAGTCTCCTTCGTGCTGCTGATCGCCCTCTGGCAGGCGGTGGTGCAGGGCAAGCTGGTGAACCCGCTGTTCCTGCCCGCGCCCTCCAGCATCATCGCGGCGCTTTACGCGCTGGCCGCGTCGGGCGATTTGTGGCGCCACCTCGCGGCGTCGCTCTATCGCATATCGATGGGTTGGCTTTTGGGCACGGCGGCGGGGCTCGCGGTCGGCTTTGCTATCGGTTTGTTTTCACTCGCACGGTCCATAGGTTTGCCGCTGGTCTCGGCTCTGTTCCCGATCCCGAAGATCGCGCTGCTGCCGCTGTTCATCCTGTGGTTCGGCATCGGCGAGCCGTCGAAAGTGGCGACCATCGCGCTGGGCGTGTTCTTTCCCACGGCCGTGGCGGCGTTCGGCGCGGTCGACAACGTGTCGCGCACGCTGATTCGCATGGCGCAGAGCTTCGGGCTGCCCGCCGCCGAGATCGTGCGCAAGGTGGTGCTGCCCGGCGCCCTTCCCGGCATCCTGTCGGGTTTCCGCATCTCGGCCTCGATCGCGCTGATCCTGGTGGTGGCGGCCGAGATGATCAACGCGCAATTCGGCATCGGCGCGCTGGTGTTGATCGCCGGCAACCTGATGCAGACCGACCAGCTGCTCGCGGGCGTGGTGGTGCTGTCGGTCCTGGGCCTCGTGATCGCCTGGGCGCTGGGGCTGTTGGAGCGCCGGCTGCTGCGCTGGCGATAGCGCGGCGCTCGGTCTATCTTTCGAGCATGGTCGCAACCGCCCACGATTTCGAGTTCACCGCGCTCGACGGCAAGCCGCTCAAGCTTGGCCAGTTCGCGGGCAAGGCCGTGCTGGTGGTGAACACCGCCTCGGAATGCGGCTTCACGCCGCAATACGCCGGTTTGCAGAAACTGTGGGCCGCGAAAAAACCCCAAGGGCTGGTGGTGCTGGGCGTGCCGTCGAACGATTTCGGGGCGCAAGAGCCGGCCGACGAAAAGGCGATCGCCAAATTCTGCTCCCAGCGCTACGGGGTGGATTTTCCGCTTACGTCCAAGCAAAACGTCGTCGGCGGCCAAGCGCACCCCTTCTATCGCTGGATCGCCCAAGAGCTGGGCGAGGCGGGCAGCCCGCGCTGGAACTTTCACAAGTATTTGATCGGCCGGGACGGCGCCCTGGTCGGCGCCTGGCCGTCGTCCGTCACCCCCGATTCCAAGGAGTTGGCCGAGGCCATCGACCAAGCCTTGTCTTAAGTCCGCGCCATGACCGAAAAATGACGGGAATACGCGGGCCCGGAACGGCGTATGATTCCGCATGGACCGACACGTAAGGAGCAGTCCCCCATGAAAACCTCCCCCCGCCTGATCGCCGCCGGCATCCTCGCCGCCGTCCTCGCCCTCGCCCTGCCGCATTCGCCCGTCCTGGCAATGGGCAGCGCGCCGGAACCGGTGAAAAGCGAAAGCGACTACGACAAAGCGGTCAAGGCGGTGAAAGCCGAGAAATACAAGGACGCGATCCCGCTGCTGCAAAAGGCGATCGACCAGGACCCGAAGAACGCCAATGCCTGGAACTATCTGGGATACAGCCAGCGCAAGACCGGCCAGTTGGATGCCGCGCTCAAGTCGTACACCAGCGCGCTGCAGATCGATCCCAACCACAAGGGCGCGCATGAATATCTGGGCGAGCTTTATCTGATGACCGACAATCTGCCCAAGGCCGAGGAGCTGCTGAAAAAGCTCGCCGCGCTGTGCAACGGTTGCGACGAGCGCAAGGAACTGGAAAAGGCCGTGGCCACCTATAAGAAGGCGAAGGGCATAAGCAGCTAAGCAGCTAGGCGTCGTTGGGCGGCGGCGCGGCGATCGGCAGCGTGGCGGCCTGAAGCACCACGCGTATCGTCAGCATCTCACGCCGGCCGCGTACCTCTATCTCATGGCGCGGATAGTTCGATAGATCCAGGCCCGCGCGCTCAGCCACGTGCTCCGACACGATCAACTGGCAGGAGTACTCCTTGGTCAGCGTTTCCAGCCGGCTGGCCGTGTTCACCGCGTCGCCGATCGCGGTGATGCTGACGGCGTTGCCGTAACCCATCTCGCCCACGATCGCCGGCCCCGCATGGATGCCGATGCCGATTTTCAAAGGGCTGGACAGGTCGTGCATCAGCGCCCGGTTCAGCTCGTCCAACTGCTCGGCCATGGCGCGCGCGGCGTTCAGCGCCCGT
The DNA here is from genome assembly GCA_023266845.1 of Rhodospirillaceae bacterium. Lineage (GTDB taxonomy): Bacteria > Pseudomonadota > Alphaproteobacteria > JAEULC01 > JAEULC01 > JAEULC01. Next base: position 5,310 of record JAHFPH010000107.1, read on the forward strand.
TGGCATCCCGCGCTTGGATCGCTGTCCACGCCGAATAGCGCCATCACCCCGTCGCCGATGAACTTGTCCACGCGCCCGCCGGCGCGCTCGACCGCCCCGCCCATGGCGGCGAAATACCGGTTCAGCAGGAAAACCACGTCATAGGGCAGCTTGCTCTCGGCCAGGCGCGTGAACATGCGCAGATCGGCGAACAAAATCGCGATCTCGCGCTCCTGGCCCTGCACATGCGGGGCCTTGGTGAAGCCGTCGCGCGCCGTGGCCGTGGGCGGCAACAGGGGCATCACCGTCACGTCGCCCTTGGGCCGCGTTTGGCAGGCCAGCCTGACGTTCGGCGCGGCGGCGATGCGCTCCAGCACCTTGCGCTCGGCTTCGCTCGGCGGCGGCAGGTTGTCCGCGCCCAGCGTCACGCGCACGCGGCAGGTCGAGCAGCGCCCGCGCCCGCCGCATACCTCGGCATGCGGCACGCCGCCCAGGCGGCTGGCGTCCAGGATGCTGGTGCCCGGCGCCACCTGCATCACGCGCCCGTCCGGATAGGCGATGCGCAGCAACCCGCGGTGGCGCTCGACCCCCGCGCGCACCGTGCGCGCCAGGAACGCGCCGGCCACCAGCGCGGCATAGCCCCACAGGATCCCGGCCTCGATGCGGTAAAGCGTGGCGATCTGTTCCGCGTTGGGCAGATGGTCCTTGTCGGCCAGCGCCTCGAGCCAGCCGGGCTGCTGCGACGCCGCGGCGACCTCGCGCCCGGCCTCGATCGCGCCGAGCAGGGCCAGCACCGGCACCAGCACCGCCGCGGCATAGAGATAGGGCATGGCGCGCGGGAACCAGGGCTTCAGCCGCCACACCAGATAAAGCCCGATGCAACCGTGCACCCAGGCGACGATCAGGCCCAGCGACTGGCGCACGCCGTCCATCGGCTGGGCCACGAAGATCGCCAGCAGCACGAAGGCGTATTCCGGGTCGGCGCCGTACAGCGCCGTGGCGATGCGCGTGCCCGTGATATGCAGCGACATCAGCGGCACGATCGACAGGCCCAGCACCAGGCGGACCCATTCGCCTGTCGGCATGCTCAGCCGCCGGCGCTGATAGATCGCCCATAGGGCAAGAGCGCCGTGGATGAAAAGCGCGCCCCACAGCAGCACCGTGCCGGGCGGGCTGCGCCAGAACGGCGCGACCCAGGCCAGCAAGTCGTTCATGACCTGAAGCGAGGCTAGACCAAACGCGTGATCCAGCAGGTGCAGCGTGACATAGCTGAACAGCACCAGGCCGCTCCAAAGCCGCGCCTGACGCAGGGTGCCGGCGTCCATCCGCCGCCACCACGCTCCGCCCGCCGCCCGGCCTTTTTGGCCCTGGCTCGCAGCCGTCATCGCCATCCGGTCTGCCCGTCCGTTAAGGCGCCGACCTTAACACCGAATACACTTGCAATTCCCGCCGGGTCCACTAAATCACCCTCCGCCCCGCGCCAGGCGTCTAACGAGAACGATCGGGGAACGGGTTTCGTCGGGCGAGCTGCAGGGTCCTGCCGATGATTGAAATCGAAAACCTCGGCAAGCGCTTCGGCGCGATTCAAGCCGTGGACGGCATCACGTTGAAAGTCGCCAAGGGCGAGGTCCTGGGATTCCTAGGGCCCAACGGCGCCGGCAAATCCACCACCATGAAGATGATCGCCTGCTTCCTCGCGCCCAGCGCGGGCACGGCCCGGGTTTGCGGCTTCGACGTCGTCGACCATCCAATCGAGGTGAAGCGGCGGCTGGGCTACCTGCCCGAGGGCGCCCCCGCCTATCCCGACATGACGCCGCTGGGGTTCCTCAAATTCTGCGCCGAGCTGCGCGGGTTTTCCGGCGCCGACCGCATGAAGCGCATCGCGCGCGCAGCCGAGTTGACCCAGCTATCCGGCGTGCTGCAGCAGCCCATCGATACCCTGTCCAAGGGCTTCAAACGCCGCGTGGGCCTGGCCCAGGCGCTGCTGCACGATCCCGCGGTGCTGATTTTGGACGAGCCCACCGACGGCCTCGATCCCAACCAGAAGCACGACGTGCGCAACCTGATCCGCGCCATGGCGCCGGAAAAAGCGATCGTCATCTCCACGCATATTCTCGAAGAGGTCGACGCGGTGTGCGCGCGCGCCGTGATCATCGCCAACGGGCGACTGGTGGCCGACGGCACGCCGGCCGAGTTCGAGGCGCGCTCGCGCCATCACAACGCGGTATCGCTGGTGCTGCCCGCCGCGCATGCCGCGAGCGTGGCGACGGCGATCAGGGCCCAGGCGCAAGTCGCCGCGGTAGAGCAGGTGGATGCCGGCGGCGGACAGGCGCGGCTGACCGCGCTGCCGAAGAAGGGCCAGGACATCGCCGCGACCCTGCGCGACATGATCGCCGACAAGAATTGGCCGGTCACGGAATTCCACATCGAGCGCGGCAGGATGGACGAGGTGTTCCGCGCCATCACCACCGGGGCGAACGGCCATGCGTGAGACCCTGGCGGTATTCAAGCGCGAGTTCGCGGCGTATTTCGCCACGCCGCTGGCCTATGTCTTCATCGTCATCTTCCTGGCGCTGGCCGGAGCGATGACCTTCTTCATCGGCAATTTCTTCGGCCGCGGCCAGGCGGATTTGGAGCCGTTCTTCGCCTGGCACCCCTGGCTCTATTTGTTCCTGGTGCCGGCCGTCGCCATGCGGCTGTGGGCCGAGGAGCGCAAGACCGGCACCATCGAATTGCTGCTGACCCTGCCCGTGTCGCTCGCGGGCGCGGTGATCGGCAAGTATCTCGCGGCCTGGGTCTTCGCCGGCGTGGCGCTGGCGCTGACGTTTCCGCTTTGGATCACGGTCAACTATCTGGGATCGCCCGACAACGGCGCGATCGTCGCGGGTTACGCCGGCAGCTTCGTGCTGGCGGGCGCGTATCTGGCGATCGGCATCTGCGTGTCGGCGTTGACCCGCAACCAGGTGATCGCCTTCGTCGTTTCCTGCGCGGCGTGCTTCCTGTTCGCCGTCTCGGGCACGCCCGTGGTGCTCAACTTTTTCTCGGGCTGGGCGCCGATCCTGCTGGTGGACACGGTCGCGTCCTTCAGCTTCATGACGCATTTCCAGGCCATCACGCGCGGCGTGATCGACGCGCGCGACGCGGTGTTCTTCGGCTCGCTGATCGCGCTGTGTCTTTATGCCAACGTCGTGATCGTCGAGTGGAAGAAGGGGGGCTGAGGCGATGAGCCTCTCCGCCCTGTTCGCCGCCAATCCCAGCGCCGCCCTGCGCCGGCGCAACAGCGTCATCGGCCTGGCGCTGGCTTTCGTTCTGTTCCTGGCGCTGAACGTGCTGGCTCAAGGGCTGCTGACCGGCGCGCGGCTGGACCTGACCAAGGACCGCCTGTTCACGCTGGCGCCCGGCACCCGCGCCGTGCTGGCCCGGATCAACGAGCCGGTGGCCTTGCGCTATTTCTTCTCCGAATCGCTGGGGCGCGAGATTCCGGCCTATGCCAATTATGCCAAGCGCGTGCAGGACATGCTGGGCGAATTCGTCGCCAACGCCGGCCGCGGCAAGCTGATCGTCGAACGCTACGATCCCGCCGTGTTCTCCGATGTCGAGGATCGCGCCGTAGCGCTTGGCATGCAGGCCGTGCCGATCGACCAGGGCGGCGAGTCGGTCTATTTCGGCATTTCCGGCGCCAACACCACCGACGACCGCGAGACCATCGCCTTCCTGCAGCCCGAACGCGAGCGGTTCCTGGAATACGATCTGGCGCGCATGGTGCAGGCGCTGGCCAACCCGAAGCGCAAGGCGGTCGGCCTGATCACCGACCTGCCGCTGGACGGCGACGTGATGATGATGATGCGCGGCATGCCCAGCCAGCCCTGGGTCGTGATGGATCAGCTGCGCGGCCAGTTCGAGATCAAGACGCTGGCGGGCGACATCGACCGCGTGCCCGACGACGTGGACGTGCTGATGCTGGCGCATGCCGCGTCGCTGACAGACAAGGCGCAATACGCCGTCGACCAGTTCGTGCTGCGCGGCGGTCGCGCGCTGGTGTTGGTCGATCCCTATGCGGAATCCCAGTCCGGCCGCGCGCAGCAGATGGGCGGCGCCGTCGCTTCGGACCTGCCCAAGCTGTTCCAGTCCTGGGGCGTCGAGATGGTCAAGGAAAGGGTGGCCGGCGACCGCGCCAGTGCGCGCCGCGTCAACGCCGGCAGCTCGGTGCGCATGCAGCCGGCCGATTATCCGGTGTGGATGGTCATGCGCCAGGCGAACCTGAACCAGGACGATCCGCTGATGAGCCAGATCACGCAGATCAACCTGGCCTCGGCCGGCATTCTTACCAAGCGCGCCGACGCTACAACCACGGTCGAGCCGTTGATCACCACCTCACCGCAATCCATGGCGATCGACACTAAACGCTTGAGCGAAGGCGCGGGCGGCATGCCCGACATCCTTGGCATCATCAAGGATTTCAGGCCCGAGCTGAAAGGCATGATGGTGGCGGCGCGCATCACCGGCCCGGCCAACTCGGCCTTTCCCGACGGCCCGCCCAAGCCCAAGGAAGGCGACGGCGCTTCCACGCCCAAGCCGGCCGCCGACGCCAAGCCGCTCCCGCCGCATCTCGCCAAGTCGGAAAAGCCGATCAGCGTCATCGTCGTCGCCGACACCGATCTGCTCGACGACCGGTTCTGGGTCCAGGTGCAGGAATTCTTCGGCCAGCGCGTGGGCGTGCCCACGGCCAACAATGCCGACCTCATCGCCAACGCGCTCGATTTTCTCGCTGGCGGCGGCGAGCTGGTGGGCCTGCGCGGCCGCGGCACCGCCTCGCGGCCGTTCGAGCTGGTGCGCGCCTTGCAGCGCGACGCCGAAGCGCAACTGCGCGGCACCGAGCGCCAGCTTCAGGACAAACTCGCCGAGGTGAAAAAGAATCTGCGCGACGCCGAAACCGGCGACAAGGCGGGCAGCTCCGCCGGCCTGACCCCACAGCAGCAGCAGGGCATCGAAAAGTTCCGCGCCGAAATGCTGGACATACGCCGCCAGTTGCGCGACGTGCAGGCGGCGCTCCGGCGCGACATCGACCGGCTGGAATCGGTTCTGCGCTTCGTGAATATCGGCCTGGTGCCGGTGGTGGTCGCGGTGATCGCGTTTGGCGTCGGCGGCTGGCGCGTGATGCGCCGCCGCCAGCGCTTAGGCGCTGGGCTAGGGGCGAAGGGACCGGCATGAAGACTCCCGCGCTGATCGTTCTCGCCGCCGTCACCGCCGCGACCGTGGCCGGCGCCGCCGTCGTGGTGCAGCAACGCGCACCCTCGACCTTGCGCGCCGCGGCGGGTGGCGGCGAGACGGTTTTTCCCGCGCTCGCCGGCAAGCCCGACGCGATCGCTGAGATCGTGGTGACGCGCGCCGATGGCGGTCTGACGCTTGCCCGGCAAGACACGGGCTGGGTGCTGGCCGACCGGGGCGGCTTTCCCGCGCGCGCCGAGCAGGCGAACAAGGCGGCTGAAGCGTTGGCCGCGCTGAAGCTGATGGAGCCCAAAACCGCCGTGCCGGCGCTGTTAGCGAGATTGGACGTAGATGAACCCGCGAACGCGGGATCGAAAGCCGCGCTGGTCACGCTCAAGAACGCGCAAGGCGCCGAGATCGGCAAGATCATCCTGGGCAAGACGCGCCCGGATTCGCTGGAGAACCCGCAGCCGGGCGTCTATGCGCGCAAGCCGGGCGACGCGCGCGCGTGGCTCGCCGAGGGCGACCCTAAGATCGCGCCCGCGGCTTCGGATTGGGTCGAGCGCGCGGTCGTGACGTTGAAAGCCGAAACCGTGCGCCAGGTCGCGACCGTCGCGGCCGATGGAACGCGCCTGTCGGTCTCGCGCGTGAAGCCGGACGACAAGGACTACAAGATCGACAACCCGCCGCCCGAGACCAAGATGAAAAATCAGGCCGGCGTGAACGAGCTGTCCGCCGCGCTGGACGCGCTGCTGCTGGACGACGTGCGCGCGGCGGGCGCGGTCGAGTTTCCCGCCATGGCCGACAGGGCCGAGTTCCGCAATTTCGACGGCCTGGCGGTGCGCCTAACTCTCGCCAAGATCAAGGACGAGACTTGGGCGAAGATCGAGGCCGCGGCCGAGCCCTGGACCAAGACCGAGGACGGCAAGACCGCAACCGTGGAGCCCACGGATGCGGCCAAAAAGGAAGCCGGGGAGCTGAACGCCAAACTGGGCGGTTTCGCCTTCAAGCTCACCGAATCGGCCGCCAAGAAGCTGGTCACGCGCATGGCCGACGTGACCGAAAAAGAAGAAAAGAAAAGCTGAGCCAAGCCGCGCGTCCGGTCCCAGCGAAACGCCGGGGGCGCCTGCCTTAAGCCCGGATCGCGCCCGCTTCGTTCCGCGCGCGTCCGGTGGCCGTTGTGCACGCCGCCGTTGACGCTAGGCCCATGGGAGATAGCATCCACGCATGAGCCATCCGCCCCGCTGGATCAAGACGCATTGGATTGCGGCCCGTTGGATTGCGGCGAGGCGGCCCGTCGCGCTCGCGGCGGCGGTCGCGCTGTCGGGTTGTTTGGGTTTTGGCGGCGACGCGCCGGACCTGAAGACCAAGAACGTCATGGCGAACTTCCAGAAGGGCCCGCAAGAGCGCATCGTCGTCGACCGCAACTACACGGTGGGCAAGCGCTTCCGCGTCCAGCCGGGCGAGGTGATGATCCGCAACAAGCTGTACACGCTGGCGCCGGAAAATGTCGGCGCCTATCGCGCGGAGCTGGGAATCGCGCTGGTGGGCGATGGGCTGCGCGTGGAGATTCCGCAAGGCTCGCAATTGCGCGTGTCCGACCGGGTTCTGGTCGCGGGTAAGCTCGCCAATCTGGTTCCGCTGCCGCAGCCGCCGGCCGCCGCGCCCGACGTAACCGCGATCTTCGCCAACGACGACGGCACGCTGCTTCCAGCGGTGTATCGCGGCGGACGCGTCGCGGCTTTCGCGAAATTCGCCGTCACGCCGGAAAAAGCGCAATTGACGCCGGAGTACAAGGAGTCGGTGAAAACCAGCGCCGGCTATGTGAACTATGAAGTGATCTACAACGCCTATGGCGTGTTCAGCTACGTCAACTGCGCGCCGCCGAAGACCACCGGCGACAAATCAAAGCCCGACAAGTCTCCACCGAAGACGGAGTGCGGCAGCGGGCCGCATTTCGACCTCACGGTCGTGCAGTACGACCGCATGCAGCTCGATCGCGCCTCGACCGCCAACCGCGCCTGGTATCCGGTGCGCAGCAACGAGCTGTTGCTTCCCGGCCTAAAGCTTACGGTATACGAGATGACGCCCACCGGCATCGTCGTCGAGGTCACCAAGGACGACAACGCCTACGCCACGAAAGCGTTTTAGCCCCGCGCCGCCGCCCGCTCTGGCTGGCGCAAATCGGGCCGTGTTGCTGA
>JAHFPH010000108.1 GCA_023266845.1 Rhodospirillaceae bacterium
ATCCGCGAGCCGGCGCTGGGCGAGGCCCGAGAACGTGCCGGCGGGGAATTGCGTCAGGTAGTCCTGGAAATCCTGCGCGTCGTTGCTGGCGGAGATCGCGTTCCAGAACGCGAGGTCAGCCGCTTCGCGCGTCGCCGCGGCCGGCGCTTTCACGGTAATGGTGAGATTCAGAATCAAATCACCGGTGAGCGACGAGGACTCCCACGGCGTCTGCGCGCCCTTGGTGGCTTCGGCGACGTGCTGGCGCGTGCGCTTGAACACCTCCTCGGCCTTCAGGCCCGGCTCATCCAAGGCCTTCAACAGGCCCGTCGTATAGGGACTGTTCGGCCCGTCGCCGTCGGCGGCCACGCGCCCCGGCGCGGTGGAGTAGGCCACCAGCGTGCCGCGCGCCGCGTCGATCGCCGCCAGGCCCTTCTGCGCGCCGCGCGCGGCCATCACGAATGGGTTGTTGCGGCAGGCGTCCAGGATCACGATATTGGCGCGGTTGCGCGACTCGGCCATCAGGTCCAGAACCAGGCCCGCGTCAATGCCATAGACCCGCACCGAGGCTTCCGACGTCACCGCCAGATCGACCGGCACCAGATAGTTGCGTCCGCCGGACTGGATGCCGTGGCCCGCATAGTAGAAGAGGCCGATGCCGCCGCCGCGCAGCTTCTCGCCGAATTCCAGAATGGCGTCGTCCATCGCCTTCTTGCCGGCGTTGGTGCGCTCGATGACGGTGAAGCCCAGCTTGCGCAGAACAGCCGCCATGCTCTTGGCGTCGTTCAACGGATTGCGCAGCGGCTGGTCGGGATAGGCTGAATTGCCGATCACCAGCGCCAAGCGAGGCTCGGAAGAGGGGGCGGTTTGCGCAAACACGGTTCCTGCCGCGAACAACAACGCAGCCGCTGCGAGCAAAAGCGCTTTTCCCCCTCGGACCACAACAGCGATGTCCCCGGGTAAAATTCCCCTATTGGTTAAGATGCCACTGCGGCTCTACGCCCGCAAGGCGGGGCCGGATATGAACTGGGTCGCAATCCGCGCTGGGCAAGACAGGGTCAGCCTTCCGCCACCGGCACCTTGCCGCCTTGGGCGAGCGACCAGCGATCGGGGTCTTTCAGATAGGCGCGGATCTCGGCGACCGCCTTGGCGTCGAGCAGCTTGTCGGCCTCGGCCACCGCGACCACGTCGGCCCAGGTGGCGAGCGCGTGAAGCCGCACCCCTTCCCCGGTCAGGCGCGCGATGCCCTCGGGAAAGATGCCGTAATGGAAGATCACGAAGGTGTGCGCCACCAGCCCCTGCGCCTCGCGCAGCGCCTTGACGAACACCAGCTTGCTGCCGCCGTCGGTCGCCAGGTCTTCCACCAGCAGCACTCTCGCGCCGGGCGGAAACTCGCCCTCAATCTGGGCGTTGCGGCCGAAGCCCTTGGGCTTCTTGCGCACATAGAGCATCGGCAGGCCCAGCTCGTCCGACAGCCAGGCGGCGAAGGGGATGCCCGCGGTCTCGCCCCCCGCCACATAGTCGAAGGCTTTCGGACCGGCGGCGCGGCCCAACAACTCGGCGCCCAGGCGCATCAGGCGCTTGCGTTCCTTCGGGAACGACACCAGCCGCCGGCAATCGACATAAACCGGGCTGGCCCGGCCCGAGGTGAAGATGAAGGGCTCATGCGGGCGCAGGTTCACCGCCTTGATGCCGATTAAAAGCCGGGCGGTTTCGGCGGCGATGTCGGATATCGCGCTGGTGGTCATGGAAAAGCCTTCTCGGTTAACGCGCCAGCCGTCTTAGAAGCAAACGCGGTTTGCCTCAATCGTTTTGCGCTCTTTCGGGCATTTGCGTCCTTTGGGGGATTTTGCGTCGCTTCGGGATTGGCGGGCGGGGCAAAGGGGTCTATCTAATTGGATAGGGACGCAGACCGGGGCGCGCACGCGCGCCCGCGGATGGACGGGATTCTCGCCGTGCCGCTGCCGCGACGCCGATTTTTGCTCACCGCCGGGGCCTTCGGGCTGGCCGGGCTGGGCGGCGCGCGTGTCCTGGCCCAGACCGCCACGAGCGAGGCGCGATTCTTCCGCATCGGCACCGGGGCGCTGGGCGGGGTGTACTACCCGATCGGCGGCACGCTGGCGCTGGCGCTCTCCAACCCGCCGGGTTCGCGCCCCTGCGACAAGGGCGGCAGTTGCGGCGTGCCCGGGCTGGTGGCCGTGGCGCAGTCCTCGCACGGCTCGATGGCGAATGTTCAGGCGATCGCGGCCGGCACGGTCGATTCCGGCTTCGCCCAGGCCGATGTTGCCTATTCGGCCTTTACCGGCACCGGCGCCTTCGAGGGCAAGCCCAAGCTCGACATGCTGCGCTCGATCGCCAACCTCTATCCCGAGCATGTGCATCTGGTGGTGCGCAAATCGGCCAACGTGCGCGGGGTGCGCGACCTGCGCAACCGGCGCGTGTCGCTGGACGAGCAGGGTTCGGGCACGCTGGTGTCGGCCCGGCTGATCCTGCAGGCCTTCGGGCTCAGGGAAGCCGACCTCAAGGCGCACTACATTCCCGCCACCCAGGCCATCGGCCGCATCAAGGACGGCACACTCGACGCGTTTTTCTTCTTCGCGGGCTATCCGGCCCCGGCCGTGGCCGAGCTGGCCGAGGCGGGCGAGATCGACCTGCTGCCGATCTCGGGTCCCCCGATCGAAAAACTTGCCGAAAAGTACAAGTACTTCACCCAGGACCTGGTGCCGGCGGGCATCTACCAGGGGATCAAGCGCACCGACACGCTCAGCGTCGGCGCGCAATGGCTGGTCGCGGCCAAGGTGCCGGACGAGCTGGTCCATGCCATCACCGCGACGCTGTGGAACAAGACCACGCGCGCGCTGCTCGACAAAAGCCACCCCAGGGCGATGCAGATCAGGCTGGAAACGGCGCTGAACGGGCTCGTGGCCCCGCTGCATCCCGGCGCGGAAAAATACTACCGCGAAGCCGGCGCGCTGAAGGACTGACCTCTAGAGAAAATCAGTTCTGTCCGCCGTCTTCCTGGGCGAAGAAGCCGCGCAGGATGGCGGTGATCGCCTCGCTGCGGGTCAGCGCATGCGGGCGGCGGAACTCGTCCAGCGATTCGGACAGATTTTCCGGCAGATAGATGCTCATCACGGTCGCGGCCTGATATTTGGTCATGGGCCGCCGCGACGACAGGGCGCCGTCGCCCTCGATAATCGTGTGGAGTCTCAACGTCATAACCGGTTCCGACCCCGAATCACCCCTGCGGCACCCCATCCCGGGCACCTACTTCCTGTCGTGGGTGATTGTCCCCCTCTAATCTAGATATAGTAACACGCGCGGAATCGCGGAGACAACGAAATACTGCACGGATTCGCCCGGCTTAATACCCCGCGCCTCGGGGAATCGGCCCTCAGCCGGGCTTGACGCGCGTCTCGGTCAGGTTGCCCGAGAAGCGCGGCTTCGACAGATCGGAGCCGTAATCCCGGAACATCAGGTTGATCGCCACCGAGATCCGGGTTTCCTTGCTGTTGTTCACATCCACGTAGTGGCGCAGCCAGGCGGGAAACACGATCAGCCGTCCTTCGGCCACCTCGACCGTCACATGGCTAGCATTGTTCGAGTGCGGCTGCTTGACCGGCGGAGCCAGGATATGGGCCTGGCTGCGCAGGTCCGAGAAGCTGATGCTGTTGCCGCCCTTGGGGGTGCGCAGGTAGTAAACCGCGCTCAGGAAATTATTGGGGTGCGAATGTTCGTGGTGCGAGGTGTTGGGCTGGCCGAAATTGGCCCAACAGCCCGACACGAACATCGGATTGTCCTTCAGATTCAGGAATTCGACGATTTCCTTGCCCGCCTCCAGCAGGATGCGGTTCAACCCCTCGAACTCGGGCAGCTCGTGCAGGTTGGTGTCGGTCTGCCGGCTGCGCCCGCCCGATTCGGGCAGCAGGCGCTCCATCATCGGCGTCAGCACCGACATCAGCGCGCGATTCAGCGGCTCGTATTCCGGCGGTTCGAGCTGGAATACCCAGGCATAAGTGGGAAAGAAGGACAGTAGCGAACGCTTGGACTGCATGGGGTCCGGCCGGTCGGTGTGCGGCCGGGAATTAGACTGCAAGACGGACAACGGGGCAACATCCGCTCCGCGGGCGCGGCAATTAGCGTCGTCCGAACAGCCGCTCGATATCCGCCAGTTTCAGCTCCACATAGGTGGGCCGGCCGTGGTTGCACTGGCCGGAATGGGGCGTGGCCTCCATCTGGCGCAGCAGCGCGTTCATCTCGTCGATGCGCAGCACCCGTCCGGCGCGCACGCTGCCGTGGCACGCCAGGGTGCCGCATACCTCTTCAAGGCGCTCTTTCAACGCCAAATGCTGGTCCAGCTCCGCCAGCTCCTCGGCCAGGTCGCGCACCAGCCCGGCCGCGTCCACCTGGCCCAAGAGCGCGGGCACCTCGCGCACCGCCACCGCGCCGCGCCCGAATTTCTCGATCAGCAGGCCCAGCTCCAGCAATTCCCCGGCGCGGGCGATCAGGCGTCCCGCCGCCGCCTCGCCCAACTCGACCACCTCGGGGATCAGCAGCGCCTGGCGTTCAACGCCCTTGGCGGAAAGCGACTGCTTCATGCGCTCATAGACCAGCCGCTCATGCGCCGCGTGCTGGTCCACGATCACGATGCCGTCGCCGGTCTGGGCGACGATATAGGTCTCGTGCACCTGGGCGCGCGCCGCGCCCAGCGGAAAATCGATCACCGCCCGATCGGCGGCGGAAGGAGCGGCGGCCAGGGCGGACGGCGCGGAAAGTCCGGGCAGGGCGGCGGACAGGTCCGCCGCGGCCGGCCCCTGCCATGCGGAAAGCGCCTCGTGCAGCGCGCGCACGACGCCGGGCGGCGCGCCGGGGCGGAAGGCGCCCAGCGCCTGCGCCGCCACGGTGGTCGATGCCTGGTGCCCGGCCTCGGTCAGCGCGCGGCGCAGCGCGCCGACGATCAGCCCGCGCACCAGCCCGGAGTCACGGAACCGCACTTCCGCCTTGGCGGGATGCACGTTCACGTCCACCAACGCCGGGTCGATTTCCAGGAACAGCGCCACCACGGGATGGCGGTCGCGCGCCAGGAAGTCCTGGTAAGCCCCGCGCACCGCGCCGGCCAGCAGGCGGTCGCGCACCGGCCTGCCGTTGACGAACAGGTATTGCTGCGACGATGTGGCGCGATTGTAGGTCGGCAAGCCGGCATGGCCGGTCAATTTCAGACCAGGCCGCTCGGCGGAAACCTTCAGCGCGTTGGCGGCGAACTCCTTGCCCAGAATCGCCGACAGGCGCTCCAGCCTCGCGTCGAACAGGTCGCCGCCCGCGGCGGGGTAGCGGCGCGCCTGTCTGCCGTCCTCGGCGATGGAAAAGGCGATGCCGGGATGCGCCATCGCCAGGCGCTCGACCGCGTCGGTCGCGTGATTGAGCTCGGTGCGCGGCTCTTTCAGGAATTTAAGGCGCGCCGGCGTGGCGAAAAACAGATCGCGCACCGTCACCTGCGTCCCTTGGGGATGCGCGGCGGGTCTTGGCTCGGCGACGTCGCCCCCGCTCACATCGAGCGACCACGCCTCGTCCGCGCCGCGCGCGCGACTGGCGATGGTCAGGCGGCTGACCGCGCCGATCGAGGGCAGGGCCTCGCCGCGGAACCCCAGGGTCGCGATGCGCGTCAAATCCTCGTCCGGCAGCTTCGAGGTGGCATGGCGTTCGACCGCCAGCAGCAGATCGGCGCGGGTCATGCCGGCGCCGTCGTCTTCGACCGCGATCAGGCTGGTGCCGCCGTCGCGCAACGCCACGTCGATGCGCGTCGTCCCGGCGTCGATGGCGTTCTCCACCAACTCCTTCACCGCGGCGGCCGGGCGCTCGATCACCTCGCCCGCGGCGATGCGGTTGACCAGGGTTTCGGGCAGGCGGCGGATGGCATTCGGCACCGCCGCGCGTTTTCCTGGCGAGCGTTGCTGCTGGGTCACATCACCGTCGGGAGCCGCGGAAACTATGTGCTGGGCGGGTTGCATGGGCGCGATCTTAACAGACACGCCCTGGCGCCAGCACCGGCCACCCTTGAGAGAAGGGGTGGAACGGCCCATACTTATCAACAGGTAAGCCATCTTTCCGGTGGAAAAGCGGAGGAGCCGCTATGCAGGGGATTCCGGCAGGGCGATTCGCGGGCGCGGCGTTAGCCGCGGCGCTTGCGTTCGGCGTGGCGCACGCCCAGGCGCAGGAAGTGCGCTGCACGACTATCGGCGCCATCACCAAGTGCAGCGACGGCACGACGTTCGAGCAGGCCCAGCCCGGCTCGCCCAACGCGGCGGCCGCGGCCGAAGGCAAGCCGGTGGACGATCAGAAGCCGACGGTGACCAATATCGGCCGCTCCGGACCCACGCGCTACGAGAACCAGGATCTCCGTATCTTCGGCGTCGACGACCGCATCCGCAGGCTCGGCGAGACCAACTCCAAGACCGGCCAGCAGGACGCGCCCGTCTATAGCGGCCGCAATTGCGGCCGGTTCAACACCAGCATCATCTGCGACTGATCTTCAGGTCTTGGGTGTCTGCGCCGCGCCTGGCTGCTGCGGCGGGGGGTCGCACATGAACGTCGTCAGGACGAAGCGCTGGCCGCGCGTCACGGGCACGGCCTCGTGCAGCAGCGTGCACGAGAACACGCAGGCCATGCCGGCGTCCAGGCTGTAGAGCCCGCCGCCGTATTCGGGAAAGCGCAGCTGGCCGCCATCGAAGTCGTCGTTGAGATTGAGCGAGATGGCGAAGCGCCGGTGTCGCGTGCGCGGCGACATGTTGTCGCGATGGGGCCCGAAGAAATCCTTGCGCGCCGCGTCGTAGCCCAAAACGATATGCCCGTCGAAGCCGTAGGGGCCCTTGAAGGTGAACGCCTTCATCACCTCGGGCGCGATGCGACGGTTCAGCGTCTCACTCACCAGGCGCATCATCGCCGGGTCGCGAATCAGGTGATCCTGGCTTTTCTTCTTGTCGTAGAGCACCGCGTCGGTCGAACCCGACACGCCCATCTCGGCGTGGTCCTTGCGCCATGCTTCGATCAGCGCGCGGCACAGCTCTTTGTCGAACGCGTCGGGGATCAGCAGCACCGGCGCGGGTCGCCCGGCTGCCGCCGCCGCGGGCATGCGCCAGTTTTTTTTCACGAAGTCGACCGCCCGGCCGAGCTCGGCCGCCGGATCGGCCTCGGCGAAGGTCGCGAGCGCGCGCTGGTTGGGGTCGATCACCACGGTCTTGCGCCCGTCATGCTCGCCCGCCACGGGGTAGACGCGGTTCACCTTGCCGTCGGCGTCGATGAACACGGGCAGCGGCGTGCCTTTGGCAAGAGCCGTCACGGCGCCGGGGGCGCCTTCTACCACCGCGAATATCTCCGCGCCAAGCGCCGACAGTTCCGGCGCGCGCGCCGCCAACGCCTTGAGCGCGGCGGGAGCGGCCGGGTCGGCGGCTTTCAGCAGCGTCACCACGCCCGGTCCGCCCTTGGTCAAATCGTAGAACAGGCGGAACGCGCCGCCGAGATCGGCCAGCACGAAATTCGGCACACGGTCGCCGCGCTCGATCGGTCTCATCGCCATGGCGGCGGCAGAATCGCGGCAGCCGGGCCGCGCGTCAATATCGCCGCTAGGAGCCGGCCCTGCCGCGCAGCCGTTCGAACAGCAGCAGGAACGCCGCCACGCCCACGCCGTAGATGCCGTTGATGACCGGCCCGCGCCACATATTGGCAAGCTGGAACCCGCCGGCCACCGGCTGGCCGGCGCGCGGCGCCAGGACGAACCAGCCGTAGAAGGTCGGGCCGACGACGCCGAACACGAAGCCGCAGACCAGAAGCATGACCGCGCCGCGCGGCAGCCAGGGGCGAACGGCCGCCAACACCGCGCCCCACACGCCGCCCCAGAATGCGATCGAGACGGTGCGCGGCACGCTGTAGGGCGCCACCGCTTGCAGGTTGTAAGGCGCGTTCTGGATCAGGCCCATCGCGTACATCGCGCCGATGGTCAATTGATGGAACACCAGCACCGACAGGAAACCTGCCGCGAAACCGATCGCCAGATTGACCGCGCAGGTCAGATGGGCGTCGCGCGCGGCGGACGCGGAATATTGCATGGTTTTCCTTATCGCGCATCCGGGCCCCCGCCCGGACGTCAGTTGACCGGCAGCCCGGCCGGGTCGCCGACCACGACGACGGTCAGCCGATCGGGATCGAGCAGCCGCCGCGCCACGCGGCGCGCGTCCTCGATCGTCACCTTTTCAATATACGAATTGCGCTTGTCGAGGTAGTCGATCCCGAGATTCTCCACCTGCATGTTGACCAGCGTGCGCGCGATGCGCCCGGTGCTGGAGAGCTGCAGCGGGAACGAGCCGGTTAGATAGGTCTTGGCGTTCTTAAGCTCGGTCTCGGTCGGGCCTTCCTCGCGCATGCGCCGCCATTCCTTGCGGATCAGGTCCAGGCTGGTGGCGGTTTGCGCGTTCTCGGTGCCGACGCTGCCGACGATCACCCCGGCGCGGGCAAGCGTGGACAGCGACGAGCTGACGCCGTAGGCAAGCCCGCGCTTCTCGCGCACCTCTTCCATCAGCCGCGAGCCCAAGCCGCCGCCGCCCAGGATGTAGTTGACCACGAAGGCGGCATAGAAATCGGGATCGTCGCGCTTCAGGCCCACATGGCCGAAGGTCACGACGCTTTGCGGGATCGGCCGGCGGATTACCGTGGTGGTGCCGGGCGATGCGGTCTTGGCCTCGGGAATGCTGTTGAGCGCGCCTTTCATCGGCAGCTTGCCGAAGGCGCGGTCCAACAGCGGCTTCAACTCGTCCGCTGTGATGTCGCCGACCACGCCGATCTTCATGCCGTCACGCACCAGGCCTGCGCGGTGGAACGCAACCAGATCGTCGCGCGCCAGCACCGGCACCGTTTCGGCTGTGCCCTGCGCGCGGCGGCTATAGACATGGCCGGGGAACAGCGTTGTCCACAGCGTGCGCCAGGCGATCGAGCGGGGATTCTCGGCGTCGCGCTGGATCTGCACCAGCACCTGCCCGCGCACGCGCTCGATCGCTTGCGGCTCGAAGCGCGGCTCGGCCAGCGCCAGGGACAGCAGCTCCACCGCCGCATCGCGCCGCGTGTTCAGCGCGCGCAACCCGACGGTCAGGTAGTCGCGGTCGGCCTCGGCGCTGAACTCGACCGAATTGTCCTCGATTTTGGTTTTGAACGCCTGCGCGTCCAGCGGCCCCGCGCCTTCGTCCAACAGCGCGACCATCAGGTTCGCCAGCCCGTCCTTGCCGGAAGGGTCCTGGGCCGAGCCGCCGGGAAACGCGGCCTGGATCGCCAGCACCGGGGCGGTGCGGTCGCGGATCAGCCAAGCCTCGATCCCGCCGGGACTCGTCACCCGCTCGATCTCGAAAGCGTCGGCGGATGCGGCCGTCAGAAAAGTGGCGAAAGCCAAAGCCGCCAGGCGAATGAACTTCATGGGGCGTTCCTCAACTCGTCGGCTTCGGCAACAGGATGCCGGTGACCGACTGGTGCTCGCGCAGCACGTATCGGGCGGCCTCGTTCACCTGCTCGGGCGTCACCTGGCCGATGCGCTCGGGCCATTGCTCGACATCCTCGACCGTGCGGCCCATGGACAGAGCCTCGCCGAACAGCCGCGCTGGGCCGCTGAAGCTGTCGCGCGCCAGCATGGCCGCGTCCTGCATCCGGCTTTTGGCGCGCGCCACCTCGTCGGCGGTGACGCCTTTTTCCACCAACTCGGCCAGTACCTTGTTCACCTCGGCCTCGACCGTGGCGATCTCCACGCCGATGCGCGGGCTGGCCGAGACGCCGAAAGTGCTGAGATCGACCCCCATCGCGTCGTAATAGGACGACGCGCCCACCGCCAGCTCCTTGTCCGCCACCAACGCCCTGTACAGGCGGCCGGTGGCGCCGCCGCCCAGGATCTCGGACAGCACCTGCAGCGCATAGGCATGCTCGATGGCGCCGCGCATGTAGCTGGGCGCCAGGTAGGTGCGCTGCCACGAGGGCTGGCGCACCTGCGCGCTTTCGAGCGTCACGCGCCGCGCCGCCTGTTGCGCCGGCTCTTGCGCGCGCTGGCGCTGGGGCACGGCGCGCGCCGGCACCGCGCCGTAGTATTTCTCGGCCAGCGGACGCAGCTCCTTCATGGTGATGTCGCCGCCCACCACCAGCACCGCGTTGTTGGGCGCGTAGTATTTGCGGTGCCAGGCGATCGCGTCCGCGGTCGTCAGCCCGCGCATCTCCTGTTCCCAGCCGATCAGCGCGCGGCCATAGGGGCTGTTCATGTACTGGGCGGCGCGCATCTGTTCGCGCAGGCGCGCGCCCGGGCTGTTGTCCACGGTCTGCCGGCGTTCTTCCAGGATCACCTTGCGCTCTGGATCGACCTCGGCGTCGGTGAGCGTCAGGTTGGCCATGCGGTCGGATTCCAACTTCATCACCAGCTCGAGCCGGTCGCGCGCCACGTTCTGGTAATAGCCGGTGTAGTCGTAGCTGGTGAAGGCGTTGTCCTGGCCGCCGTTGCGCGCGACGATTTTCGAGAACTCGCCAGGCGGCACGCTGGGCGTGCCCTTGAACATCAGATGCTCCAGGAAATGCGCGATGCCCGATTTTCCCTGCAGCTCGTCGGCGGCGCCGATCTTGTACCAGACCATGTGCGCCACGACCGGCGCGCGGTGGTTCTCGATCACCACCACCTGCATGCCGTTCGGCAGCGTGAAGGTCTCGGGATTGAACACGCCGGCTAGGGCCGGCGCGGCAAGGCCGCATAAAAGAGCCGCCGATGCCGCCAAGCGGAAGATCGGGCGGCGGGAAAAGTCACGGATCATCCGGGAACCGCCTTCGGGTAATGGCCGCACAAGGATAGGGTCCGGCGCCAAACCGGCCAAGTTAACTCGCCGTCATGCCGGGGATGTGATGAAACGCCGCGCCGAAGCGATGCCGCGGCGGCGTCAGTTCAACAAGCCGTCCAGGATGCCGCGGCTCTTGCGCTTGATGATCGGGGTGTCGCCCTCGGTCGCGGTCTTGCCGGCGGCGGCGTTGTCGCGCAGGCGCTGCGCCTCGGCATTGGCGTCGATGATCACGCCCGGCTCCTGCTGCTTGCGCCAGAACAACAGGTCGTCGACCAGCGTCTTGTTGGCGTCGGCGATCTGCTGCGAGTCGCGGTCCACCAGGATGCGGATGTTGGGGTCGGCATTGCTGGCGCCGGCGCGCGCCAGGATCGCCTGCTCGCCGGCGCTCAAGCGCTGGAAGCCGGGCACGGCCGGATCGCCGGCGTTGGCGGCGGCCGAAGCGGACGCGCCGGTCGGCGTGGCCTTGGGATCGCGTCCGAACACCGTCTGCTTGGCCTTCTCGGTGACCGCGGTCTCCAGCGGCGCGGCGCCGGGCTGCGGCGGGCGCAGCTGAAAGTTCGGCGGCAGCGCCAGGGGCTGGCGCGTGGTGACGGCGAACTCGTCGGGGGCCGGCTTCTTTTCCAGGCCCAGCGTCTCGCGCGCGCCGCTGCATCCCGCAAGAGCGGCGGCGGCGGTCAGGCCGGCAAAAGCCAGAAGGACCGATAGTCGAGCCATTCGCACCCTTATTTTGACGCCTTTTTAGGCGATTCCCGCGCCTCGAACAAGCCATCCAAAAGCAGCAGGCAAACCCCTACGCTAATTGCAGAATCAGCCAAATTGAAGGCGGGCCAGTGCCACCCCGCAGCGTGGAAATCCAGGAAATCGAACACTGCGCCGAATCTTACCCGGTCCACCACGTTGCCCAGCGCCCCGCCCAGGACCAGGCCGATGCTCAGCGCCTGCCGGGCCCGGCCGGCCCGGCCAAGCCACCACACAAGCAGGGCCGAGATGACCAGGGCCAGGCCAACGAACGCCCAGGGCATCTGGGCGGCGTTGAACAGGCCGAAGCTCATGCCCCGGTTCCACACCTCGACCAGATTGAAGAACGGGGCGATTTCGACCGGCCGCCCACCGCGCGGGAAAAGATATCCGGCCATCCACCATTTGGAGATTTGGTCTAGCGCCACGACCAGCGCCGCCACCGATACCCCCAGGCGGAACTGTCGGCTCAACGCGGTACGGCCTCGGTGCAGCGCCGGCACAGGCCCGGCTTGGCGGGCAGCTTGCCGACCTCGGGCAGCACCCGCCAGCAGCGTTCGCATTTGCTGCCCTGTGCCTGACGCGGAACGACAAAGACCTCAGGAACATCTTGCAGCGTAAATGCTCCGGGCACTTCAGTTCCGACGGCGATCACGTTAACGGTTGAACTTGAGGTATTGGCAACTTCGGCGAAATCAATTCCGGCCAACGCCATTTTGAATGTGGAGCCAACGGAAATTTCGGGGTCCGCCTGAAGTGCCGACCCGATACGCTTGGCTGCGCGCTCCACCTCGATAGCGCCGGTCACCACGCGCCTTGCCGCGCGGATTTTCTCCCAGCGCTCGGCCAATGCGTCGTCGCGCCACTGAGCCGGCACGTCGGGGAACAGGCGCAGATGCACGCTCTCTTCCATGTCCTTGGCGCCCGACTCGGCGCGGCGCGTCTGCCACG
>JAHFPH010000109.1:0-6767 GCA_023266845.1 Rhodospirillaceae bacterium
GGCCCCCACCTTTCGGTGGGAGCCGTCGGTTGTGATTGCGATTTCTGCGTTGCTTAGCGCGGCACGGTGCTGCCCGGCTTCCCGCTGATACCGCCGGTCGGAGCGCCTCCCGCATTCGCATTGTTCGCGAAATTCAGCGAGAAGCTGTCGGTGCGCGTAATATGCTGGTCGGGTCCCTCGTTCGCAAAATTCAACCCCCGCACGTCGCCCGGCTTTCCAGCGCCGCCACCCGAACCATGCATGAACAGGTCCCCGACGCTGCCAAGCGACTGTAGCGAACCGAGCTTACCGGTCGATTTGGTTTCTTGATCCGCCGGCTTAACGGCCGGCACCAGCTCGCCCGGCTTTACGGCCGGCACCAGCTCACCCGTTTGAACCGCGGGGAGCAATTCGCCCGTGCCGCCGCCAGCGGCATTGTTCCCTTGGTTGAGCAGGCCGATCAGGCCATTGTCGCCGCCCGCTTTGCGGATAGCGATGATGCCGTGTTCGTCGCCCTGGCCGCGCAGGCCGATCAGCTCCTTGTCGCCGCCAGCCTTGCGAATGGCGATGATGCCGTGTTCGTCACCGGTCAGGCCGGGGTCGCCGCCGCCCTTGCGCATAGCGATTTCGTCGCCGGCCTGGCCGGGCTTGAACGCATCGACCGCCGCACCTCCGGTTGCCGGATCGGCGGCCAGGGCAGCCCCCAGGCCGGTCAGTCCAAAGGCAGCGGCAATAAACGTCAGTTTGAGCTTGTTCATGGCGCGATCTCCGTCCGTCCAGGCGCGGGATCGCGCCGTTCATGGGCGTTGTTTAAACGTGATGCGGTTCATTGGCAGTGACGGCTGACACAGCACAAGCGTAAAGGCGTTCGGACCCTGCCGGCGGTCTCATCGCGCCCAAGCGGGCAAGTATTTTATTTGTATTTCAAACTGTTGGCGGCTGTTGCGAAGGTCCGCCGGGAAGTTATAGATCTACTTCGAGCCTCATTTCGGCGGTTGCGCCGGCGAGGCGGGCCGTACGCCGGGTGCCGACGGCCTGGCCGGAGCGCTGGGCGGCGCCGGGGCGGGAGCGGCCGCGCCGGTTTCCGTGGTCGTTCCGATCGAAATGGCGAACAGCCGCCAATGGCCCTCGACCGGCTGGAAGCTGAGGTCGAAATTCACCTGCAGCGGCCGCGTCGGGTAATTGCCGGTCAGGCGCAGGAAGCTCTGCTGGTTCACGGTGGGCGGGCGTGTGAAGCGCGGCTCGTGCAGAACGACCGGGCTCAAGTCTAGATTCTGCTCGCGCAGTTTCTGGAAGATCAGCGACAGCTTCGCCGCCGTGTTCGCCTGGTTGAGCCCGACCACGATGGTCGTCACCAACAACCGCAGCGCCTCGGCGGGCGGGACGCCGGGGCGTCACGAAGCCTGCGACAAGCTGCACTGCTCTTTACTCTTTCTTGCGCACAAACTCCTGCCGCGTTAGGTTACATGTAACCTAGGAGAGGGGCTGTGGCGAAGAAGAGGGCATTGAAGGAGACGAGCTCCCGTTATAGGGTCCGGGCGCATCGCAAGCGGATGCGCGCAAAGGGCATGCGTCTTCTTCAGATCTGGGTGCCCGACACAAGCACGCCCGAATTCAAGAAGGAAGCCCATCGTCAATCGTTGGCGGTGTCGCGCAGCCGGCATGCCGCCGAGGACCAAGCCTTCATCGACGCCATTTCCGAGTGGCCCGATAAGTAGATCGAACCAAGGTATTGAAACGCGGAGAGATATGGACGGTCGCCGGCGGTCCGGACTGCACCGGCAAACCAAGGCCAGCCGTCATTGTCCGGGATGAGCAATTCCGCGTAAGTCAGTCGATCACGCTCTGTACATTCACCAGCGACGAAGTCGAGGCTCCATTGTTCCGCCTGCCTGTTGGGCCGTCGGCGACAAACGGGCTCAGAATCCCGTCGTATCTGATGCTAGACAAGATCACGACTGTACCGCGCGGCAAACTTGGCCGGAGGATTGGGCGCTTGGACACGGCCGATATGACGCGGCCCGATCGAGCGATGATTGTGTTTCTGGGCCTTGCCGATCGTCGTTGAATTCGACGCGCCAAAGTGGGCGCCGCCCCACCGCGGCGAATTTGGCGCGCGCGCGGGTCTGCGCTAGAACACGGGCCAACGAGCCGACAAAAGCCCCGGAGAAAACGCCCATGTTCGAGACCACCATCGCCGGCAGCCTGCCCAAGCCGTTCTGGCTGGCCGAGACCAACGTGCTGTGGCCGAAATGGAGGGCCAGCGGGGCGGAATTGGAAGCCGCCAAGCGCGACGCCACGCTGCTGTGGCTGAAGGCGCAGGAGGACGCGGGGCTCGACATCGTCAGCGACGGCGAGCAGTCGCGCCAGCACTTTGTCCACGGATTCCTCGAGTTCGTCGAGGGCATCGACCGCGACCACAAGGTCAGGATGGGCATCCGCAACAACCGCTACGACGCGATGGTGCCCAAGGTCGTGGGCAAGCTCAGGCTCATGGGCCGCGCCCATCCCGAGGCCAAATACGCCCGCGCGCACACCAAGAAGAAGCTGAAATTCACCCTGCCCGGCCCGATGACCATCGCCGACACCATCGCCGACGAGTTCTACGGCGACCGCGTGAAGATGGCGATGGCCTTCGCCGATCTCTTGAACCAGGAGGCGCGCGCGATCGAGGCCGACGGGGTGGACGTGATCCAGTTCGACGAGCCCGCCTTCAACGCCTTCACCAAGGAGGCCGGCGCCTGGGGCATCGAGGGGCTGCACCGCGCGATCGACGGCCTCAAATGCACCACCGCCGTGCATATCTGCTACGGCTATGGCATCAAGCAGAACATCGACTGGAAAAAGTCGCTCGGCGGCGAGTGGCGGCAATACGAGGAATTCTTTCCGGCGCTGGCCAAAAGCAAGATCAAGCAGGTGTCGCTGGAATGCCACCACTCGCGCGTGCCGCCCGACTTGATGAAGCTGCTCGCGGGCAAGGACGTGCTGGTCGGCGTGATCGACGTGGCGTCGGACCAGGTGGAAACGCCCGAGGAAGTGGCCGGCACGATCGGCAAGGCGCTGGAATTCGTGCCCAAGGAGCGCCTTTACCCTTGCACCAATTGCGGCATGGCGCCGATGGAGCGCGGCATCGCGCTCAAGAAGCTCGCCGCGCTCACCGCCGGTGCCGCGATCGCGCGGCAACGGTACAAGTAGCGGGTTCGGCGAAAGCGCCGGCCGCGAACGGCCGCCTTGGCGCGACCTACAGTTCCTTGCCGATCTTGCGGTCGACGGACAGGTGCCCGCCGCCGCGCAGCGCGATGGCGAAGAACAGCACGCCCCACAGCAGCGGGAATTCATAGCCGATGCCGTCACCGCCCCCGAAAAAGCCGCGCGGCCAATGCACCATGAAGGTGATGACGGCGAACTCGATGGCGACGGCCGCCGCCACCGGGCGGGTGAACAGGCCGATGGCGATCAACGCGCCGCCGACCAATTCGAGGTAGGAGACGAAATAGGCAGTCGGCAGCGCCAGGGCGCCGCCGCCCACGAGCTTGCCGATGCCTCCCGCGGCGATCGCCGCTACGCCTTGCTGCGTCACCTTCAGCCAGCCATGCGGGATCAGGATCGCTCCGGCGGCGAAGCGAATCATCGGATACACGTAGGGCGCAACGCAGTCGTAGAACGACTTAAGTCCCGGAATCAGAAGTTTCTGTTCGTTCGCGGTGTCTGCCATGGTTGTCCCCTCCTCCCTCTCAGGCCCGCCGGATGGCGGCGCCGGGCAGCGCAAGTGTTAGGCGTTTTCGCCCAGGGTCAAGCCTCATTTCTGCGTGAGGGTGCGGCTGCGAACTATCGCAATCGACTCGCAACGCCGGCCGGCGGACCCCCAAGGCCCGCGCGGGCGCCCTTGGCCGGTTGCCCGCGCCGCGCCGCATCGGCTATGAGTGGCGCCCATGTCGATGACCGTTACCCTTGCCCTGCTCGCCGTTGCCCTTGTCGTTCTCGGATACGCGATCTGGAAGGTCAACCACCCGCCCGAGCCGGGCACGCCGCGCCTGGTCGATTTCCACTACGTGGTGTTCGCCGGCATCCTGGCGACCGGGCTTCTCGCGCTGCACGCGCTGATGCTGGCGATGGGGCGTTGACGGGCGGATTTGTTTGGTGCCATGCGCGGTCCTGTGTAGTATTTTCGACATCAAGTCCGCCAATTAAAACCGGGGAGGAAGAAATGACCGCAACCGCCTGTTTCGCCTTGCGTTTGAGCGTGGCGGCCGGCATCGCCGCGAGCGTGCTCGCGGCCGGTATGGCGCACGCCCAGGAGTGCAAGAACCGCGGCGAGCTTGACGTGCTGTATTGCGACGCCAACAGCGACCTTGTCGCCGATGTGCCGGCGGACAAGAAGAAGCTGAAAAACCCCGCGACCCTGGTGTTCGCCTATTCCCCGGTCGAGGACCCGGCGGTGTACGAAAACATCTTCAAGCCCTTCACCGACTATCTGGGCAAATGCACCGCCAAGAAAATCGTCTATTACCCGGTGCAGTCGAACGCGGCGGAGATCGAGGCGATGCGCTCGGGTCGCCTGCATGTCGCGGGCTTCTCGACCGGTCCGACCGGCTTCGCGGTCAACATGGCGGGCGCGATTCCCTTCGCCGCCAAGGGCACGGCGCAGCAGTACCGCGCCTATCACCTCGTCGTGGTGGTGAAGGCCGACAGCCCGTACCAGAAACTGCCCGACCTGAAGGGCAAGAAAGTGGGCCACACCTCGGCCTCGTCCAATTCGGGCAATTTGGCGCCCCGCGCGCTGTTCCCGGCCCTGGGACTGGTGCCGGACCAGGACTACAAGGTCATCTATTCGGGCGGGCACGACAAATCGGTGCTCGGCGTCGTGTCGGGCGACTACGACGCCGGCACCGTGGCCTCGGACGTGTTGGAGCGCATGATCGTGCGCGGCACCATTAAGCAGGAAGCGATCCGCATCATCTACAAGAGCGCGCCGTTCCCAACCTCCTCCTTCGCCTATGCGCACGACCTGGAGCCGGCCCTGGCCGAGAAGCTCAAGAAATGCTTCTACGACTTCCGCTTCACGCCCGAGATGACCAAGGAGTTCAACGGCGACGACCGCTTCTTCCCGATCACCTACAAGAAGGATTGGGAAGTGGTGCGCACGGTCGCGGCCGCCAGCGGCACACCCTACAACAAGGCGCAATACGAGAAGGAAACCGAGCAGGAAAAAGCCGACCTGGCCAAGAAGGCGCAGCAGAAGCTGCAACAGCCGCCGCAACAGAAGCCGCCGGGCTGATCCGAGGGGGCTTGAAGCCCGCCACATGGCCGCCGCCGCGATGGCCGGGGGAGCGATCGACCGCTCCCTCGTGCTGAAGAATCTGTGCAAGGAGTACACGCGCGGCAAGCCGGTGCTGCGCGACGTATCGATAGGCTTCGCGGGCAAGGGCGTCACCGCCATCATCGGCCCATCGGGCACCGGCAAAAGCACGCTGATCCGCTGCGTGAACCGCCTTGTGGAACCCACTGGCGGGCAAATACTTTTCATGGGCCAGGATCTGGCGCGCCTGCGCGGGACGGCGTTGCGCGCGGCCAGGCGGCGCATCGGCATGGTGTTCCAGGAATACAACCTGGTGGAGCGCCTGAGCGCGATCGAGAACGTGCTCTGCGGCAGGCTCGGCTATGTGCCGCCGTGGCGCGCCTGGCTCAGGAAATTTCCGCAAGCCGACGTGGACATGGCGTTCGAGCTGCTGGAGGCGGTCGGCCTGGCCGACCGCGCCCGGCAGCGCGCCGACGCGCTGTCGGGCGGGCAGCGCCAGCGCATCGGCATCGCCCGCGCGCTGATGCAACGGCCCGACCTGCTGCTGGCGGACGAGCCGACCTCCTCGCTCGATCCGAAAACCTCGGTCGAGATCATGGAGCTGATGCGCGATTTGTGCGCGCGGCGCGACATACCGGTGATCGTGAACATCCACAACGTCGAGCTGGCCAAGCGCTTCGCCCAGCGCATGATCGGCATGTCCGCGGGCGAGGTGGTGTTCGACGGCGGGCCGGGCGAGCTGCGCGACGAGCATTTGAAGCAGATCTACGGCGGCGAGGCCTGGTTGTGAGGATTGGGTTGTGACCGTCGCTTCGCCCGAGGCCGCTGGGCGCCGCGGCCCCTTCCCCGCCAATTGGCCGGCGCGGCTGGGGTGGATCGCGCTTGCCGCCTATACCGTCTATGCGGCGTCGCTGTTCCAGCTCACCTGGGCGCGCTTCAGCGAGGGCTTGGACAACGGCGCCAGGTTCCTGCACCGCATGTTCCCGCCGCTGCTCGGCAAATGGGACCTCTTGTGGTCGGGCATGTCCGAGAGCCTGGAGATCGCGGTGATCGCGACCGTCACCGGCGTTGCGCTGGCGCTGCCGATCGGGCTGCTGGCGGCGCGCAACCTGATGCCGGTTTGGGTCAGCTGGCCGGCGCGCTGGTTGATCGCGCTGTGCCGCAGCTTCCATCCCGTGATCGTCGCGATCCTGTTCGTCAAGGCCGTGGGCTTCGGCGCGCTGGCCGGCATCCTGGCGCTGATCGTCGCGTCGATCGGCTTCATCGCCAAGCTGTTCGCCGAGGCGATCGAGGAAATCTCGTTGAAGCAGGTCGAGGCGGTGCGCGCGACCGGCGCCGGGTTCCTGAACGTGTTGATCATGGGCGTGCAGCCGCAGGTGCTGGCGCGCTTCATCGGGTTCTCGACCTATCAGCTCGACTCGAACCTGCGCAACTCCACGATGGTGGGCATCGTGGGCGGCGGCGGCATCGGCGCCACGCTGTTCACCGC
>JAHFPH010000109.1:6867-12373 GCA_023266845.1 Rhodospirillaceae bacterium
CCCGGCGCGCCGGGCGGCGCGGCCAGGCGGGAATGGGAGCGCTTCTCGCCGCGCCAGCGCGTGATGCGCTTCGCGTTCTATCTGCTGACCGTGGCGGCGTTCGTCGCGAGCGTGCGCACGGTCAACGTGATCCCCGAATTCCTGCAGGACGCGCCCGAGCAGATCGTGGACCTGTTCGCGCGCATGTGGCCGGTGGACTGGCATTACTACCCCACGACCGTCCATGCCGCGCTGGTCGAAACGCTGCACATCGCCACGCTCGGCACCGTCCTCGCCATCGTGCTGGCGACGCCCGTGGGGCTGATGGCCGCGACCAACATCACGCCCTGGCCGGGCTTGAGGCTGTTCGCGAAGTTCATCCTGGTGTCGTCGCGCTCGGTGAACTCGCTGGTCTGGGCGCTGCTGTTCGTGGCGATCTTCGGGCCCGGCGCGCTGGCCGGCACGCTCGCCATCGCGTTCCGCTCGATCGGCTTCGTCGGCAAGCTCTTGGCCGAGGCGCTGGAGGAAGCGCACAAGGGCCCGGTCGAGGCGCTGACCGCCACCGGCGCGCCGTGGAGCTCGATCATCCTCAAGGCCTATTGGCCGCAGGTGCAGCCCTCGTTCTGGTCGATCGCGCTGTTCCGCTGGGACATCAATATCCGCGAATCCGCCGTGCTGGGTCTGGTCGGCGCGGGCGGCATCGGCACGGCGCTGGAAGACGCGCTCAACCTGCTCTATTGGGACCAGGTGGCGATGACGCTGCTGGCGATCTTCGCCGTGGTGATCGCGGCGGAGATCGCGGTGACGTTCATCAGAAGCAGGATTATCTGAACTTTAGACTGCCGCCGTCTGGCCGCCGTCGACGACGATCACCGCGCCGGTCATGTAGGACGCGGCCGGCGAGCACAGCAGCAATAGCGGGCCTTCCAGGTCTTCCACGCGGCCGAGGCGCCGCAGCGGCGTGCGCTCGATGATCGCCTTGCCGGCGCCGCCCGCCAGGTAATCGCGGTTGATGTCGGTTTCGATATAGCCCGGCGCGATCGCATTGACGCGGATGCCGTGCCGCGCCCATTCGATGGCGAGCGTGCGTGTCAGGTTGATGAGGCCCGCCTTCGACGCGCTGTAGCCGGCGACCTGCCCGGTCGCGCGCATTCCCAGGATCGAGGCGATGTTGACGATGCTGCCGCCATGCTTGAGCCGCACCATGTGCCGCGCCACCGCGCCCGCCATCAGGAACGCGCCCTTGAGATTGGTGTCCACCACCCGGTCCCAATCGGCCTCGGTGAGCTCGAGGGACGGTTTGACCGCCACCACGCCCGCGTTGTTCACCAGGATGGCGATCGGCCCCAGCTCATGCTCGGCCACTTCCACCGCCGCTTCCACGCTCCTAGCGTCGGTCACGTCCAGTTCCACGGGAAGGGCGCGCCCGTCGAACGCCTCGATCTCGGCTTCGACTTTTTTCAGCGCTTCCATGCGCCGGCCCGCGAGCGCGACCTTGGCTCCGGCGCGCGCCAGGGTCAGCGCCAGATGCCGGCCGAGGCCGCTGCCCGCGCCGGTGATGATCGCCGCCACGCCCGAAAGATCGGCCGAGAATTTGCCGCTTGCCTGCACGGCCCCAACCATAGCGCGGGCCTTCCGATCCCCCAAGCCGCCGTGCTACTCATTTTCGATGCAAGCCCGTTCCTCGGCTCCGGCCTGGCCGGCGGCGATCCACCGCGAATTGAAATCCTGGGCGGTGTGCCAGGTGGCGCATGTGCCGGACGCGGGCCACACGCAACTCATAAATCTATGCGCCGCCGACAAGGCGATGCGCGTGGTGCCGCTGACCACGGAAGAGGAAGGCGTGGCGCTGCTGGCCGGCGCGTGGCTGGGCGGCGAGCGCGGCGTTCTTCTCATGCAGTCCTCGGGCGTGGGCAACTGCATCAACATGCTGAGCCTGACGCGCACCTGCCGCCTGCCGCTGTTGGCGATCGTGACGATGCGCGGCGAGTTCGGCGAGTTCAATCCCTGGCAGGTGCCGATGGGCCGCGCCACGCCGCAGGCGCTCGAGCTCGCGGGCGTGCTGTGTTTCAGGGCCACAGCACCTGAAGAAGTAGCGCCCACGGTCGCGGCCGCCGCGCGCATGGCGTTCGAAGGGCCGCAGGCCACTGCCGTGCTGCTGGCGCAGCAATTGATCGGCGTGAAGAGCTTCAAGCAATGAACGCTTTCACGATGAAACGCGCAGAGAAATACGGCCTGCGTCGGCGCGAGGTCGTGGCGGCGCTGTTGAAGGGCCGCGACGATCTGTTGGTGATCGCGGGCTTGGGCGCCGCGGCCTGGGATTGCACGGCGGCGGGCGACCGCGACCTCACCTTCCCGCTCTGGGGCGGGATGGGTGGCGCGGTGGCGATGGGGTTGGGCCTGGCGCTGGCGCAACCCAAGCGCCGGGTGCTGGTCGTCACCGGCGACGGTGAAATGCTGATGGGCTTGGGCTCGCTCGCCACGGTCGCGGCGCAGCCGCCGCGCAACCTGCACATCGTCGTGCTGGACAACGAGCGCTATGGCGAAACCGGCGGCCAGCCCACGCACACCGCGGGCGCGACCGACCTCGCCAAGATCGCCCAGGGCGCGGGCATCGCGCGCGCGTCGACCGTGCGCAGCGCGGCGCAGCTGAAATCGCTGGTATCGGGCCTGTTCAGGAAACCGGGGCCGGTTTTCACCGCCGTCAAGGTGCGCGCCGAAAACCCGCCGCTGGTCCTGCCGCCCAAGGACGGCTCGGAACTGCGCACGCGGTTCAGGAAGGCGCTCGGACTTTAGTGCTGAGCCAGCTGCGGCAGCCCGTCCTTGATGTCGTAGTAGTCGCCCTTGTCGGCCACGTAGATGTGCCTAACCGCCTTGACGCCGGTCTTGCCGTCCACCGTGCCGGCGGCGATGGCGGTATAGCTGGCCGTGTTGCCGCGATAGAACAGGCTCGATCCGCACTTGGCGCAAAAGCCGCGCTTGGCACGATCCGACGATGCGAACCATTTAAGGTCGGCGTCCTTCAGCAGCTTGAACTTGGCATTGTCCACGGCGGTATAAGCGCAGGCATGGCCGTGCCATTTGCGGCATTGGCCGCAATGGCACACCGTGACCTCGCGCAAGGGGCCCGTGGCCTCGTAGCGCACCGCGCCGCATAGGCAGCCGCCGGCATGTTTTTGTTCGCTCATCTTGCCTCCCGCCGTTTCATCGGGGATATATTGCCACGGTTATGATCCTGATCGCCAATCTGCCGCGCATCTGCGAGCTGGCCGGGCGCGCAAGCCGCGTGCTGGATGTCGGCGGCTGGCACCAGCCCTTCAACCTCGCCACGCATGTGCTTGATGTGATGCCGCATGCGACCCGTCAGCGCCAGAACCCGCTCGATCCGGAGAACGCGGAGCGTTTCAGCGCCGCGACCTGGATGGTGCAGGACGCCTGCCGCGCGCCCTGGCCGTTTCCCGACAAGTTCTTCGATTTCAGCTTCTGTTCGCACACAATCGAGGACCTGCGCGACCCCATCGCGGTGTGCGGCGAGCTGGTGCGCGTGTCCAAATCCGGCTACATCGAAACGCCGTCGCGCGCGCGCGAGATTTTCTGCAAGCACCGCTTCTTCGCGCTGAAGACCCTGTTCGGCAAGATGCCGGCCGTGGGGTTCGATCATCATCGCTGGCTGGTCGAGATCGAGGGCAGCCATGTGCGGTTCCTGACCAAGGACCAGCGGCTGGTGGCGCGGCGCGGCAATTTCATCACGCGCGGCGATCTGGGCCGCCGGATGACCGAGGCCGAGAGCGGCACGGCCCTGTTCTGGGACGGCGGCTTCACCTTCGAGGAAGTGTTTCTCGACCACACCGCCAAGCTGGCCGAATGGCGCGACGCGGCGCTCGCCCGCCTGCGCGCGCGGACCTAGCCGGGCGAAAATCGGCTCAACCCGCTTTGATCGCGGCGGTTTTGCTCTTGCACGGGCTGGCTCGCGCGGGCAGGATCGAGCCGGAAGGAAATCCGCGATGCGCATCGATATTTTCAGCGACGTGATCTGTCCGTGGTGCTTCATCGGCAAGAAGCGCCTGGAAAAAGCGCTTGACCTGCGCCCGTCCGCGCAAGTGATCCTGCGCTGGCGCGCATTCCAACTGAACCCCGACATGCCGGCGGGCGGCATGGACCGCCGGCAATACCTGGCCGCCAAGTTCGGCGGCCCGGACGCGGCCGAGCGCATCTACGACAACGTGCGCGCCGCCGGACAGCGCGACGCGATCGCTTTCGCGTTCGAGCGCATTCCGCGCACGCCCAACACGGTCAACGCGCATCGCATGATCCGCTTCGCCGACCGCGACGGAAAGCAGGACGCGATGGTCGCTGCGCTGTTCCAGGCCTATTTCCTGGACGGCCGCGACATCGGCGACGCGGCGACGCTGGCGCGGCTCGCCGCGGAATGCGGTCTGGACGAAAAGACCGCCGCCGCGTTCCTGGGCGGCGAGGAAGAAACCGAAACCGTGCTGGCCGAGGATATCTATGCCCGCAAGCTCGGCATCGGCGGCGTGCCCTGCTTCATTTTCGACGGCAAATACGCCGTCTCGGGCGCGCAGGAGCCGGAAGCCTTCCTGCCGGTGTTCGATCTTCTCGCCAAGGGCGGCGACGCGGCGGTTGCGCAAGCCTGATCGCCGCAACCAGTAAATTTAAACAGTCCGTTTTTACTATTGGCGACTCATTCGGCGGCGATGATGATCTGCTGACAACGAGCTGCATTCTTAAGGCGGGGCCTGGAGATTTGTGCCTCGTCATTTCGCTTTTTTGTACAGGCACCGGGGAGCCTGTTCAGCAAAACGCCATCGTCCAAAGGCGATCTCGTCATCTTCGGGTAATCAACAAGGCAGACAAACCGGCAAGCGCATTGCATAGAGCTCGAATTGCGGATTCAGGAATTCTCTTGGCTCTTGCGGTGGTAAATAAAAGTGCCGGTAAGTCAGTGCCGTAAAGGCTTCGTTTAACAGGCTGTTCGGCTGATGGAATTGACGTATTGGATCATCGCCGATCTCTTGGTCGGCGCTGCCGTTGTGTATCTGCTGGGCGCGATGTTCGTATCGCTGCTGCATCCGCCCGGCTCGCAGATCGAGCTGTTGGGTCACAGCATCGCGGTGGTCGCCACCGCCGCGTTTCTGACATTGCTGCTATTCGCCGCGGGCTTGTCCTATGCCTCGACGTTCCAGTCGGTTTTCGCGCGTTGGTGCGCGGTGCCCACGTTCTTCGCCGTCGCCTCGATCCTATGGGTGGCGATCAGCCTGATCACCATGACCAAGATCGCCAGCGGCTCGGGCCGCCAGCGTTATGTCGCCTTCGGCCTGCTCGCGGCCGGGATGCTGCCGATTCTCGCGACCTGGCTAATGGGAACGCGGCACTTGCGCGGCGGTTCCTGGGTCATGTACTGGTTCTGAAATATCGGGGACTTCATTGCAGGCTGTAACTCCGCGCGTGGCGCTGGTCGGGGCGGGCCGATGGGGCGCCAATCATTTGCGCGTTCTGCGCACGATCG
>JAHFPH010000110.1 GCA_023266845.1 Rhodospirillaceae bacterium
CGCGGCCGCTGATCCGGCCGCGCAACTTTCAAGAGGGCCGCGCGGATCAACGCGCGGCGCGGCCGCTGATCCGGCCGCGCAACTTTCAAGAGGGCCGCGCGGATCAACGCGCGGCGCGGCGCCTATTCGGCCGCCGCGGCGGCCGGCCTGGTTTGCGGGAATTTCGCCTTGAGCGCGGGCAGCGCCTCCTGGCACAGCAGGCGCACGCTGTCGCGCGTGCGGGCGGGGTCGATGCCGGGCCAGGAGCACTTGAAAATCACGTGCTCGATGCCGGTTTCGCGGTGCAGCTCGTCGACCTGCGCGACGATGCGCTCGGGCGCGCCGAACATCACGCAGCGGTCGCGCACGAACTCGTAGGGCAAATGCTTCTTCAACCGCGCCTCCTCCTCGGGGGCCAGCGTCTCGCCCGGGTCGAGATAGATGCTGGGGCCGCGCCAGTTGGAGAAGTTGAGCGCGCCCATCATCGGCTCGGCGGCGATCTCGACCGCCTGCTGCTCGCTCGGCGCGCAGAACGTGTCGCGCAGGATGCCGGTGCGCTCGCCGATGCCAAGCTCGCGGCCGTGCGCGGCGAGCACGGCGTCGCGATAGGCGGTCAGGCGGTGCTTCAGCGACTTCACGCCCGGGCGCCACATGATGATGCCCATGTCCAGCCGCGCGGCGTGCTGGATCGATTCGATCGAGTTGACGACCTGCCACATCGGCGGCAGGGGCTTTTGCCTGGCGCGCGGATAGATCGACAGCTTGATCAGCTCCTTGGTGGCGGGATCGACATAGGCCGGATCGTCGATCGAGTGCGCGCGGTCGGCCTTGAAGCCCGGCGCGGGGAATTCGTAGATCTCGCCCTTGAACGAAAAGCGCTCCTCGCCCAGCGCCAGCTTGATGATCGCCACGGCCTCCTCGAACACCCTGATGTTCATCGCCTGGTCGTTCGGGTCGGCGATCGGATTCAGGTTCTGCGCCTCGAGCCCGTAATTGCCGCGGCCCACGCCCAGCTCGAGCCTGCCGCCGGTCAGATGGTCGAGCATCGCGATGTCCTCGGCCACGCGCAAGGGATGCCAGAACGTGACGATCGCGGCGGCGAGCCCGATGCGGATGCGCTCGGTGCGCGCGGCGAGGTCGGCGGCCAGCAGGATCGGGTTGGGGATCAGCTCGCGGCCCCAGACGCTGAAATGGTGCTCGGGCAGCCAGAACGTATCCATGCCCGCCCGGTCGCAGATCACCGCCAATTCGCGCAACTCGTCCAACAGCTCGCCATAGTCGCGCCTCTTAGTCAGGTCGTGGATGTTTTGTGAGTACCCAAAACGCATGTGGCCGCTCCATTCAGAAAGCAAAATCAAATAGATAGGTAGACACTTCTGTATACAATAATAGCCGAAGCGGCCGCGGCAGACAATGACGATATCCCTGTCCGCCCCCACGGATGCGGGTCACAGATTGCCTCATATTACCTCAGAAATTCCCCCTTTCAGGCCTGAAGAAGGCGTGCTGCAATACCAATTGGTTGCGGCGGCGGCATAGAGCGGCGGCATAGATAAATCCTCCGCTCATTGCTTCAATTCGGCCGCGCCGCGATATTTTTTCTCCAGTTGATCCTTCGTCAGGTGCCGTTTCTCGATCGCCAGCACGTCTTCAAAGCCGACCAGCGAGTTCAGTTTCTCGAACGACACTAGCAAGCCCGGTCGTTCGATCACCTGGCCCGACTCCATCGACTGTTGCAGCACGGCAAGTCCGTTCTTCATCCCCTGGATGGCCGAGGCCGTGAGCAGCCGCGGAAAGATCGCGATGGCGAGCGTCGCCACGAGAATGACGGCCGCGCCATGATGCCGGACGACTATCATTCCCTGCTGCGGCGGCGCGATGCGATGCGTGACGCGCTGCTGACGCTCGCCGGCGATATCGACGCCTGCATCACCCTGGCCACACCCGGCGCGGCGCCGTTGGGCATCGAGTCCACCGGCAACGCGGTCTTCAACCACCCCGCCTCGGCGCTGCGCACGCCGGCGATCGCGTTGCCGCTGCTGCGGGCCGACGGCCTGCCCCTCGGCGTCCAGTTGATCGGCTATCCGCAGCGCGACCGCGACCTGTCGGCCCCCGCGAGCTTCATGCTCGGCTTCGGCGCTGAAACGGGGAAATAAGCGGGAAGCGGACTACGCGCCGGGCCGCTATCCTGCGCGGGACTCCCTGATCCCGTAGAGAAATATTCCACACGCCACGGCGAGGTTCAGGGACTCGGGCTTGCCGTAGATCGGAATGCGGACCATGCGGCCGCACAGCCTAGCCATGGCCGGCGACAGCCCGCTTTGCTCGCTGCCGAGAACCGCCAGCACCGCGCCCTCGTAGCTCACGCTCCGGTAGCCGGTCGCTGCCGTCGGCGACGTGCCGGCAACCGTTCCAGGCCAGTTCTTGGCGAGCGCGACGAAACCGGCCTCGTCGCAGGTGAAAATCGGCACGTTGAAAATCGAACCCATGCTGGCGCGGACCGACTCGGCGGCATAGGGGTCGCAGCAATCGCCAACCAGCAAAAGGCCCGCGGCCCCGACCGCATCCGCCGTGCGGATGATGGTGCCCAGATTGCCGGGATCGCGCACTCGATCGAGCGCCACGAAAACGCCGTTCCGATCCGGCCGCAATTCCTTGAGCTCGCGGATTCGGCAGGCAAAAGCGGCGGTGACGAGTTGCGGGTTGTCCTTTCTGGCGATCTTGGCGAGGATTTTATCCGTCACCACAAGGCAAGCGCCGCCGGCTTTCAGGCACGCGTCGCGCAGGGTCTGCACCTCGCGCTGATTTGCGGCACTAGCGGAATAGGCGAGGATCCGGGGAACCGCGCCGGCGCTGAGGCCTTCAAGCGCCGTGCGCGCGCCTTCGGCCAGAAACAGGCCGCTCTCCTCGCGGTGCTTGCGCAGGCGCAGCCCGGTCAGCAGCTTGACCGTGGGATTCGACGCGCTGGACACCGCCTTGATCATGCGGCGGCATCATGAAACCCCGCGCGGATCAAAGAAAGCGGAGAATCCGCGCCCGAACGGTCCTATTTCTTCATGGCGACGCCGTCGAGATGCACGCCATGCTCCTTGACCGCGTCTTCCTTCAATATTTCCTTCGCCAGCTCGGTGCGCAAGGAAACTCCGATATACCCGATGTCGGCGATTTTGAATCGGTCGCCTTGGCGGGCCACCTCGAACCGCAGGCCGAATAGCGGCTCGGTGCCGAACCTGGTGCAGGTTATGCGTACTCCCGACACGTCGTTCTTGCTTCCACCGCTGACGGCGCAGGACTGGAAGATCAGGTTCTGGATAAAGCGCATCGCGCTTTCGTAGCCCATGAGGGCGTCGCGCGCCCAGTCCGCCAGCTTCTGGCGATCGCTTTCGGCCAGCGCCGCCCACCGGTTTGGGCCGAGTGCCTGCACGGCCGGTCCGGTCCAATCCACCTCGCCGGCCAGGAACCTGTTGTAGAACGCGCGCCGCTCGGCGGTCGGGCGCTTGGAAATCGCAACCATATCGGCGGCGAGGTGCTGGACGTATTGGCCGGCGTCCTGGGCGGCGGCCGGGCGAACGCCCGGAACGGACGCCGCCAATAAGGCAATCGTGGCGCCGATCATGGCGGAATAAAGTCGCATCGTCGTCTCCTTGGCGAAGCTGAATCCTGGCTCACGTGGTGAGCATCCGTTGCGAGTCAAGTGCGCGCATGAACCGGTACAGGCGGCTGCTCGACCCCGAAATATCTATCCACTAGTCTCGCCTTCACACGGCGCTAGGGTTGCG
Source organism: Rhodospirillaceae bacterium (assembly GCA_023266845.1). Lineage (GTDB taxonomy): Bacteria > Pseudomonadota > Alphaproteobacteria > JAEULC01 > JAEULC01 > JAEULC01. Next base: position 3,759 of record JAHFPH010000110.1, read on the forward strand.
CCAGGCCGGGACCGGACGGCCTGGATGGGTGGGGGGCGACATGAAGATCAGCGTGAACGTGGAGGCGGAACTCCCGGCCGACAGCGCCAACTACGAGGTGCTGGCGGAGGGCGTGCAGAAGGCGGCTGCCGTCGAGGGGCTGACATGCGAAATCGGCCTGCGCCGCGGGGGCGGATCGAAGGTCATCATCGACGCGCTGGTCGCGACCAACCAGCACCTGACGAAGCCGCATATCGCGATCGACCCGTACGGGAACATCGCCTACCAGGAAACCGATCAGCGGACCCTCAAGCTCGACTACACGAACGACATGCGCGACGAGTGCCTGATGAACATGTACCTCTATTGCCGGGCCCGGAAGGTCCATTTCTGCTTTTGGAACATGGAGGACACGGAATTCTTCAAGCGCTTCGCCGACGGCGTGCCGATCTACAACGAGTCGAAGCGCGTGATCAACACTTACAGCTTCGTGCATTTCGACGGGCCGCACGCGATCGCTCCCGTGCAGGTCGAGATCGCGTTCTTTCACGAAAGGACGAAACCGGGAGCGATTTTCGTTTTCGACGACGTGAACAACTACGATCACGGCGCGATCGACCGGACGCTCAAATCGATGGGGTGGGACCTCTACCGCACGAGCGAACGGAAATGGGCGTATTCCAGGAAATAGCCGCGCGGCGTCGCCCAGCGGCTACTTGCGCGCGGCGCCGGCTTGAACCTTCGCCCCGGCTTGAACCTTCGCCCAGGTGTCGCGCAATCCGACGGTGCGGTTGAACACCGGCCGCCCCGGCATGGAGTCCTTGTCGCGGCAAAAATATCCCTGGCGCTCGAACTGCACCGCGGCACCCGTGTTCGCCGCCGCCAGCGCCGGCTCGACCCGGCAGTCGCTTAAGATTTCGAGCGAATTGGGATTCAAATCGGCCAGCAGATCGCCGTTGGCGCCGGGATCGGGCCGCGCGAACAGGTGATTGTATAGGCGCAGCTCGGCCGGCACCGATTCCCGCGCCGTCACCCAATGCAGCGTCGCCTGCACCTTGCGCCCGTCCGGCGCATTGCCGCCGCGCGTGGCGGGATCGTAGGTGCAACGCAGCTCGGTCACCTCGCCCGCCGCGTTCTTCACCGCCTCGCGGCAGGTGATGAAATACCCGTAGCGCAGCCTGACCTCCTTGCCGGGCGAAAGGCGGAAGAATTTCTTGGGCGGGTTTTCCATGAAATCGTCGCGCTCGACATAAAGCTCGCGGCCGAACGGGATGCGCCGCGTGCCGGCGGACGGATCTTCGGGATTGTTGACCGCCTCCAGCTCCTCGGTTTTGCCCTCGGGATAGTTTTCGATGACGACCTTGAGCGGGCGCAGCACCGCCATGTAGCGCGGCGCCTGCTTGTTCAACAGCTCGCGCACCGCATGCTCGAACATCGCCACGTCCACCACGCTGTGGGCGCGCGCCATGCCGATCGCCTTGACGAAATTGCGCAAGGCCGCGGCCGGCACGCCGCGCCGGCGCAGGCCCGCCAGCGTCGGCATGCGCGGATCGTCCCAGCCCTTGACGCGCGCGGCCTGCACCAGCCCGGTCAGGAAGCGCTTCGACAGCACCGTGTAGGTCAGGTTCAGTCGCGCGAATTCGTACTGCCGCGGCCGCGAGGGCACCGGCAGGTTGTCGAGCAGCCAGTCGTACAGCGGCCGGTGGTCCTCGAACTCCAGCGTGCACAGCGAATGCGTGACGCCCTCGATCGCGTCGGACTGGCCGTGCGCGAAGTCGTAGGTCGGATAGACGCACCATTTGGTGCCGGTGCGCGGGTGCGCCGCGTGCAGAATGCGATAGAGCACCGGATCGCGCAGGTTCATGTTGCCGGCCGCAAGGTCGATCTTGGCGCGCAGCACCCGCGCGCCGTTGGGAAACTCGCCCGCGCGCATGCGTCCGAACAGGTCGAGGTTCTCGTCCGGCGAACGGTCGCGGAATTTGCTGGGCCGGCCCGGTTCGGTCAGCGTGCCACGCATCGCGCGCATTTCCTCCAGCTTCGTGTCGTCGACATAGGCCTTGCCGGTTTCGATCAGGTGCTGGGCCCAGTCGTAGAGCTGCTCGAAATAGTCCGAGGCGTGATACAGATGCCCGCCCCAGTCGAAACCCAGCCAGCGCACATCGGCTTGGATGGCGTCGATGTATTCCTGCTCTTCCTTGGTCGGGTTGGTGTCGTCGAAGCGCAGATGGCAGCGCCCGCCGAATTCCTGGGCGACGCCGAAATTCAGGCAGATCGACTTGGCGTGGCCGATATGCAAGTACCCGTTGGGCTCGGGCGGAAAGCGCGTAACGACCGTGGCATGGCGCTTCGCTTCCAGGTCCGACTGGATGATGTCGCGCAGGAAGTCGCGGCCCGCCTCCGGCGCGCCCGTTTCGACTGGTTCGGACATAGGACTCCCTATGGTCTGGAGCGTCTATGTGCCAGTTAAATAGGCGGTCGCCAAGGGGCTAGAAACCCGCGCCATTCGAACAGCTCAACGGGCCATAACATCGCTAGTTCTCTGCAACTCTGTTATGTCTATGTCAGTGACCCACGGTCGAAAATTTTACGCAGCGTAGATCAAGGCCGGCATGGCGACGAAAAAACACAGCCCACGATCCAAAAATTCCTCTAGGCGTACTGCAAGCTGGCCTATTGCTTCGCGTGCGCACGGGCAATCCAGGCTGCAAAAATTGTTGAGCCGCATGTCGCGTAAGTCTGAACATCGACTGGATGACGACGGCCCTAAGGGCAAAGAAATCATTTGACGGCGGTTTTAGACGCTATGCCGCCGCCAACCTTTGCGGCCGCAGCTTGAATAGCAGCAACACCGCGATCGCCAGGTTGAGCAGGTTCCACAAGAAGCCGTTGAGGAACGCCGCCTGGTAGGAAAGCGTCCAGTCGAAGATCGCCCCGGACATCCAGCCGCCCAGCGCCATGCCCGCCACCGTCGCCGACAGCACCAGGCTGATGCGCGTGCCGGCCTCGGCCGGCGGGAAATACTCGCGCACGATCAGGCTGTAGCTCGGCACGATGCCGCCCTGGAACAGGCCGAACAGGGCCGAGACGACGTACAGCGACATCAGCGCGTCGGACGGCAGGTAGAGCAGCAGCGATACGGCCTGCATGCCCGATCCGATCAGAAGCGTGATCACCGGCCCGATGCGGTCGGCGATCCAGCCCGAGGCCAAGCGGCTGACGATGCCGAAGCCCAGCATCAGCGACAGCATTTCCGCGCCGCGCGTCGCGCCATAGCCGAGGTCCGCGCACAACGCCACGATATGCACCTGCGGCATCGACATGGCGACACAGCACGCCACGCCCGCTGCCATCAGCAGCCCCTGCACCGCGTTCGGCGACAGGGAGGTGGCGCGCCGCGGCCCGCCCACGATCGGCACGGGATGCGGGTGGCGCGCCGCGTGCGGCCGCCGCCTGAGCACCAGCGCCAGCGGCAGCATGGTAACGAGGCAGAACAGGCCGATGCCTAGATGGGTCGCGCGCCAGCCCGCGCTTTGAGTGAAATGCTGGATCACCGGGGGCCACACGGTGCCGGCGAGATAGCTGCCGCACGAGGCCACAGCGACCGCGAGCCCGCGCCGGCGCGAGAACCAATGCGACACGTCGGCGATCACCGGCCCGAACGTGGCCGAACAGCCCATACCGATCAAAAGGCCGTAGGCGACGGTGACCTGCCACAGCCCGCCGGCCTGGCTGGCCGCGATATAGCCGAGGCCGAGCGCGATCGTGCCGGCCGAAGCCGGAGCAGCGATGCCGAACCGGTCGGCGAGCCTGCCCATCATCACCTGGCCGACGACGAATCCGATCATGGCGACGGTGTAGGGCAGCGACGCATCGGCGCGCGCGACGGCGAAATCGGCCTGCACCGCGGGCAGCACCACGACGGCCGACCACATCCCCACGCTACCGATGGTGCTGAGCAGCAGCGACGCGCCGAGCCTGACCCACGCATAGGGCGTTTCCTGCTCGGCAGCCGCGTCGCGGGCTTGCGAATCCGATTGCTGATGCGGGCTGGTCACGGCCGGGCGTTCCTGTTCCGATTTTGGCGGCGATCCTATAGCCCGGCCGGGCGCGGCACGAGAGATATCGGCGGATGGCTGGTCACCGAAACACGAATGTACCGGTACAATCGCCGGCGGCGCCGACCGGTTAGCGAATGCCGGCGCGGATGAAGCTCTGCACGAACTGCCGTTGGAACAGCAGGAACGCGATCAGCAGGGGTCCCGAGGTCATCAGCGTGGCGGCGCAGATGATCGCCCAATCGATGCCCTGGTCCACCGCCGCGAAGATGCTGAGGCCCACGGTCAACGGGCGCGTGGTGACAGAGTTGGTGACGATCAGCGGCCACAGGAAATTGTTCCAGTGATAGCTGATCGAGACCAGGCCATAGGCGATATAGACCGGCCGCGCCAGCGGCACATAGACCAGCCACAGCATCTTCAGAAACCCGCAGCCCTCGACCCGCGCGGCCTCGTCCAGCTCGCGCGGTATTGACTTGAAGGTCTGGCGCAGGAGGAAGATGCCGAAGGCCGACGCCATATAGGGCAGCCCGATGCCGAGCAGCGTGTCGATCAACCCGAGCCGGCGCAGCGTCTGGTAATTCTCGACGATCAGCACATCGGGCATGACCATCAGCTGCACCAGCACCAAGGCGAACAGCACTTCGCGCCCGAAAAACTCGAACCGCGCGAAGGCATAGGCCGCCAGCGTGACCAGCACCAGCTGCACCGCCAGGATCATCGTCACCAACAGCACGGTGTTGAGGAAATAGCGGGCGAACGGGGCGGCCGACCAGGCGTCGGCGAAGTTCTTCAGCGTCAGCGGCGCGGCAAGATCGAACCGGGCCGAATATTCGGTGGGGTGGAACGCGGTCCACACCGCGTAAATCAAGGGCAGGAACCACAGGATCGCCAGCACCCAGGCGCCGAGCGTATCGAGGGCGCGCGCGATGCCCGCGGGCTCCATCGCCGAGCGGCCATGCGCGGCGGCGCTCATCGATAATGCACCCGGCGGTCGAAATAGAAATACTGGCCGAGCGCGAACGCACCCAGCAGCACCAACAGCACCACGGTCAGCGCCGCGCCGTAGCCGGTGTCCCAGAACTTGAACGCGGTTTCCCACAGATAGAACAGCAGCAGCGAGGTGGCGTTGTCGGGCCCGCCCCGGGTGATCGCCAGCACGTGGTCGACCAGCCGAAACGAGTTGATGACCGCGTTGATCAGCACGAACAACGTGGTGGGCATCAGCAGCGGGAACACCACGCGGCGGAAGAAATACCAGCGCGACGCGCCCTCGAGCGACGCGGCCTCGGCCAGCGAAGGCGGGATCTGCTGCAGCGCCGCCAGATAGAAGATCATGAAGAACCCGGCTTCCTTCCACACCGTCATGACGATGATGCACCACAAGGCGGTGTCCTTGGTGCCCAGCCAGTTGTAGCCGCCGCGGCCGAACAGCTTCAGCACCTGGTCGATCAGGCCGTAATCGGGCGTGTAGAAGAACAGCCATATATTGGCGACCGCGATCATCGGCAGCATGGTGGGCGTGAAATAGGCCATACGCAGGAAGCCGCGTCCGGCCAGGTTCTGGTTCACCCACACCGCCATCAGCAAGGCCAGCGCGATCGAGGTGGGGATCGTGCCGGCGGCATAGATCAGGTTGTTGACGACCGACTTCCAGAAAATCGGGTCGTCGAGCATGGTCGCGTAATTGTCGAGACCGATGAACACGCTTGGCCGCGAGCCTTTGGGCGTGGAGCGGAAGCTCTGCCACACCGTCGCGGCGGTAGGGTAATGCGTGAACAGCGCCAGCAGCGCGGCGGCCGGCAACAGCAGCAGCCAGCCGTGGATGTTGGCGCTGAGGCGCTGGTTCATGGAGAAACGTCGGAGGGCGGCCGGCAGCCGCCCTCCGCTCCCACCCAAGGGCTATCGTCTATACGGCTTCAGGATGCGCTCGGCTTCGCGCTGCGCGTCCGTCATGGCCTGTTCCGGCGTCTTGGTTCCGGTCAGCGCCGCCTGCAAGCCGTCGTCCAGCGCGCGGGTGACGCGCTGGTTCTCGTGCGTCGAAAGCTCGGCCACGGCGTGCGGCAGCTGGTCGCGCGCCACGGCGGCGGCCGGGAAGCCGGCGACGTAGGCCTTCATTTTCGGCGTGTCCCAGGCCGCGGCCGTGACCGCCACGTAGCCCGTGTCGATGCCCCATTGCGCCGCGCGCTCGGGCTGCGTGGCCCATTTGGCGAACTTCACCGCCGCCTCGCGCTCGGCGGGGCTTGACTTCTTGAAGACGTAGAAGTTGCCGCCGCCGGTGGGCGATCCGCGCCGCTTGTTCGCGGGCAGCATCGCGACGCCGAAATCGAACTTGGCGTTGGCGCGTACGTTGGTCAGGTTGCCCGTGGTGGTCCACATCATCGCGATTTTCTTCTCGAAGAAGTCCTTGGGCGTGGTGCCCCATTCCACGATCCCGGGCGGGTGCACCTGGTGCTTGCGCGACAGGTCGACCCAGAATTGCAGCGCCTCGATCACGGCGGGCTTGTCGTAATAGGTCTCGGTGCCCGCGGCGTTCATCAGCCGCACGTCGTTCTCGGTGGTGAAGCCCTGGAACAGCCAATAGGGAAAGCCCGAGGACGGCACTTGAACGCCCCATTGCGTGACGTTGCCGGTCGAGCCCTTCTTGGTCAGCTTCTTGGCGTAGTCCAGCATCTCGGCCCAGGTCGCCGGCGGTTTGTCGGGGTTTAGGCCCGCTTCCTTGAACAGCTCCTTGTTCCAGTACAGCACCACGGTCGAGCGCTGGAATGGTATGCCCCAGGTCTTGCCGCCGGTCTGGCTGTTTTCCATGAAGCCGGGGAAGAAGCTCTTCAGCCACGCCTTGTCGGCGTCGGTCTTGACCATGTCCTCGTAGGCGACGATCGCCTCTTCGTCGATCAGCGTGTACATGTCGGTGGACAGGATCACGGCGAAGTGCGGCGGCTCGCCGCCCCGCAGCGCGGTGAGCGTCTTGGCGATCGTGTCCTGGTACGAGCCGGTATAGACCGGCTTTATCTTGATGCCGGGATTTTCCTTCTCGAAATCGGACGCCAGCGCGTCGATCAGCTTGGTAATCGGCCCGCCCACCGCGACCGGGTAGTAGAAGGAAAGATTCTGCGCCAGGGCCGCCGACGGTTGCGTCGACGCCATGCCCAACAGCGCCCCGCCGGCCAGCGCCAGCTTGAGCCCCCGAACGGATATGAACGACATTGCGTCTCCTCCTCTTGCTCTTGTGCGGGTTGCCAGGAAATCAATTCGCCGCCGGCGCGTTCATGCGCCGACCGGAAGCCTTGTCGAACAGGTGCCGGGCGCCCGCCGCCCAGTTCAGCGCCACGCGCGCGCCGGGTTGCAGCGCCGATTGGCCCGCCAGGCGCACCAGCACGCGCTGCCCGCCGGACCTGCACGCCAGGATCGTGTCAGCGCCCAGGTATTCGACCGATTCGACCGCCGCCTCGACGCCGCCGGGCGACAGCGTGATGTCCTCGGGCCGCACGCCCAGCACGCGCCCGTCGCCGGCCGCGTCTTCCAGCAGATTCATCGGCGGCGTGCCGACGAAGCGCGCCACGAACGTGGTCGCCGGGCGGTTGTAGAGCGCGGCCGGAGGTCCGTCCTGCTCGATTCGCCCGTCGCGCATCACCACAACCTGGTCGGCCATCGTCATCGCTTCGGTCTGGTCGTGGGTGACATATAGCATCGTTACGCGAAGCTTCTGTTGCAGTGTGCGGATCTCGTGACGCATCTCCTGGCGCAGCTGCGCATCCAGGTTCGACAACGGCTCGTCCATCAGGCAGACCGGCGTTTCCGCCACGATGGCGCGGCCCAGCGCCACGCGTTGCTGCTGGCCGCCCGAGAGCTGCGACGGCTTGCGGTCGAGCAACGGTGTCAGGCCCAGCAGCTCGGCCGCGCGGGCTAGGCGCCGCGCGCGTTCCGGCTTGTCCACGTTGCGCACGCGCAGGCCGAACATGATGTTCTCGGCGACGCTGAGATGCGGGAACAGCGCGTAGGACTGAAATACCATCGACACGCCGCGCTCGGATGGCGGCCGCCGGGTGACGTCGCGTCCGCCGATCACGATGCGGCCTTCCGTGGCGGTTTCGAGCCCGGCGATCAGGCGCAGCGTCGTCGACTTGCCGCAGCCCGACGGCCCCAGCAGCACCACCAACGTACCCTCGGTGGCGGTGAAGCTGACCCGATCGACCGCAACGGTCTGCCCCCAGCGCTTGACGACCGATTCCAGGACGACGGCGGACACGGACGTTCCCTCTTTTTCGTTGTTACACTTATGAACGGGCCATCCGCCTTTGGCAATGCGGCGCCCGCCGTTGTGCGCGCAACGAAGCCGGCCCGCCGAAAACGGAACGGGCGGCCCAGTGGCCGCCCGCCCGCAATGTCGATCGAGCGAAGATTCAGTTTTTTGGCGGCTTGCCGCCGGCGGCGTTCGGATTCGCGTTCGCGTTGGGCTGGCGGGCGTCCTTGGTCGCTTGCGCGTGGGCTTTCACGCAATCGCTGAA
>JAHFPH010000189.1 GCA_023266845.1 Rhodospirillaceae bacterium
GCGGGGGTCTTGCCTTCGGCCTTGAGCGCGGCCAGCCGCGCGCGCGCTTCGAGGTCGATACCGGCCAGGCGCAGCGCCGCCAGGCTGTATTTTTTGCAATCCAGCGTCTCGTTGCGCGGGCGGGTCTGCACCCATTCGGCATAGGGGCGCGTGCCGCGCAGCTTGGTGACGAGTTTTTCAGCCGTGAGCTGCGCGAAATATTCATCGTCGAAGGCCGGGTCGCGCGGGAAATGGATATAGCCGGGGCCGCGCTCCTGCAAGTTGAGGCGGCTGTAGATCAGCGCCTTGGCCTGGTCATCGCCGACGAGGTGTACGAGGATGCCTTTCTTGCGTTGGCGGCGCAGGCGCTGGCGGCGGATTTTTTCGTCTTCGACGATGGGTTTGCCGGGGCCGGACATGCCCTTGACGGCGTAGCACCAGCGCCGAGTTTTGCAGAATTCATAGACCATGCTGGTGTTGTAGCCGCTATCGATGGCTGCCGCGTCGGGCGCGAATTCAGCCAACAGCACGGCCAGGTCTGCCCAGACATCCGGCTGGGCGGTGTCGCCGGGCAGGATGTGGTGGTCGAGCGTCCAGTTTTCTTCGCCCGCCCCCCATCCATCGAAGGTAATTTCCAGCCGGTCTTTTTGCACGTCGATGCCGGCGGTCCTGGCCAGCAGCGGCAGGGGTTCCGCATAGGCTTCCAGCCGCCCCATGAGGCCGGTGGCGTCAACGGTGACGCCCTGCTCTTCCCACGGTTCGCCGAGGTTGGTGTTGATGAAGGATTGCAGCGACGACGGGGATTGCACGGCGGCCTGCCATTCGTGGGCGAGGTCGAGCCAGGACGGGCCGAGGCCGATGGAGCAATACAGCGTGCTGGCGTGATAACCGCGCCGCGCATGGCCTGGGTTTTCAGCGATCCAGCGGTGTTGCGCCAGCATCTGCGGCTTGTGGTGCTCGTAGATGTGCGCGCCGCAGTCGCGGCAGACGTACCAGGCCTCGCTGACGGCGCGGTTCCACTTGATGCCGTGCGGCGTGTCCGCGCCCCATTCGAGCGGCTGGAAGTGGCCGCAATGCGGACAGGGCAGATACGCGCGGCGCTGGTCGCTATCCAGGTATTCGCGGTGGATCAGGCTGCTGCCGGTGACCGTCGGCGTGCTGGCGAACACCCGCCGGGCGCGGCGGAAGGCTTTGGTGCGCTGTTTGGCGAGAAATACCGGGTCGCCTTCCTTGCCGACTTCAGCGGGGAAGCGGTCGAGATCATCCATGAACAGCAGGCGCACGGATTTCATGGCGTAACTGTTGGGCGAATTGCCACCGGCGAGGAACAGCACGCCGCCGGGGAAGTCCACCAAATCCTGCCGGTTGGCGGCATCACGCGCGCGCTGGCCACCGAGCAGGTCGCGGATCAGCGGCGTTTCCTGGATCATCGGGTTGAGCTTCTGGGTTTTCCACCCGATGGTGCTTTCAATCGAGGGCGTCATCAGCATCATCGGCGCCGGGCTCTCGGTCATGTGGTAACCGATCATGTTGAGCATGACTTCGGTCTTGAAAATCTGCGCCGAGGCCATCAGCACGACATCGGTGACGCGCGAATCGGCCGACAGGCAATCCATGATTTCGCGCGTCAGCGGATTGCGCGCCGTGCGCCAGCGCCCCGGCTCGCCCGACTGCTTGCTGGTGAGCACGCGATGCGCATCCGCCCAGGCGCTGACGCTCAACCGCGCGCGCGGCATGGCGGCGCGCCAGGCGACATCGAGGCAGTAAGATTCGTCGAGGGTGGGAGGGGCGTTCATGGGTAGGGGGCTAGTTCACGTTAGCCGGCATGAGTTCTCGCGTCGTCATGCCGGCATTCCAATCAAGCCGCGAGGCGCTCTTTGAGTGCATAGCCCATCAGCGGCCACACCTTGCTCACTGCGTTTTGCCGGGCGATCTTCTTGCCCAGTTCGGCGTCAAAGTTCTCTGGGCTTGCGCAGGCGCTTTCGCCGGTCACGGTGAAGCCGTTCTTGAGAACGAGGACGCAAAACGTCAAAAGCGAAATTGCGCCACTTGGGGGTGCGCCTACTGCATCGTTGCCGCGAAAGAAGTGCTCTTCGATAATGTTGGCTTCAATATCCTCCGGGGTAACGCGCGGCGCTGTCAGCCCCTTGGCCTTAATTTCTTGTTCAATCGCTTGGTCATTCATCTCGTTTCCTTCTTCAAGTTGCCGGCGCTCGTGGGTGGCCGGCTAACCCATCATTCCAGCGGAGTGCCTTCGGCACCCGCTGAATTCAAACGTTAGGCCTCATAGCCCTTCAGGTCTTCGTATGCTGCCAGCATTGAGACCACATCACCAGACGACGCAGCCTGTTCTGCACGTGCCAGCGATTGACGCATCATCGTCGCCGCAAAGATGCCAGTCGGTATCGCGTCATAAAATGGCAGCAGATCACGCACGCGCTGCTGTTCCCTCGGTAGGGCTTCCGCAAGTGTTTCCATATTCAACCTCCTGCGCCTAACCCGGCGCTCAACCCGGACGCTGCGCTCATGGGCGCTGCTGAATCTTGCAATTTCTCGTTGTTCATTTCTCTTGCTCCTTTTAAAAAGTCGGCTCCGGCACCACGCCGAACCCGGCGCACAGCTAACGGGGCGTTCATGCCTGCCCCTCCCCAGCGAGGGTTTGCTTTTGCCGCGCGATGGCTTCGCCGAGGGCGGTTTGCATGTCGCGGCAGGCGGCGGCGAGCAGCGCTTCGGTTTCGTCGACCGAGCTTACCGGGGTGAGGATGGCGGCGTTCTGCCCGGGGAAGTTGTCGAGCAGCGCGAAGATCGTGGCGCCGACGAAGCGCATGGCGGCGTCGACGGCTTCCTTAGGGATCAGGTTGCCGCGCATGCGGTCGCGCTCCATTTCGGCCAGGTCGGCTTGCGCCGCTTCTTTGCGCCCCTGGGCGGCGGCGCGGGATTCCGTCCCGCCATAGGCGCTTGGCGCGCCCGGCCTGGCCGACTGGCCGCCGCGCGTGGCGGCGTGCCGCTGCGCGACATCTTCGCGCCGCCCCGCCGTGGCGGCAATGCGCGCCAGCGTGTCGGCCACCTGGACATTCCCGTCCGCATCCAGCACCAGGCGGCCATGCTGTTTGAGCTTGGTGACATAGCCCGGCGACCAGCCCTGCGCACGGGCGAAGGCGGATTTGCTGAGGACAGCGGACGGGGCGGCGCTCACCGCTGATTCTCCTTGGGCT
>JAHFPH010000190.1 GCA_023266845.1 Rhodospirillaceae bacterium
TTTTCGAGGACGACCGAGATATCCGGCGCATCGACGGCTTTCATGCCGACGACGTGGTAGCCGCAATCGACGTGCTGCACCTCGCCGGTCACGCCGCTGCCGAGATCGGACAACATGAACACCGCCGCGCCGCCGACATCCTCGATCGTGACGTTGCGCTTCAGCGGCGCGTTGTATTCGTTCCATTTCAGGATGTAGCGGAAATCGCCGATGCCCGACGCCGCCAGCGTCTTGATCGGGCCGGCCGAGATCGCATTCACCCGGATGTTCTGGCCGCCCAGGTCCACCGCGAGGTATTTGACGCTGGCCTCCAGCGCCGCCTTGGCCAGCCCCATCACGTTGTAATGCGGCATCACGCGCTCGGCCCCGGAATAGGTGAGCGTCAGCAGGCTGCCGCCGTTCTTCATCAGCGGCACCGCGCGCTGGCATACTGCGGTGAACGAGTAGCACGAGATGTTCATGGTCATCGCGAAGTTGGCCGGCGTGGTGTCGAGATAGCGGCCCTTGAGCTGATCCTTGTCGGAATAAGCGATGGCGTGGACCACGAAATCGAGCCCGCCCCATTTGGCGCCGAGATCATGGAACACGCGGTCGAGGCTCGCGTCGTTGGTCACGTCGCATTCCAGCACCGTGTCGCTGCCGAGCGATGCGGCGAGCGGCTTGACGCGCTTGGCCAGCGACTCCGACTGGAAGGTGAACGCAAGCTCCGCGCCATGCGCCGCGACCGCCTTGGCGATGCCCCAGGCGATCGAGCGGTCGTTGGCGACCCCCATGATGAGGCCGCGCTTTCCGGCCATCAGCTGGCTGGCCTGCACGGCGTGGCGAGGCGCGTCATCCATTCGCGCATCCTAAGAAGCCGACCCCTGAAATGCAAACGCCCGCGCCGTTGCCGGCGCGGGCGTTCTGCGGCGAAGACGATTCGCTAGTTCACGACTTTCCAGCTGCCGTCGGGCTGGCGGCACGCGGTGCCGTAGGCCTGCTGCCGCTCGCCGCCGACCTGCACGGTCTGCTGGTATTCGCGGCAATACTGCCCCGTGTTGCTCTGGTAGGCCGGCTGCGGGACGATCGTGCCGCTGTGGCCGCTGTCCGGGTTGGTCCACGCCACGGGCTGGCCCGATCGGCCGGTCTCTAGAGCGCCGTGCGTCGAGCGCTCGGCATACATCCGGTCGGCGCGGTCGAGCGATTTGCCCGCCGAGCTGCCGAGCAGCGCGCCCAACAGAACGCCTGCGCCGGTGGCGGCGAGGTTGCCCGAGCCGTGGCCGATCTGCGAGCCGGCGAGTCCGCCAAGGCCCGCGCCGATCAGAGTGCCGCCGGCCTCCTTGGGGCCGGTGTTTTCGCAGGCCGCGAGGCCGATCGCCAACACGCCCACGAGTGCGATTTTGCTGACTGCCGATTTTACGATCATTGCCGTGTCCTTTGTTTATCCCGAACTTGGCCCCAGCCGAAGCGTCATCGTGGCTGTGCGCCGCCAACGCTGTAGTAAGATGGCGTTGCTTCAGCGTGGCGCAAGATCGGCTAAGATTTTGTTGCCATTGTGGCAACCGAAACGTTTCTAAATCCTAAGGTTTTTCCCCATGCAGGGCGATTCCGGGGCGGACCCGATTGCGCTGTTCCAGAGCCAGCTGGCCGAGGCCGCCGAGCGCGAAATCGACGTGCCCACCGCCATGACGCTCGCCACCGCCGATGCGTCGGGGCGGCCATCCGCCCGCATGGTGCTGCTGAAGGACGCCGACGCGCGGGGTTTCGTTTTTTACACCAATGCCGAGAGCGACAAGGGGCTCGAGCTGGACGCCAATCCACGCGCCGCGCTGGTGTTCCACTGGAAGGCGCTCAAGCGGCAGGTGCGGATCGACGGCCGGGTCGAGCGGGTGAGCGAGGCCGAAGCCGATCAATATTTCGCGAGCCGGCCGCGCGGGGCGCAGATCGGCGCCTGGGCCTCGCCGCAATCGAGGCCGCTCACCGGCCGGTTCGAGCTGGAAAAGCGGGTGGCGCTGTATTCGGCGAAGTTCGGCATCGGCAAGGTGCCCAGGCCGCCGTTCTGGGTCGGCTATCGCGTGATCCCCGACGCGATCGAATTCTGGGTCGACCGGCCGTTCCGCCTGCACGAGCGCGTGAAATACACCAAGACGGCCGACGGCTGGTCGATCACGCACCTGTTTCCGTGACGGACGTCGCGGCCGAGCAGCGCGCGATCGTCGCGTTCCTCGAACGGCCGCAGACCTACGGCATGCGCGATCCGGTCGATCGCATCGACACCCACATCTCGCACGTGTTCCTGGCCGGCGAGCGCGCCTACAAACTGAAGCGCGCGGTGAAATTCCCCTACGTCGATTTCTCGACCCGCGACCTGCGCCACCGCTACGCGCTGGCCGAGGTGGCGCTCAACCGCCGCACCGCGCCGCAGCTTTATCTTGGCGTGATGCCGGTGAAGCGCGCCGCCGGCGGTCTGGCGCTCGGCGCCTTGGACGAGAACGGCGATGCGCTCGATTGGCTGGTGGTGATGCGCCGGTTCGGCCAGGACCGGCTGCTCGATGCGCTGGCGCGCGCGGGCCAGCTCACCCGCGCCATCGCCGCGGAGCTGGCCGAGGCGATCGCAGCGTTCCACTCCAAGGCCGAGCCGGCCTTCGGCTACGGTGGGCGCGATGCGATGCAGTCGGTCGCGCTCGGCAATCTCGCGGAAATCCGCACACACACGCCGGCGATTTTTCCGCCCGACAAGGGGCTGGCGCTCGACCACGGCTGGGCGGCGGCGCTCAATGCCGTGGGCGCGCTGTTGGACCGTCGCCGGCAGGACGGCAAGGTGCGGCGCTGTCATGGCGATCTGCACCTGCGCAACATCTGCCTGGTCGACGACAAGCCGACGCTGTTCGATGCGATCGAGTTCAGTGCCGAGCTCGCCTCGATCGACGTGCTGTACGACCTCGCGTTCTTGTTGATGGACATGGCGCATCGCGATCTCGCCGATCGCGCCAACCTGGTGTTGAACACCTATTTGTCGGCAGCCGACGACTATGGCGGCATCGCCGCGCTGCCGCTCTTCCTGTCCTGCCGCGCCGGCGTGCGCGCCCACGTGACGGCGGCGGCCAATCCGCAGGCGCCGGACGAGCCGCGCGCCTATCTCGATCTGGCGCAGAAATTCCTAGCGCCGACCCGTCCGGCGCTGATCGCCATCGGCGGGCTGTCGGGAACCGGC
>JAHFPH010000005.1:0-7757 GCA_023266845.1 Rhodospirillaceae bacterium
GTCCAACCCAATTGCTCCAGCCCCCGCCGCAATGCCGCGACATAAGCCTGCCCCTCCGGGTCGGTTGCGGAGCGTGCGAGAAGCACGCCGACGCGCCGCATCCGGTCCGGCTGCTGCGCGAGCGCCGCGAACGGAAACGCCGCCGCGCCGCCGAGGAGCGCGATGGCGCCAACGAGGTCGCGCCGCGAGATCATTCGATCACCTCGTCGGCGCGGCCAAGCAGCAGCGCCGGGATGGTGAGGCCGAGCGCCTTGG
The DNA here is from genome assembly GCA_023266845.1 of Rhodospirillaceae bacterium. Taxonomy (GTDB): domain Bacteria; phylum Pseudomonadota; class Alphaproteobacteria; order JAEULC01; family JAEULC01; genus JAEULC01. The sequence goes on from JAHFPH010000005.1 coordinate 256, forward strand.
CGGTCTTGAGGTTGATGATCAGTTCGAACTTCGTTGGCTGCTGAACGGGAAGATCGGCCGGCTTGGCTCCCTTGAAGATGCGATCGACATAAGAAGCCGAGCGCCGGAAATTGTCGAAGGGATCGGGTCCATACGACATCAAGCCACCTTGCGCGGCGCTTATCCGGTAGGAGTAGACGGCCGGCACTCGGTGCTGCTGCGCCAGCCTCACTAACAATTGGCCATGGACAATGGTGAACGCGTCCGGCGGAACGATCAGGCCGCCGCCCGGCTCGCGCCCAAGTTTGGCGATGGCCTCTTCGGCTTCGGCTGTGTCGCGAACAGGGGCCGCCGTCACCTCAACTGCGATTGACCGTGCCACAGCCTCGAACGAGCGCAGGTAGGCATAATAATGGGGGGACGTGTCGGGATTGAACATGAGCACGGCATGAGAAACGCTGGGGGCGGCCTCTTTGAGCATCTCCAGCCACTTCCCCACCATCTCGAAATCGATGAACGTGAAGCCGGTGATGTTCCCGTCCGGATGCGCCAAGCTCGAGACGAAGCCCTGAGCGACGGGATCGTTGATTGCCGCCATTATGATCGGAATCGAGTTTGTCGCTTGCCGCAGCGCTCGGATGACCGGCGTCGTTTGACCGACGATTACATCGGGCGCGAGCGCCACTAGCTCCGCTGCGTGAGCCCGTATGCGGGCGGCGTCCGCCCCACCAAAGCGTGTCTCGATTTGGACGTTGCGGCCGTCTGTCCATCCTAATTCTTGAAGTCCCTGCTTAAGCGCCGTCAATCGCGCTTGTCCTTCCCGATCGTCGGCCACTCCCATTAGCACGCCGATGCGCCGCATGCGCTCGGCCTGCTGCGCGCGCGTCGCGAACGGCAATGCGGCCGCCGCGCCGCCAAACAGCGTGAGGAACTCGCGTCGTCTCATCTGCCCCCCTTGGCCAAGGGTCATGCCAGACGATCGATGGTGCAATATCTAACAGATTGCCTTTACCCCCGTCTGTGCAGAAACGCACTGCCGGGGCGACCGGCCGCCACGGGCCTATGGCCGCTTGTGGCACATTGCTGACGTACGCCAGGGCGCCATCTGAAGCGCCGACATCCATTCCAGCTTTAGCACTCGCCCGTGCCCCGCCGCGCTTTACTTGTAACCCCCGCCGCGATCCGTACACTCCACGCCCACGCGAGGAGGTCCTCGAGGAACTTCCATGGTGACGATCGCTGGCCTGGCGCTGGGTGCGGGCGCGGCCTGTGTGGTTCTGGGCCCCGTGGCCTGGTGGCTCCATAGCCGTCTCAGGCGCGCCGATGCCGGCGCCGCGATGCACGAACGCAAGGCCCGCAAAGACCGCCGCGATTTAGACCGGCTCGGCGCGATGCTCGACGCCACCGGCGGCTTGTACCTGGCCTGGGCCGGGACCGAGGCGCGCTGCACGGTTTCCCAAGGGTTGCTGACCGCGCTGGGCCTGGCGCCAGGGGCCGATCTCGACCGAATCACCCTAGCCCTGGCGGAAGCCGATCGCGGTGGGTTCGCGCGCGCGGTCCAAGGACTCAGGCGCGACGGCGCTCCGTTCGCGCTGACCGTGACCGGCAACGGGCGCGGCTTCCACGCCGCCGGACGCCGCGCCGCCGCCGGCAAGGACGGCGCCTTGGACGTGGTGTGGTTCGTGGATTGCACCGCGGACCGGGCCGAGGCGGCGAAACTCAGCGCTGAAGCCGGCGCCGCCGCGGCCGAGCGCGCCGGGCTGCGGGCGGCGCTCGACGCCCTGCCCCTGCCGGTGTGGCGGCGCGGCCAGGACCTGGCGCTCGCCTGGGTCAACGCGGCCTATGCGCGCGCGGTCGATGCTTCGCCGCGCGACGCCGTTACGGGCCAGCGCGAGTTGCTGGGCGTGGCGTCGGGCCGCGCCGTCGCGCGCAAGGCCATGGACGGCGGCAAACCGGCCAGCGAACGCCAGCGCGTGGTGATGGCGGGGCAACGCCACCTGCTGGAAGCGACCGAGCTTCCGGCGGCGGGCGGCCTCATCGGCTATGCCCAGGACCTGACCGAGATCGACGAGGCCAAGGTCGACCTGGACCGGCATCTGGCGGCGCACGGCGAAGTGCTCGAGAGCCTGGCCTCGTCGATCGCCATTTACGCCGCCGACACCAAGCTGGTTTTTTTCAACCACTCCTTCGCGCGGCTGTGGCGCCTGGAGGCGGCGTGGCTCAGCGCCAAGCCCATGATCGGCGAGGTGCTGGAGGCGATGCGCGAGCGCCGCCGCCTGCCCGAATACGTGGATTTTCCCGCCTTCAAGGCCGATACCGTGAAGCTGTTCACCTCGTTGATCGAGCCGCGCGACGAGATGATGCACCTGCCCGACGAAACCACGCTGCGCACGCTGGTGGCCCCGCACCCCCTGGGCGGTCTGATGTTCCTGTACGAGGACGTCACCGACCGGCTGGTGCTCGAGCGGTCCTACAACACGCTGACCGAAGTGCAGCGCGAGACGTTGAACAACATGCACGAGGGCGTGGCGGTGTTCGGCGGCGACGGGCGGCTGCGCTTGAGCAATCCCGAATTCGCGCGGCTGTGGAACCTGACGCCCGAGGATCTGGCCGACGGGCCGCACGTGGCCGAGCTGATCGAGAAGACCAAGGCGCTGTTCCCGGCCAAGGGCGACTGGCCCGGCCGCAAGGCGCAGATCGTGACCAGCATAACCGAGCCCGAGCCGCGCGCGGGCAGGCTCGAGCGCCTGGACGACAAGATATACGACTACGCGCTGACCCCGCTGCCCGACGGCGCGGCCTTGCTGACTTATATCGACGTCACCGACCGCTTCCGGGTCGAGCGCGCGCTGCGCGACCGCAACCTGGCGCTGGAGGCCGCCGACAAGCTCAAGACCGAGTTCATCGCCAATGTCAGCTACGAGCTACGCACGCCGCTGAACGCGATCATCGGCTTCACCGAGATTCTGTCCAACGAGTACTTCGGCCCGATGAACGAGCGGCAAAAGGAATACACGCGCAACATCCTGGTGTCGTCGCACGCGCTGCGCAACCTGATCAACGACATTCTGGATCTGGCGACGATCGAGGCGGGCTACATGGCGCTGGACCGCGCGCCGGTCGACATCGCGGCGCTTCTGGGCGGCATGGCGCAACTGACGCGCGAACGCGCGCGCGAGCGCGAGCTGACCGTGGCGATCGACTGTCCCGCCGGGATCGGCGCGGTGCCGGGCGACGAACGGCGGCTGAAGCAGGCGCTGTTCAACCTGATCAGCAACGCGATCAAGTTCACCCCGCATGGCGGGCGCATCACGCTTTCGGCCCGGCGCGAGAGCGCCGAGGTGTGGCTCAGCGTGACCGACACCGGCGTCGGCATCGCGCCCGAGGACCAGGGGCGCATATTCGGCAAGTTCGAGCGCGGCAGCCAGGGCCGCCAAGTCGGCGCGGGCCTCGGCCTGGCGCTGGTGAAAAGCCTCATCGAGCTGCATCACGGGCGGGTGCAGTTGAACTCGACGCGCGGCAGCGGCACGACCGTCATCTGCCGCCTGCCCGCCCAAGCCCCGGCCGAGGCCGCGGCGCCGCTGACCGACGAGGCGTGAAGAAGAAAGCTAACCACAGAGGCACAGAGACACAGAGAAGGAAACGAAGAGAAGACAACCACCAAGACGCGACTTGGTGGTTTTCTATTTTTCTCAGCGTCTCTGTGTCTCTGTGGTTATTCTTTTCATTCCGGCTTCGGCATCGCCGGCACCAACAGCGCGGGGTCCAGCCGCGTCTTGAACAGGTTCATGCCCCAATGCAGATGCGGGCCGGTGACGCGGCCGGTTGAGCCCAGCTTGCCGATCTCCTCGCCCTTGTTCAAGCGCCGGCCTTCCTTGGCCGTGATCGCCGACATGTGCATGAACACGGAGCTGAGCCCGTGGCCGTGATCCAGGATCACGGTCCAGCCGGTGAAATAGAGATTCTCCGCCAGCGTCACCGTGCCCGCGGCGGGGCTGAGGATCGGCGTGCCCACCGGCGCTGCGATATCGACGCCCCAATGCGGCGCGCGCGGCTTGCCGTTCAAGATGCGCTGGCTGCCATAGACGCCCGAGACGCGGCCGATCACCGGCCAATCGAAGCCCTTGAGGAAATCGGTGCGCGCGTCGTCGCGCAGACGCGCCCGCGCCACGATTTCGTCCTCGCGCTTGATGCGCTCCTCCATCTCGGGCGGCGGAGTGACGAACGCCTCGGGCAGGCCGTCGATGCGCTGGATGTCGAATTTACGCGCGGCCACGGAAAGCTCACGCGTCTCGCTGGCGCCTGCGGGCGAGGTGATCTCGACGATCGCCCTGGCGGCGTCGCGCCCGAAGCCCAGCAGGAACCAGCCGTCCGGCGACACGCGCACCGGCCTGCCGTCGACCGCGACCTTGCTGCCCGGATCGACGCGACCCTCGACCAGCCCGCCTTGCACCCTCGGCCCGGTGAATTCCAGTTTCGCGGCAAAGCCAGGCGCCGGAAGCGCAAGAACCGCGATCAAGGCGGAGAACGCCAGGCGCCTCACAGCAGCGATCCCTGCGAGCCGGAGCTGTCGGGCCCTCTCTTGCGTTTGGATACAGGCGCGGAGGCATGCGCGGGCGCGCCGGTCACGGTCGCCGCCACCTCGCCGTCGTGGAAGCGGATGCCCAGGCGCGCGCCGGGCAGAGCCCCGGCGGCGGCGGTGACGGGCTGGCCGGCGGCGTCGCGCACCAAGGCGAAACCGCGCTCCAGCACGCGCTGATAGGAGTAACTCTCCAACAGGCCGCCGAGGGCATCGAAGCGCTGACGCGCCTGGGTCAGCGCGCGCTTGGCCGCCGCCATCAGCCGCGCGCCTAGATCGCCAGCGCGCGCGCCGCCGTCTTCCATCCGCCGCGCGATCAGTTCAGGTCTTAGGCGAACGAACACCGCGCCGGCCGTATCGGCGCGCCGGCCCAGCATCGCTGATGGGCGCGGCACGGCGGCCCATTGCTCCGCTACGCGCTGTCGGCGCTCGGCCACGAGCTTACGGGCGGCATTACCGAGACGCTCGACCCAGCTGTCCAGGCGCTGCGCGCATTCCTCGATCGCCTGGCGCGGGCGCGGCAGGCCGCGCGCCAGATCGGCCACGCGCTCGCGCCGGTCGGCGACTTGGCGCCCGGCGCCCGCGGTCATGCGCGCCTGCAATTCCAAAATCTGTTCCAGCAATTCGGCGCGCACCGGCACGGCCATTTCGGCCGCCGCCGTGGGCGTGGGCGCGCGGACATCCGCCGCGAAGTCGATCAGCGTGGTGTCGGTTTCGTGGCCGACGGCCGAGATCAGCGGGATCAGGCTCGCGGCGGCCGCGCGCACCACGATCTCTTCGTTGAAGGCCCAGAGGTCTTCCAGGCTGCCGCCGCCGCGCGCCACGATCAGCACGTCGGGGCGCGGCACCGCGCCGCCGCGCTCGAGCCGGTTGAAACCCGCGATCGCATCGGCGATCTGCTCGGCCGCGCCCTCGCCCTGCACCAGCACCGGCCAGATCAGCACGTGACGGGGAAAACGGTCGTCCAGGCGGTGCAGTATGTCGCGGATCACGGCGCCCGTGGGCGAGGTCACTACGCCGATCACGTCGGGCAGGTAGGGAAGCTTCTTCTTGCGGTCGGGATCGAACAATCCCTCGGCCGCGAGCTTTTTGCGGCGGTCCTCCAGCAGCTTCAGCAGCGCGCCCTGGCCCGCCAGCTCCATCTGCTCGATCACGAGCTGGTAGCGCGAGCGCTCCATGTAGGTGGTAAGCCGCCCGGTGCAGATCACCTCCATTCCGTCCTCGGGCTTCACGCCGAGACGGCCCGACGTGCCGCGCCAGCACACCGCGTCCAGCACCGCCTCGCTGTCCTTGAGCGACAGATAGAGATGGCCCGAGGCGGCGCGCTTGAACCCGCTGATCTCGCCGCGCACCCGCACCCGGCCGAAATTGTCCTCGACCGCGCGCTTCAAGGCGCGCGACAGCTCGCTGACCGAGAATTCGGGCAGGTTGGAGCCGGCCGGGGCGGCGTCGGGCGAGGCTTGCGTGGTCATGGTGGCTTTATGATACACGGGGTGGCGGCGGGTTGGGCGGGGGATTCGGCGTTGCGCATTCTGGTGGTGGGTTCGGGCGGGCGCGAGCACGCCCTCAGCTGGGCGATCGCGGCCTCGCCGCTATGCGATAAGCTTTTCTGCGCGCCCGGCAATGCCGGCATCGCCGAGTTCGCGGAATGCGCCCCGATTGGCGTCGGCGAGCTCGACCGAATCGCCGCTTTCGCCCGCGACTGGAAAATCGACTTCGTGGTGGTGGGGCCGGAAGCGCCCTTGGTCGCCGGGCTGGTCGATAAACTCGACGCGGCCGGCATCAAAAGCTTCGGGCCTCGCGCCAACGCTGCCGTGTTGGAAGGTTCAAAAGGCTTCACCAAGGATTTGTGCGCGCGGCACGGGATTCCGACCGCCGCCTATCGGCGCTTCACCGACGCCGGCAAAGCCGCCGCCTACATCAAGCAGCGCGGCGTGCCGATCGTGGTGAAAGCCGATGGCCTGGCCGCCGGCAAGGGCGTGACCGTCGCGTACAGCGCGGACGAAGCGGCGGCCGCCGCGCACGACGCGCTGCTGGGCGGGCGTTTCGGCGCGGCCGGCGCGTCGGTCGTGGTGGAGGATTTTCTCGACGGCGAGGAAGCCAGCTTCTTCGCCCTAGTCGACGGCGAGCACGCCCTGCCGCTCGCCGCCGCGCAGGACCACAAGGCGGTGGGCGATGGCGATACCGGCCCCAACACCGGCGGCATGGGCGCCTATTCGCCCGCGCCGGTCATGACCGACGCGATGGCCCTTGAGGTGATGGAGCGCATCATCCAACCCACGGTGCGCGGCATGGCGGCGGAGGGTCGCAAGTTCAAGGGCGTGCTGTTCGCCGGACTGATGATCGGGCGCGATGGGCCGAAGCTGATCGAATACAACGTGCGCTTCGGCGACCCCGAATGCCAGGTGCTGATGCCTAGACTGAAATCCGACATCCTGCCGGCGCTGATCGCCTCGGCCGACGGCGAGCTCAAGAACTTCGATCTGCGCTGGCGCGACGAAGCGGCCTTAAGCGTGGTGCTGGCGGCGAAAGGCTATCCCGAAAAGCCGCAAGCGGGGGGCGAAATCAAGGGCATCGAGCGCGCCAACGCCCTGCCGGGCGTGACCGTGTTCCATGCCGGCACCAGGCGCGACGCTGACGGCAGGCTGGTCGCCGCGGGCGGCCGCGTGCTGAACGTGACGGCGCGCGGGCGGACGGTCGCCGAAGCGCAGGCGCTCGCCTACAAAGCGGTCGACTTGATCGATTTTCCGGACGGATTTTGCCGGCGCGACATTGGATGGCGCGCGCTGAGGCGCGCTTAGGGCTGGCGGGCGCTGAAGCGCTAACGCCGCGCCAGGAAGAAGGCGCGCAGCAATTCGGCCGCGCGCGCGTCGCCGATGCCGCCATAGACCTCGGGCCGGTGGTGGCAGGTGGCTTGCGTGAAGATGCGCGCGCCGTTCTCGAC
>JAHFPH010000005.1:7857-50959 GCA_023266845.1 Rhodospirillaceae bacterium
AACGCCGCGCCAGGAAGAAGGCGCGCAGCAATTCGGCCGCGCGCGCGTCGCCGATGCCGCCATAGACCTCGGGCCGGTGGTGGCAGGTGGCTTGCGTGAAGATGCGCGCGCCGTTCTCGACCCCGCCGCCCTTGGGGTCGGGCGCGCCGTAGTAGAGCCGCCGGATGCGCGCGAAGGAAATCGCCTGGGCGCACATCGCGCAAGGCTCCAACGTCACGTACAGGTCGCATTCCGGCAGCCGCGTCGCGCCGAGCGCCTTGGCGCCGGCGCGAATCGCCAGCAGCTCGGCATGCGCCGTGGGGTCGTGGTCCGCCTCGGTGCGGTTATGCGCCGCCGCGACCACCTTGCCCGCGCCGTCCGCCAGCACCGCGCCGATCGGCACTTCACCCGCCCGGGCGGCCTTTTCCGCCTCGGCCAGGGCCAAATCCATGAAAGATCGGGTTTCCGCCATCGCGCGAACTTGGCTGGACCTATCTTTACGGTCAAGGGCGACGGCCCTAGATTGCGCCCCATGTCCCTTCCCGTAATCGGCCTGACGCTGGACGCCGAAAAGCCCGGCGGCTATTCGAAATTCCCGTGGTACGCGGTGCGCGAGAATTACTGCGCCGCCGTGTCGCGCGCCGGCGGGCTTCCCATGCTTCTGCCGCACGAGCCGGAACGCGCGAACGACTATCTGGACACGATCGACGGGCTGATCGTCACCGGCGGGGCGTTCGACGTGGACCCGGCGATCTTCGGCGACAAAACGCGGCACGAAAAAGTCACCACCAAGGACCGCCGCACGCAATTCGAGCTGGCGGTTGCGCGCGGGGCGCTGGAACGCGACATGCCGGTCTTGGGCATTTGCGGCGGGCAGCAGCTGCTGCACGTCGTCTTGGGCGGCAAGCTGATCCAGCACATTCCCGACGAGGTGAAGAACGCGCTGAAGCACGAGCAGCCCAACCCGCGCGACGAGCCGGGGCACGAGGTCGAGATCGTGCCGGGGACGATGTTGCACAAGGTGGTGGGGACGACGAAACTCAAGGTCAACAGCGCGCATCACCAGGCGGCCAAGGACATGCCTAGGGGCGTCGTCGTCAACGCGCGCGCGCCGGACGGCGTGATCGAGGGCATGGAGGCGCCGCGCTATCGCTTTTGCCTTGGCGTGCAATGGCACCCCGAATTTTCCATCAGCCCTGGCGACGACAAGATCTTCGACGCCTTCGTTGCGGCTTGCCGCTGACGCGGCGGGGCCGCCTGCCGCTATGAATATCCCGCAGCGCGTCGCCAAGCTGATCGCCCGCGCGGGCCTGTGCTCGCGCCGCGACGCCGAAAAGCTGATCGCCGCGGGACGCGTGAAGCTGGACGGCAAGACCCTGACCACGCAGGGCGCGGCGACGGACGATCCGGTCCGCATTCTGGTCGACGGCAAGCCCCTGCCCGCGCCGCAGCGCGCGCGGCTGTGGCGCTATCACAAGCCGGCGGGGCTGGTAACCACGGCGCGCGATCCCGAGGGCCGGCCCACGGTGTTCGACCGGCTGCCCGCCACCTTGCCGCGGGTGATGACGGTCGGGCGGCTGGACCTGAACTCGGAAGGCCTGCTGCTTTTGACCAACGACGGCGCGCTGGCGCGGCATCTGGAATTGCCGGCCACGAGCTGGGTGCGCCGCTATCGCGTGCGCGTGCATGGCCGGCCCGATCCGGCGCGGCTGAAAAACCTGGCGCAAGGAACGACCGTGGACGGCGTGCGCTACGGCCGGGTCGAGGCGGCGCTGGAAAGCGAGAAGGGCAGCAATGCGTGGCTGGCGATGGCGCTGACCGAAGGCCGCAACCGCGAGGTACGCAAGCTGTGCGAGTCGATGGGACTGCAAGTGTCGCGCCTGATCCGCGTGGCGTATGGTCCTTTCCAACTTGGCCTGCTGCCGCGCGGTGAGGTGGAGGAGATTCCAGCGCGCGTCCTGAAAGACCAGGTCGGCGGCGCGTTCGGCGGCAAAGCCAAGGAAAAGAATGCGCCCCACGGCGGAGCCGCAATACACAAAAGCGGCGAAGCCGCGAAAACATGCGGATAGTCGCGGGTAGGCATCGCGGGCGCAAGATCGGCGCCCCCGCCGGCGTCGATATTCGGCCAACGGCCGACCGCGCGCGCCAGGCCGTGTTCGACGTGCTGGCGCATCATCCCGAAACCGCCGGAAAGCTTTTGGCCGGCGCCGAGGTGCTGGACGCTTTCGCCGGCACCGGCGCGATGGGGCTGGAGGCGCTGTCGCGCGGCGCCGGGCGCGCCGTGTTCATCGACAACGCCACCGCCGCGCTCGCCTGCATCCGCGCCAACGCTAGGGCGTTGGGCGAAACCGAGCGCGTCACGGCGCTGCTGGGCGACGCCACGCGGCCGCCGCGCGCGCAAATGCCGGCGACCCTCGCCTTCCTCGATCCACCCTACGGCATGGGGTTGGCGGAAGCGGCGCTGGAGGCGCTGGCGGCGCAGGGCTGGTTCACCCCTGGCGCCGTGATCGTGGTGGAGCAAGCGGCGCGCGACGAGATGGAGCCGCCCGCGGGGTTCGCCGGGTTCGACGTGCGCCGCTATGGCCGCGCGCGGTTCCTGTTCCTGCGCTACAGTGGCGGCGGGGGCTAGGCCTAAGATTTGGGGACTCCGATGCTGAAGTTTTTCTTTTCGCCCGGCAGTTGCGCGCTTGCCTCGCGCATCGCCTTGGAAGAGGCGGGCGCGGAATACGAGGCCGTGCGGCTGAACTTCGCGGCCAACGAGCAGCGCAAGCCGGAGTATCTGAAGATCAATCCGAAAGGGCGCGTTCCGGCGCTCGTGACGGACCGGGGGATTCTGACCGAGACTCCGGCGATCCTGGCGTTCGTCGCGCAGAGCTTTCCCAAGGCAAGGCTGGCGCCGCTGGACGACCCGTTCGGATTCGCGCGGGTACAGGCCTTCAACAGCTATCTGTGCTCGACCGTGCATGTGGCGCATGCGCATCGCATGCGCGGCTATCGCTGGGCGGACGATCCCGTGGCGCTTGCCGATATGAAACGCAAAGTGCCGCAAACCGTCGGCGAATGCTACGAGCTGATCGAGCGCGAGATGATCCAAGGCCCCTGGGTGATGGGCGAGGCCTATACGATCGGCGACCCGTATCTCTTCACCTTGGCGCGCTGGCTGAAAGGCGACGGGATCGACGTGGCCCGGTTCCCGAAGATTCACGATCACATGCGCCGCATGCAGGAACGGCCGGCCGTGAAAAATTCCCTGACCGGCGAAACCGCCTAGGCGCGCGACGGGAAGAACGCGGTGGCCGCCGGCAACTTCACCGTCAAGGTCGAATGGGGCGACTGCGACGCCGCCAAGATCGTGTTCTATCCCAATTTCTTCCGCTGGATGGACGCGGCGGCCTGGAATTTCTTCGACGCCAACGGGTTGTCGCCGCAAAAGCTGTTTTCCGCGCATGGCTGGATCGGCTTTCCGCTGGTCGGCGCGCGCGCCACGTTCCGCAAACCGGCGCGTTTCGGCGACAAGCTCGAGATTGAAACCACGGTCGCGCGCTGGGGCGGCAAGAGCTTCGAGCTTAGGCACGCGATCCGCATCGCCGGCGAAGTGGCGGTGGAGGGCCGGGAGACGCGCATCTGGGGCGTGTCCGACCCCGCCAATCCGGGGAAACTTCGCGCCGGGGCCATCCCCGCGGAGGTCAAGGCGCGCATCCCCGCGGCAGATGCCGAAAAAAACAGCGCGTAATCGGGCCTGGCCTGGGCCTTGCAGGCCTTCCGCCGCGCCGGGGCTTTGGCTAGAGTACCGGTTCGCTGGGGGATGGGGTGCCGGCCGCCGAGGGGCCGCCCCCGCAAGAAAAACAGGGAGCTTGGAAACATGAACAGATCGCTGAGCTTGGCGGCCGTCGCGGCCGCCGCCGTTCTATGCGCGCCGATTTCGGCGTCAATGGCCCAGACCAAGTGGGACATGCCGATGGCCTATCCGGCCACCAATTTCCACACCATCAACGCGCAGAAATTCGCCGACGCGGTGAAGGCGGGCACCAGCGGCAAGCTCGAGATCACGATCCACGCCAACGGCTCGCTGTTCAAGGCGAACGAGATCAAGCGCGCGGTGCAGACCGGCCAGGCGCAGATCGGCGAAGCGCTGATGGTCAACATGGAGAACGAAGAGGCGATCTTCGGCGCCGACGGCGTGCCGTTCCTGGCCACCGACTTCAAGGCGGCGAAGAAGCTGGCCGACGCGGCCAAGCCCGTCGTGGAAAAGAAACTGGCGGCCTGGGACCTGACCCTGCTGTACGCGGTGCCGTGGCCGCCGCAGGGCATCTATGCCAACAAGCCGCTGGAATCGGTCAAGGACATGGAAGGCTTGAAGTGGCGCGCCTATAGCCCGGCGACCTCGCGCCTGGGCGAGATGGTGAAGGCCCAGCCCGTGGTGATCCAGGCCGCGGAGCTTAGCCAGGCGCTTTCGACCGGCAAGGTGAACTCGTTCATGTCGTCGGGCGCGACCGGCGTGGACGCCAAGGTGTGGGAGCAGCTGAGCCATTTCTACGACACCCAGGCCTGGCTGCCCAAGAACATGGTGGTGGTGAACAAGGCGGCGCTGGCGAAGCTCGACAAGGCGGCGCAGGACGTGGTGATCGCCGAAGCGAAGAAGGCCGAGGCGGCGGGCTGGGCCGAGTGCGAGAAGCTGACCAAGGGGTATCTCGAAACCCTGGCCAAGAACGGCATGAAGGTCGAGGCGCCCAGCGCCAAGTTCAAGGAAGACCTGGCCGCCATCGGCAAGACCATGACCGAAGAATGGATCAAGAAGGCGGGACCGGACGGACAGGCCATCGTCGCCGCCTATCGCAAATAGCCGAACAGGAACGGGGCGGACCCAAGGGTCCGCCCCTTCCGCATCAGGCGGTCCTTCACGCGATGCGAACTTTCCTCGACAAACTGTACCTGGCCTGCGGGGCGGCGGCCGGCGTGTTCATGGTCGGCGTCTGCGTGTTTTCGGTCTATTCGATCGGCGGCGGGATTTTCGGCTATGTCGCGCGCTCGGCCGACGAGTTCGCCGGCTATTCGATGGCCGCGTCGTCGTTCCTGGCGCTGGCCTATACCTTCGGGCACGGCGAGCATATCCGCGTGACGCTGGTGCTGGAAAAGCTTTCCGGCGCGCGGCGGCGCTGGCTGGAGTTGTGGGCGCTGTTCGCCGGGTCGTGTCTGGCGGGGTTCCTGGCGTTCTACAGCGTCAAGAACATGTACACGTCCTGGGCGCTGAACGACATGTCGCAGGGGCTAATTCCAATCCCGTTGTGGATTCCGCAAATCCCCATGGCGATCGGCACCGCGGTTCTGTTCATCGCGCTGCTGGACAAGCTGGTGCAGGTCGCGCGCGGCGGCGCGCTGTTGCACGACATCGACGCCAAAGACGCGCATGTCGAGCGCTGAGCCGGCATGAGCGATATCGAGATCTTCGGCCTGCTGCTGATCATCCTGTTCAGCCTTTTGGGCTCGGGCATCTGGATCGGCCTGTCGCTCTTGGGCGTGGCGACGGTGGCGATGCTTACCTTCACCACGCGGCCCGCCGGCGACGCGATGGCCACCACGATCTGGGGTGCGAGCTCGAGCTGGACCTTGACCGCCCTGCCGTTGTTCATCTGGATGGGCGAGATTCTGTTCCGCACGCGCCTGTCGGAGGACATGTTCCGCGGCCTGGCGCCGTGGATGACGCGCGTGCCCGGGCGCCTGCTGCACACCAATGTGGTGGGCTGCGCCATTTTCGCCGCCATCTCGGGCTCGTCGGCCGCGACCTGCGCCACGATCGGCAAGATGACCCTGCCGGAGCTGAAATCGCGCGGCTATCCCGACGGCGTCTCGATCGGCACGCTGGCTGGATCGGGCACCCTCGGCCTCTTGATCCCGCCGTCCCTTATCATGATCGTCTATGGCGTGGCGGCCGAGGTGTCGATCGCCAAGCTGTTCATCGCCGGCATCCTGCCGGGCATCATGCTGGCGGCGATGTTCAGCGGCTATGTGATCGTGTGGGCGCTGTTCAACCCGGAGAAAGTGCCGGAAGAAAAGATCCACCCCTCGCTGGCCGAAAAGATCTACGCCAGCCGCCACCTGATCCCCGCCGTGCTGCTGATCGCCCTGGTGCTGGGGTCGATCTATACCGGGCTTGCCACCGCCACCGAATCGGCGGCGCTCGGCGCGGTCGGCGCGTTGGTGCTGTCGGCGGTGCAGGGGTCGCTCAATCGCAAGAATTTCGTCGAGGCGGTGCTGGGCGCGACGCGGCTTTCCTGCATGATCGCGCTGATCCTGGCCGGCGCGCAGTTCCTGACGCTGGCGATGGGCTTCACCGGCCTGCCGCGCCACCTGGCCGAGTGGATCAACAGCCTGCATTTGTCGCCCTATGCGCTGATCTTCGCGCTGACGCTGTTCTATATCGTGCTGGGCTGCTTTCTCGACGGCATCTCGATGGTGGTGCTGACCATGGCGGTGCTGCTGCCCACGGTGCAGAAGGCGGGCATCGACGAGCTGTGGTTCGGGATTTTCGTCGTGCTGGTGGTCGAGATGGCGCAGATCACCCCGCCCGTCGGCTTCAACCTGTTCGTGCTGCAAGGCATGACCGGCAAGCAGATCACCTGGATCGCGCGCCACACCATCCCGCTGTTTCTTTTGATGTGCGTGGCGGTGGCGATCGTCACGCTGTTCCCGCAGATCGTCAATTTCCTGCCCGACCAGATGATGGTGCGCCGCTAGGCGTCGTATAATCCGCGGCCATGACCGAATCCGTCGAATGCGCGGTGATCGGCGCGGGCGTGGTGGGCCTGGCGGTGGCGCGCGCGCTGGCGCGCGCGGGTCGCGAGGTGGTGGTGCTGGAAGCGGCGGATTGCATCGGCAGCCACACCAGCAGCCGCAATTCCGAGGTGATCCACGCCGGCATCTATTACCCGGCGGGCAGCTTGAAGGCGCGGATGTGCGTCGCGGGCCGGCGCGCGCTCTATGCCTACTGCGCCGATCGGGGCGTGGCTTACAACAACTGCGGCAAACTGATCGTAGCCTGCGCCGAGGAAGAGAAGGCGGGGTTGGAGAAAATCCGCGCCCAGGCCTTAGCCAACGGCGTGGCCGATCTGGAATGGATGGAGCCGCGCGCGGTGCGGCAATTGGAGCCGGAGGTGGCCTGCGTCGGCGCGCTGCTGTCGCCGTCCACCGGCATCGTCGACAGCCACGGGCTGATGCTGGCGTTCCAGGGCGACGCCGAGAACCGCGGCGCGATGATCGCGTTCCTAAGCCCCGTCGCCGGCGGGCGCGTGAGCGATGGCGGCGTCGAACTTGCGGTCGGCGGTGCTGTGCCGATGCGCCTCAACGCCCGCGTCGTCGTCAACAGCGCGGGCAACGACGCGCCGGTCGTGGCCGGATCGCTCGACGGTTTCCCGCGCCGGCACGTGCCCAAGCGTTATTTCTGCAAGGGCAACTATTTCACGCTTTCGGGCTTAAAGCCGCCGTTCCGCCGGCTGATCTATCCCGCGCCCGAGAAGGCCGGACTTGGCGTGCATGTCACCATCGACCTGGCCGGCCAGGCGCGCTTCGGTCCCGACGTGGAATGGACCGAGACCTGGAACTACGGCGTCGATCCCGAACGCGCGCGATCCTTCTACGCGGCGATCCGCCGCTATTGGCCGGGCCTGCCCGAGGGCGCGCTGGCGCCGGGCTATTCGGGCATGCGGCCCAAGCTGCGGGCGCCGGGTGAGCCGGCTGGGGATTTCGTGATCCAAGGCCCGAACGAGCACGGCGTTAAGGGGCTGGTGAACCTGTTCGGCATCGAATCGCCGGGACTTACCGCCGCGCTCGCCATCGCCGATTACGTGGCCGAGACGCTGGGGCCTTGAGCGGCGCGCACGCGGCGCTCGCGATAGATCGTGTAGATGCCGCTCAAGGCGATGATGACGGCGCCCAGCAGCGTGAATAAATCGGGCAGGTTGTTGAACACGAGATAGCCGATGGGAATCGACCAGATCATCTGCGAATAGTTGAACGGCGCCAGCGTCGACGCGGGCGCATGGCTGAACGCCTTGATCAGCAAAAAATGGCCAAGGCCCCCGACTACCCCCAGCAGCACCATCAGCGCCCAGCCCGCGAGCCCCGGTGAAACCCACACGAAGGGCACGATCGCGCTGGTCAAAACGCTGCCGATCAGCGTCGTGTACCACAACGTGGTCATGGGATGCTCTTCGCCGGCCAGCATGCGCGTGACCAAGTTATAGGTCGCCGAGCTGAAGGCCATCGCCACCGGCAGCAGCATGGCCCAATGGGTTTGGCCGAAACCCGGCCGGATGATGACCAGCACGCCCAGGAACCCGGCCGTCACCGCCGCCCAGCGCCTGGGGCCCACCTTTTCGCCCAGCATCGGCACGGACAAGGCGGTGAGGATCAGCGGCGACACGAAGCCGATAGCGATCGCGTCGGCCAGCGGAATGTAATAGAGCGCGGTGAAGAAAATCGCGGTCGAGGTGAACTGCAGCGCCGAGCGCGCGAGCTGCAGCCCGGGCCGGCGGGTTGCCATCAGCATAGTCGCGCCGCGTCCACGCAGCATCAGCAGCGAGAACCCCAGGGCGAAGACGTTGCGCGCCCAGACCACCTGCATGACCGGCAGGCTCGCCGTCAGGTATTTCGCCACCGCGTCGATCACCACGAACACGAACATCGTCCCCAGCATCAACAGGATGCCGCGGATGGCGTTTACGGGAACGGGCGACGACGGCATTGGCGATGGCGGATGATGATGGCGGCAAGGGAGCGCATCGTGGACTAGGGCCAGCATTTCAGGTAATGGCAGGCGGGAGAAGCGCGAAACGCGAAGGCGTCCGCCGCGCCGGGCGTTGATCCGCCCGGCCCAAGCATAGAGTCGCGCAGCCGGATCGGCGGCCGCGGGCGTGAAGCCGCTGGGAAAGCGCTAGCGCTTTCCTTCCACCGTTTCCAGCAGCGCCAGCAGCCCGGCGAGGATATCCCTGGGCCGCGGCGGGCAACCCTTGATGGTCAGGTCCACCGGCACGATCTTGTTCACGCCGCCCACGACCGCGTAGCTGCCGGCAAAGCAGCCGCCGTCGACGGCGCAATCGCCCGTCGCCACCACCCATTTGGGCCCCGGCGTGGCGCGCCAGGTGCGCTCCAGCGCCTCGGCCATGTTGGCGGTGACGGGGCCGGTCACCAGCAGCACGTCGGCATGCCTAGGGGAAGCCACGAAACGGATGCCGAACCGCTCGATGTCGTAGATCGGGTTGTTGAGCGCGTGGATTTCCAATTCGCAGCCGTTGCAGCTGCCGGCGTCCACCTCGCGGATGGCAAGGCTGCGTCCCAGGCGCGCCTGCGCAGCGCCTTTGAGCTTGCGCGCGAGCTCCGCCAGGCCGTCGCGGTCGGCCTCGGGCGCGGCCTCGGTCATCGGCCCTTGCAAAAGGGCGCGCGCGAGCAGCGTCAGCATGGCCGTGCTCCGCTCATAGGTCGTGCCCCGAATAGGAACAGTTGAACGATTTGTTGCAGACCGGGAAGTCGGCGACGATGTTGTCGAGGATCGCCGCTTCCAACAGCGGCCATTGCAACCAGGACGGGTCGCGCGGCCGCGCGCGCACCACGCGGCCCTGGCCGTCGATCTTGACTGAGGCGAACACTTCGCCGCGGAAGCCCTCGACCAGCGCCGCGCCCTCGCCCGTCGCCACGGGAATCTCCACGGAGATTTTCCCGTCCGGCAGCCGGTCCACGATCTGCTCGATCAGGCCCAGGCTCTGCTCGATCTCGCGGATGCGTATCCACACCCGCGCGTTCACGTCGCCTTCGGTCAGCACCGGCACGTCGAAAGCGAGCGCGTCGTATGGCGGATAGGGAACCGATTTGCGCGCGTCGAAGCCGCGGCCCGCGGCGCGGCCGACGAACCCGCCGGCGGCGAAACGGTTGACCTGGGCCGCCGAAACCACGCCGGTCGTGACCGTGCGGTCCTGGATCGAGGTCTTTTCGTCGTAGATATGCGCCAGCCTAGGCATTATGCGCCTGAGCTCGGCGATCAGCGCGCGCAGCGCCGGCAGGGCGGCGGGGTCGATGTCGCGCGCCACGCCGCCAGGCACCACCCGGTCCATCATGAGGCGATGGCCGAACGCCGCGTCGGCCGCCCGCAGGGTTTTTTCGCGCAACGCGCCGCAATGCGCGTGCATCAGCGGGAACGAGACGTCGTTGAGAATCGCGCCGAAGTCGCCCAGGTGGTTGGCGACGCGCTCCAACTCCGCCATCAGCGCGCGCAGATGGTGGGCGCGCGGCGGCGCCTCGACGCCGAGGGCCGCCTCGACCGCGCGGGCGAAGGCCAGCGAATGCGCCACGGCGCTGTCGCCCGACACGCGCGAGGCGAACTTGGCGGCCTCGGCGACGGAACGGCCGGCCATCAGCCCTTCGATGCCCTTGTGCACGAAGCCCAGGCGCTGTTCCAGCCGCACAACGGTTTCGCCGCTGGCGGTAAAGCGGAAATAGCCCGGCTCGATGATGCCGGCATGCACCGGGCCGACCGGAATGACGTGCAGCCCCTCGCCCTCGACCGGCAGGAATTCGTACCGCTCCTTGGCGTGGTCGCCGCCGACCGGCCAGCGGCCGTGGTCGAGCCAGGCGCGCCTGTCCTTGGCCCCTTCGGCGTCCAGGCCGAACAGGTCGCGCATCGCGCGCTCGAGCCTGTCGGCGGCGGGCCGCGCCGGGCTCAGCGCGGGAAAGCGCCGGTCGGCGCAGGCGAGCGAGGCGATGGCGATGGCGCCCGAAATTTCGTCGCGCAGCGCGGCATGCGCCTGGTCCGGCTCGGCCCACAGGTCGATGAGCGCCCAGTGCGGGACATCGGCCAGGGTCTGCGCCAGCTTGCGCCAGCCCGCCAGGTCGAGCGTGTAGCGCGGCCAGGGCTTGTGCGCCGCGACCAGGCGCCCGCCCGCGACGGAAAGGAATCGGACCAGATCGCGCGCCGCCTCGGCCATGGTCACCCGCCCAGCAATTCGGCGACGTTGCGGAACCAGGCGACGACCACGCCGGGCAGATAGACGCCCGCCGCCGCCACCAGGCCCAGATGCGCGAACATCGGCACATAGGACGCCTTGACCGGCTCGCTTTTGCCAACCGGCTGGCCGAAGGCCACGCCATGCAGGCGCAGGAACAACGCGCCGAAACCTATGAGCAGCGCCAGCACCAGGATGATCGCCAAGAGCGGCTGGCGCGCGAAGCTGGAGCTGACCACCAGGAACTCGCTCATGAAAATACCCAGCGGCGGCATGCCGGCGATCGCCACCACGCCCAGCACCAATCCCCAGCCCAGCACGGGATGGCTTTCGGTCAGGCCGCTGATGTCGGCGATCTTCTGCGTGCCCTTGGCCTGCGACACATGGCCGACCGCGAAGAAGATCGCCGATTTGGTCAGGCTGTGCATCGCCATGTGCAAGAGGCCCGCGAAATTCGCCAGCGGCCCACCCATGCCGAAGGCGAAGGTGATGATGCCCATATGCTCGATCGACGAGTACGCGAACATGCGCTTGATGTCGCGCCGCCGGTACAGCATGAACGACGCGAACATCGCCGACACCAGCCCCATCGTCACCATCAGCGGCCCGGGCGCGAGTGCCCCGGCATTGGCGGTCAGCAGCATTTTGAAGCGCAGCACGGCGTAAAGCGCCACGTTCAGCAGCAGACCCGACAGCACCGCCGAGATCGGCGTCGGACCCTCGGCATGCGCGTCGGGCAGCCAAGCATGCAAGGGGGCGAGACCGACCTTGGTGCCGTAGCCCAACAGCAGGAATACGAAGGCCAGGTTCAACAGCGCCGGGTCGAAGCCCGAAGCGGCGCTGAGCAGCCCGGTCCAGGCCATGGCGTCCAAGCCCTGGCCCATGATCGGCCGCGCCGCCATGTACACCAGGATGGTGCCGAACAGCGCCAACGCGATGCCGACGCTGCCCAGGATGAAATACTTCCACGCCGCTTCCAGCGCCTCGTGCGTGCGGTAGATGCCGACCATCAGCACGGTGGTGAGCGTCGCCAGCTCGATCGCCACCCACATCAGGCCGATATTGTTCGCCAGCAGCGCCAGATTCATAGCGAACATCAGCACCTGATACATCGCGTGATAGAAGCGCAGATAGGCCGGCGTAAGCCGCCCGATTTCCAGCTCGTGCGCGATGTAGCTGGCGGAGAACGCCGAGGTGGTGAAGCCGACGAACGTGGTCAGCACGATCAGGACGATGTTGAGGTCGTCGACCAGCAGGTAAAGCCCCGGCACGGGGCGCGCGACGGTCAGCAACAGGGCCAACGTCAGCGTCACCGCTGCCGCGCCCATGTTGAGCCGCGCGGTGACGAGGTAGCCGGGCAGCAGCGCCAGCACGCTCGCGGCCAGCGCCGGCACGGCCAGCAGGCCGATCTGGATCAGGTCCGCGAAAATCATCGCCGCTCCCCGCGGAAACTGTCCATCGCGCCCACGTCCACCGTGTCGAACCGCTCGCGGATGCGGAACAGGAAGATGCCGATGACGATGAAGGCGATCAGGATGGAAAAGGCCACGGAAATCTCGACCACCAGGGGCATGCCCTTGGCGCCGGTCGCCGCCAGCACCAGGCCGTTTTCCAGCGACATGAAGCCGATCACCTGGCTGACCGCGTTGCGCCGCGAGATCATCATCAGAAGGCCCAGCAGCACCACGGACAGCGCGAAGGCCAGGTCCTCGCGCGCCAGCGGGTCGGCGTCCGGCAGCACCGGCAGGATCACGGCGATCGACAACGCCACCAGCCCCATGCCGAACATGATGGTCGGCCCGACGCCGACCACGGTTTCGAGCTGGCGATGGATGCCCAGGCGCACGACGATGCGGTGCAGCGCCACCGGAATGACGATCGCCTTGAACGCGAGCGCGATGACCGCGGTGAGATAGAGATGGGGCGCCGCCTGCACGTTGGCCTGCCACGCCACCGACAGCGCCAGCACCAGGGCATGCAGCGCGAACACGCGCAGCAGGCTGAACACGCGGTCCTGGTACAGCAGCATGAAGCTGGCCAGCACCATGCCGCCGGCGAGCAGATGCGAAACGTCGAAGGCAAGCCCGCGCGTCATCGCCTACAGGCTCCGCGTCACGAACAGCAGCACGAGGCCGAGCAGCCCCAGCATCAGCGCCACGCCCAGGAATTCGGGCACACGAAACACGCGCATCTTGGCGATCGAGGTTTCGAACAGCGCCAGCAGGAGTCCGCCGCCCAGCAGCTTGCCGCCATAGGCCAGCGCGCCCGCGGCATAGGCCACAGGCCCGGCCGCGGCGGTCGCCATGCCGAACGGCGCGAACAGGCAGGCGATGAGCGAGACATAGAGCAGCAGCTTCAGCGCCGAAGCGGCCTCGATCATCGCCAGATGCCGGCCGGAATATTCCAGCACCATCGCCTCGTGCACCATGGTCAATTCAAGATGCGTGGCCGGGTTGTCGACGGGGATGCGCGCGTTCTCGGCGATCGCGACGATCACCAGGCCGATCAGCGCCAGCGCCAGCGACACGCGCAGGCCCACGTCGGGCCCCTGCATGAAGGCGGCGACGGTAGAAAGCTGGGTCGAGCCCGCCACCAGCGACACGGTGAACACGATCATCAGCATCGCCGGCTCGGCCAGCGAGGCGATCATCATTTCGCGCGACGAGCCGATGCCGCCGAAGCTGGTGCCGATATCCATGCCCGCGAGCGCCAGGAAGAACCGCGCGCTGCCGAGCAGCGCCACGATCGCGATCAGATCGGCCGACCACGAAAAGATGAGCCCGGTGGCGAAGGTCGGAATCAGCGAGGCCGCAACCCAGATCATGGCGAACACCAGATAGGGCGCCGTGCGGAACAGCCACGAGGCGTTCTCGGCCAGCACCGCCTCCTTGCGCGTCAGGCGCAGCAGGTCGCGATAGGGTTGCAGCGGCGACGGCCCGCGCCTTCCCATCAGCCGCGCCTTCATGAGCCGCACCACGCCGGTCAACAGCGGCGCCAGCAACAGCACCAGCGCCATCTGCGCGCCCTGCACGATCAGGTTCAAGATCAGTGCCATACCGCCAACACCATGAGCAGCAGCACCAGCGCGCCGAACACCAGGGTCAGATAGCGCCGGATGGTCAGGAACTGCAGGTGGTTCATGCGCCCTGCCACTGCCGACACGCCACGTGCGACCGGGTCGTAGAAGAAATCCCAGGCCAGGTCGCGCAAATCGACATGGAATCGCGCGGCGCGGGTTTCGCCGGGCTGCGGCATGTCGACATGTTCGCGCGCGTGGAACACCATCGCGCCGAAAACGCGCCGGATCGGCTGGGCGAAGCTGCCGGCGCTGTATTGCGCGGCCGGGTCGCTGGTGGGGGTGCCGCAATCCCACAGCGCGCCGCGACGCGTGGCGCGCGTGGCGTAGCGGTGGATCAGCAGCGCCGGCGCCACGGTGGAGAAGGCGATGAACAGCAGCAGCAGCAGGCCGTTGTAAGAGCTGCGCGCCTCGGCCACCGGCACCAGCGTGAGCCAGGGCAGGCCGAGCTGCGGTCCCAGCCGGTCGCCGACCAGAAGCTGCGTCACCGGTCCCAGCAGGTCGACGAACAACCCCGGCACGACGCCGACCACCACGCATAAGGCCGCGAGCGCGCCCATCGAACCGAGCTGCCAGCGATCGGCCTCGCGCGCCGCCGCGGCCTCGAGCGAGCGCGGCCGGCCCAGGAACACGATGCCGAAGGCCTTGACGAAGCAGGTGGCGGCCAGCGCCGCCGACAGGGCCAGGATGGCGCCGACCGCCGGCACGGCGAAGCGCAGCGTCCAGTCCGGCAATTGCGGGCTCAGCAGGATGGCCTGGAAGGTCATCCACTCCGACACGAAGCCGTTGAGCGGCGGCAGCGCCGAGATCGCCGCGCACCCGACCAGGAAATAGAGCGCCGTCGCCGGCATGCGGTGGATCAAGCCGCCCAGCCGCTCCATGTCGCGCTCGCCGGTCGCCACCAGCACCGCGCCCGAGCCGAAGAACAGCAGGCTTTTGAACAGCGAGTGGTTGAGCACATGCAGCAATCCGGCGGCGAGGCCCAACGCCGCCACGCCGGCATGGCCCTGGGCCTGGAAGGCAAGCGCCAGGCCAAGGCCGATATAGATGATGCCGATATTCTCGACCGTGTGATAGGCGAGCAGGCGCTTCAGGTCGTGCTGCATCAGCGCATAGAGCACGCCCATCACCGCGGTGATTCCGCCGAGAACCAGCACCACCAGCCCCCACCACCAGTCCGGCGGACCCAGAAGATCGAAGGCGATGCGCACGAAGCCGTAGACCGCGACCTTGGTCATCACGCCGGACATCAGCGCCGAGACATGGCTGGGCGCGGCGGGATGCGCCAGAGGCAGCCAGGCGTGCAGCGGTACGATGCCGGCCTTGGAGCCCGCGCCCAGCAGCGCCAACGCCAGCACGATGGCGGCGCGGCCCGATCCGGGCGCCGCGGCGCGGATGGTTTCGAACGCGTAGCCGCCCTCAGGCCCGGCCAGAAGGCCGAAACCGAGCAGCAGGGCGAAGGTGCCCATGCTGGCCATCACCAGATACACGTAGCCGGCATGAAGATTGTCGGGCTGGCGGTGGTTGGCGACGACCAAGAGCCACGAGCTCAGCGACATGAACTCCCAGGACAGAAGGAAGGCGAAGGCGTCGTCGGCCAGCAGCACCATGTTCATGCCGGCGAGGAAGGCGGGAAAGAAAGCGAGCACCCGGCCGGGCTGGCGTTCATGCTCGCCATAGCCGATGCCATAGATGCTGGCGGCCAACCCGCCCAGATTCACCACCACCATGAAATAGGCGCTGAGCGCGTCGATGCGGAAATGCGCCCCGAGCCAGGGCAGGCCCACGGACAGCGACGCGGTGACGGGCGCGGCCCCGGCGGCGCCGATCAGCGCCGCGAGGCCCATGAGCAGCAGCACGGCGGTGGCGCCGGCCGCGCCGGCATAGGCGATCGACGTGGCGTGACCGAGCCGCCCATGCAAGGGGCCGCATAGGCCAAGCAGGATCAAACAAAGAATCGCTAGGGCGGCGACGATCAGCATCCGAGGCGGTGTCGCTGAGTTGAGGAAGCAGGCGGCGCGAGTGCGACCGAGCATACTCCGCACCCCCAGGCTTGCAATAGCCATGAACCGAATGGGGTCTCTGGTCACGGCCTCGCGGCCGTCGTATGAACCCCCGCATGCTCGTCCCCGGTTTCCTGATGCCCATGGCAGCACCGGGCGCCACCGTGTTCGGCGTGATGTTTCTGCTGGATTCGATGGCACGGGCGTTCCTGGTGTCGCTGATCCCGCTGACCGCCTTTCGCATCCTGGGCAGCGAGCGCGACGTGAGCCTTCTATATCTTTGCATCAGCTTCGCGGGTTTGGCCGGTACGCTGGCGATCCCGTTCCTGATGCGCCTGATGCGCCGGAAATGGATCTATACGATCGGCTGCCTGTCGCTGATCGCCATGGGTGCGGCGATCGCCACCGCCACCCTGACCGGATTGGCGACCGGCATGTGGCTGCGCGTGTTCGGCACCGCCGCGCTCTACACCACCCTCAACCTTTACATCATGGATTTCATCCGGAAGCGCGAGCTGGTGCGCACCGAGCCGATCCGGCTGCTGTTCGGCGGGGTCAGTTGGACGCTGGGCCCGGTGGCGGGAGTGTATGTGGCCGACAAGTTGGGGCTAGAAGCAGCCTGCGGCATCGCCTCGGGTTGCGGCATGCTGCTGCTGGGATATTTCTGGCTGCTTCGCATCCGCGAAAACCCGGCGGTCGCGCCCGCCAGCCGCCTGCCGCCCAGCGTCGCCTATGACGTGCGGCGCTTCCTTAGCCAGCCGCGGCTCAGGCTTGCCTATGCCATCGCCTTCAGCCGGGGGATCTGGTGGGCGATGTTCTATGTATACGCGCCGCTGTTCATGGTGAAGGCGGGGTTCGAGCCGTCCACGGGCGCGGCGGTGGTCTCGATCGGCAACGGCATGCTGTTCTTAAGCACGACCTATGGGCGGCTGGCGCGGCATACCGGCATCAGGCCGGTGGTCGTCGGGGCCTATCTGGCGGCCGGCAGCCTGTCGATCATGGTCGCCGCCGCAGCGGGCGCGCCGCTGTTCGCCGCCGCCCTGCTGGTGATCGGCGCCATGGCCACCACGGCGCTGGACGCGCTGGGGGGCGTCACTTTCCTGCGCGCCGTCCACCCCTATGAGCGCGCCGAAATGGCGACGGTCTACAGCACCTATCGCCAAATCGCCGACATCACCGGCCCGATGGTGTTCGCGGTGATCCTGACTTTCCTTCCGCTGCCCACCGTGTTCGCCGCGGCCGGCGCGATGATGCTGGCGATGGCGTGGATCGCGCTGTATTTGCCGCGCGGAATGTGATCGCACACGCCGATCGAAGCATCGTCATCGAGATTTTTTTCGCGTTTGACCCTCGAATTCGGTCGAAACGACCCGAAAGATGCAAAAATTGCCGATTTATGGGCGAAAAACGCCACATTGTTCTTTACAAAACTCCGCCAAGAGTCTTAATCAGGCAAGAATTATCGGCGCGAATCGATTCTTTGTTCGCCCGATCACGCGCCGGAGTCGAATCTGCCGGCGTCGAAACGAAAATGGAGAGCGCATCCCTGATGGAAGACCGATTGTCGTTGGACCCAGAGCCGCGCAGTAGCGGCAACGGGACCGGCGCCTCTGGCTCCCCAACCATAGCCGCCCGTCCGGACGTCATCACTCCCAACTTCGCCGCGCTGTTTCCCCCCCAAACCAAGCGGCGAGCCAGCAATTCCCGTTTCCCGATCGGCCCTGCCGCCAACGAGTTCCGCAAGCGCTTCTTTCCCGACGCCACCGCCGCCCAGTGGAACGACTGGCGCTGGCAGGTGAGCCACCGCGTCAAGTCGCTGAAGCAGCTTGCCCAGATCATGAACCTGTCGGTGGACGAGGCCACCGCCATCGAGCGCCATACCGGCTCGCTGCCCGTGGGCATCACCCCCTATTACCTGAGCCTGATGGGCCGCGACGATCCGCAGGAGCCGCTGCGCCGTACCCATGTTCCGGTCAACAACGAGTACTACAAGGCGCGCGGCGAGGACGACGACCCGCTTGGCGAGGACAAGCACGCCGTGGTGCCGGGCCTGGTGCACCGCTACCCCGACCGGGTGCTGTTTTTGACCACCGGGTTCTGTTCGACCTATTGCCGGTACTGCACCCGCTCGCGCATGGTGGGCGACGCGGGCGGCGAATACACCTTCAACTACGCGCAGTGGGAACGGGCGCTCGAGTACCTGCGCGAGCACACCGAGGTGCGCGACGTGCTGCTGTCCGGCGGCGACCCCCTGACGCTGGCCGACGAGAAGCTGGACTGGCTGCTGACGCGGCTCAGCGCCATTCCGCATATCGAATTCATCCGCATCGGGTCCAAGATCCCGATAGTCCTGCCGCAGCGCATCACCCGGGACCTGGTGAAGATGCTGCGCCGGCACCACCCCTTATGGATGAGCATCCACGTCACCCATCCGAACGAGCTGACGCCCGAGACCAAGGAATCGACCGCGCGCCTGGCCGACGCGGGCATTCCGCTGGGCAGCCAGACCGTGCTGCTGCGCGGCGTGAACGACTCGGTCGAGGTGATGAAGACGCTGATGCACGGGCTGCTGCGCTATCGCGTCAAGCCCTATTACATCTTCCAATGCGACCCGATCAGCGGCTCGTCGCATTTCCGCACGCCCGTCGAGAAGGGCCTGGAGATCATCCAGGGTCTGCGCGGCCACACCACCGGCTATGCGGTGCCGCAATTCGTGATCGACGCACCGGGCGGCGGCGGAAAAATTCCGTTGTTGCCGGAGTATCTGATCGGCCGCGACGGCGACGATCTGGTGTTCCGCAATTTCGAAGGCGGCATATATCGCTATGCCGATCCGGGCGGCAACGTCGCCGCCGACCGGCCGATACGACAGGCGGCCGAATAGCGGATTTTTCAAGGACGGAAGCAACCGTCCGGTCCGCACTGGAGTTTCGCGTGACAGGGTTACTGGTCGGCCTGACCTACGACCTCAGGTCCGACTATCTGGCCGAAGGCTATAGCGAAGAAGAAACCGCCGAGTTCGACAGCCCGGCGACGATCGACGCGCTGGACCAGGCGATCCGCGCGCTGGGCCACCGCACCCTTCGCATCGGCAACATGCGCCGTTTGGTAGAGCGGCTGGCGAAAAACGAGCGCTGGGACCTGGTGTTCAACATCGCCGAGGGCATGCACGGGCTGGGGCGCGAGGCCCAGGTGCCGGCGCTGCTGGACGCCTATGGCATCGCCTATACCTTCTCCGATCCGCTGGTGATGGGCTTGACCCTGCACAAGGCGCTGACCAAGCGCGTGGCGCGGGATTGCGGCGTCCCGACCCCCGAGTTCGCGCTGGTCGAGACCGAGGCCGATATCGCGCGCGTCGCCCTGCCCTATCCGTTGTTCGCCAAGCCCGTGGCCGAAGGCACCAGCAAGGGCATTTCCGCCGCGTCGCGCTGCGCCGGCGCGAAGCAATTGGCGGAACGGTGCCGCGAATTGCTGACGCGCTATCGCCAGCCCGTGCTGGTCGAGACCTTCCTGCCGGGACGCGAGTTCACCGTGGGCATCACCGGCACCGGCGAGCGCGCCGAGGCCGTGGGCGCGATGGAAGTGCAGTTGGGCGCGGACGCCGAGCAGGGCGTCTATTCCTATGCCAACAAGGAGCAATGGGAAGGCCGCGTGTCGTACCGCCTTGCCGACGACGCGGCAGGCCGGGCGGCGGCCGAGGCGGCGCTCAAGGTCTGGCGGGCGCTGGGCTGCCGCGACGCGGGTCGCGTGGATCTACGCGAAGCCGAGGACGGCCGGGTCAACTTCATCGAGATCAATCCGCTGGCGGGGCTGCGCCCCGGCTATTCCGACCTGCCGATCATGTGGCAGATGGCCGGGCGGCAATACGGCGATTTGATCCGGCGCATCGTCGACTCGGCGGCGCTGCGGATCGACCGGGGCAAGGCCGATCCGCCCGCGCGCCGCGCGGCGGCGGAATAATAGATGGCCAAACCGGCGCAAAGGAACCTGGTCGCGATCCTGCACGCCGCGGTGCCGCCGGATGCGGCCGCGGACGAGCAGGACACGCTGGTGCAGATCGGCGTGGTCGCGGCGGCGCTGAAGCGCCTGGGCTGGACGCCGGTACAAGTGCCGGTGACGCTGGATCTGGCGGCCATGGCCGCGCGGCTCAAGAAAATGAACCCGGCGATCGTGTTCAACCTGGTGGAATCCCTCGGCGGCCGGGGCCAGCATCAGCACCTGCCGGCGAGCGTGCTGGACGCGATGGGACTGCCCTATACCGGCAACGGCACGGTGGCGCTGTTCGAGACCACGAACAAGGCGCTGACCAAGTGCCGCCTGGCCGATGCGGGCATCGCCACCGCGCCGTGGTTCGAGGCCAGCGAAGCGCCCCCGAAAATCGCCGGCAAGCTGATCGTGAAGCCGGTCTGGGAGGATGCGTCGATCGGCATCGACGCGGGCGCGGTGGTCGGCGGCGTGGCCGAAGCGCGGCGGCGCATGGCCGAGATGGCGGCGCGCCACGGCGGCGAATGGTTCGCCGAGAGCTTCGTCGACGGGCGTGAGTTCAACATCGCCATGCTGGAAAGCCCCGAGTTGCCGCCCGACCGGCCGCTGCTGCTGCCGGCGTCCGAGCTGCGCTTCATCGACTTCCCGCCCGGCATGCCGCGCGTCGCCGACTACGCCTCGAAATGGGACAAGGGCTCGTTCGCCTATATCCACACGCCGTTATGCCTCGATATCGAGGACGAACTCGCGCCCCTGATCGAACGGCTGGGCGAAATCGCGTTGGAATGCTGGAAGCTGTTCGGATTGCGCGGCTATGCGCGGGTGGATTTCCGCCTGGACCGGAAAAACGAGCCGTTCGTGCTCGAGGTCAACGCCAATCCCTGCCTGTCGCCCGATTCCGGTTTCGCCGCCATGCTGCGGAAAGCCGGCATGAGCTTCGACCAGGGCATCGATATGATCGTCGAGTCGCGCCTGCGCCGCGAGGCTGCTGTCCAGCGCGCTTCCTAGACCGCGTCTTTCGGCCAGCGGCGGTGCAGCCATAGCCAGTGCTCGGGCTTGGCCCTGATCCAGCCCTCGACCACCTTGTTGACCTCGGTCATCAGCGCCAACACGTCGGCGACCTGATCGCCGCTGCGCGGCACCGACAGCGGCTTGTCGCACACCACGCGATAGTAGCTGCCCCGGATGCGCTCGACATGCACCGGAACCACCGGGCAGTCGTAACGCAGCGCGAGCTGGGCCAAGGCCGGCGACGTCATGGCGGGGCGGCCGAAGAACGGCACCGCTATTCCATCGTTCAGCTTCTGGTCGACCAGCAGCACGACATGGCCCTTCGCGCGCATCACCTCGATCAGCCGGCGGGCGCCGCGCGCGCTTTTGCGGATCAGCTCGGCCCCGCTGACGCTTTGGCGGCGGCGGATATAGGCGTCCAGCGCCAGGTTGTTGGCGTTGCGATAGATCACATGGACGCGCAGCCCGCGCATCCGCGCGGCCAGCGTGATCATCTCGAAACTCGCGATATGGGCCGAGAACAGGATGCCCGGGCGATCATCGTCGCGCAGCGCGTCGAGGTGTTCGGCGTTGACGATCTCGATCCGCGTGTCCTGCTCGCGCACGATCGCGTCGAGCTGCCCGTATTCGCACACCACGCGGGCCAGGTTGTCCCACATCGCGGCGACGATGCGTTCGCGCTCGGCGGGCGCGATTCCGGGAAACGCCAGCTCGAGATTGCGCCTGGCGCGGTTGCTGGCCGGCATCCACGGGCCGACGGCGCGCGCGAAACGCCCAAATGCGGCCGTGGCGGCGTCGACCGGCAATAGGCGCAGGAATTCCAAAATGCCGATCATCCCCCAGCGCCGCAACGGCTGCAGCACGTGCTTTAGCCACCATTGACTCAGCGGATCGCGAGGCTTCATCGCTTGCCTTTTGTCGCGCCTTGGGCCGGCAAGGCCCGCGCCAGCACCGCGCCGGCGAGCTGGGGGTCGTCGAAGAACAGCTCCACCCCCAGCACATGCAGCATGTTGAGCGCGCCGGGTGGCAGGCGCATCGCGTCCTTCGTGGTGGTGATCAGCACCGCGTCGCGCTTGGCCGCGTGCTCGACCATGTCCATGATGTCCTCGGGCCGGTATCGATAGTGATCGGGAAAGTCCCTGGTGGCCACGACTTGCGCCCCCAGCGTGCGCAGCGTGTCGTAGAATTTGCGCGGCCGGCCGATGCCGGCGAAGGCCGCCACGCGCTCGCCCTTGTAGCGGTCGCCGTCCGGCCCCGGCAGGATGCGCGCGGCCAGCACCGGCAGCCGGTCGCCGATCGTGGCGCGAATCCCCGACACGTCGTCGCCCACCAGCACCACGGCGTCGGCTCGTTTCAGACCGGCCGATACCGGCTCGCGCAACGGACCCGCCGGCATCACGCGCCGGTTGCCGAAACCCATGCCGCCGTCCACGACCAGAAGCGACAGGGTCTTTTGCAGCCCATGGTGCTGGAACCCGTCATCCATGACGATGAGCTCGGCGCCGGCGACCGCAGCGGCGCCGGCGCCGGCGGCGCGGTCGCGCGCCACCCAGGTGGCGGCGCGGGCGGCCAGCAGCAGCGGCTCGTCGCCCACGTCGCCTGATGTGTCGGCGTCGCGGTTCACGCGATGCGGTCCCTTGAGGCGCCCGCCATAACCGCGGCTTAGGAAATGCACATCCAGGCCGCGCGCGGCATACCAGCGCTGCACCGCCATCGCCGTGGGCGTTTTGCCTGCGCCGCCCACGACCAAATTGCCGATGCAGACCACCGGCACTTGCGCGCGATGCGGCTTTGCCATCGCCCTGAGCAGCATGGCGCAGGCCGCATAGGCCGATCCCGCGGGCTGGAGCAGTTTCCCCAGCGGACTGTCGCGGTTTTGCCAGAAATCAGGCGCGCGCACGCTGACCCGCCGGGTCGTCGGCGCCATTGGCGTGGCGGCGCTGGGCTTGGTCGAGCCAAGGCGCGATTTCGGCCAACACCGCGGCCAGCACATGCGCGCGCGCTTCGGCAACGCGGCGCCCCGCGGCGGCGGCGGCCTCGCGCCGCGCCGGAGCGTCGAGCAGCGCGCCGACCTCGCGCGCCAGCGCATCCGCGGACGCGACCGCAAGCAGCGCGCCGGCGGCGATCATGTCCTCAGCCACGATGGAAAAATTATGCATATGCGGTCCGGCCAGGACGGCGGCTCCCAATGCCGCCGGTTCCAAGGGGTTGTGCCCGCCATGCGGCACCAGCGACCCGCCGATGAAGGCCACGGGAGCGAGGCGATAGAACAAGCCCAGCTCGCCCATCGTGTCGGCGACGTAGATCCCGGCGCCCGCCGGCTCCTGCCCCGCCGAACGGCGCGCGACCGAAAAGCCTTGCGCGGCCAGGTCCGCGGCGATGCCGGCCCCGCGATCGGGATGGCGCGGGACGATGATCGTCAGCAGCCCGGGGTGCGTCTTGGCGAGCGCGCGATGCGCCGCAGCGATCATCGCTTCCTCGCCGGGATGCGTGCTGGCCGCGATCCATGCCTTGCGCCCGGCTATGGCGCGGCGCATCGACGCCAGGGTGGCTTCGTCCACCGGCAACGGCGCCGCGGCGAATTTCAGATTGCCCAGGGTCAGCGTCTTAGGCGCGCCCAGATCCACCAGCCGGCCGGTCTGCGCCTCGTCCTGGCCCAGGCACAGGGCGAAACGGCCGAGCAGCGGCCGGATCACGAACGGCACGCGCCGCCAGCGCCGATACGAAGCTTCGGATATACGCGCGTTCACCAGCACCAAGGGCGTGCCGGCGTCGCCGATGGCGCCGATCAGATTGGGCCAGAGTTCAGACTCCACCCACAGCGCCAGATCGGGCTTCCAGTGCTTAACGAAGCGCCGCGCCCAGCCCGCGCGATCCACGGGCACATACTGATGGAAGGCGCGCGGCGGCAATCGCTGACCCAACAGCCGGGCCGAGGTCACGGTGCCGGTCGTAACCAGCACGTTGAGGCCCGGCCGTTCTTCCAGCATGCGGTCGATCAGCGCCAGCACCGACACCGCCTCGCCCACCGACGCGCCGTGCACCCAGACGAGCGGCCCGGATGGCCGCGGGCGCGACGGCAGCCCGAAGCGTTCGTCGAGACGCTCGGGGTCTTCCTTGCCCGCGGCCTGGCGGCGTTGGAGATAGAGGCGGATCAGCGGCTCGGCCGCGGTCGTCAGCCCGCGATAGAAGGCGAGCGTCACGACGCTATTCCGCGGCCCGCGCCGAGGCGGGGGTGTCGCTTGCGCGTTCCTCGGCGTTGAGCGGCGGGCCGGGCTCGATCGCCGCATGCCCGCAGCGCCTGTCGGCCTCGGCCGACAGCGCGCTCAGCTTATCCTCGACTTGCTGGCGCGCGCGCTCCAGCGCCGCCTCGTCCGCGTCTTCCGCCACGGATATCGGCGCGCCCCACAAAAACACCCCGCGCGAAAACGGCAACGGCACGATCAGCCGGTCCCAGCTGCCGAGCACGCGCCGGCGCGCGACCGAATAGGTGGCCGGAATCACCGGCACCTGCGCCAGCCGCGCCAGCACCGCCACGCCGTTCTTGGCGCGCATGCGCGGGCCGGGCGGCGAGTCGGGCGTGATGCCGATCCAGCTTCCCCGGCGCACCGCGCGCACCATGGCGCGCATAGCCGACATGGTGTTGCGGCTGTCGGACCCGGAAACGGTTTCGATGCGGAAATGGCTTACGGCCCGCGCGATCAACTGTCCGTCCTGGTGCGCCGAGATCAGCATGTGGATCGGCGCCGTGCGGGTGCCGTGGGGCGGGTTCCAGGCGAACGGCATCATCAGCAGCCGGTTGTGCCAGAAGCCGAGGATGAAGGGCTTGCCGTCGCGCCACATCGCGCGCGCCTCGGCGTCGCCCTCCACCCGCCAGCGCCCGGTGACATGGACCAGGCGCAGATACCAGGCGCCCATCCAGCAGAACAGGCGCTGCGCCAGATCGCTTTTCAAAGCCTGTTTCGAATAATGGTTCAGCGAGCGCATGGGGTCTTGAAGATCAGGCCGAGGCCACGAACCTGAGCGCGGGGGCGGAATCGTCGGCCGCCTGCAGCGCGTAGAGCCGCGCGTAGTGCCCGCCGCGCGCCAACAGCTCGGCATGGCTACCGCTTTCCACGATCCGGCCGTCGGCAAGGTAATAGATTCTGTCGGCGTTGGTGACGGTGGTAAGCCGGTGCGCCACGACCAGCGTGGTGCGGCCCTCCATCAGCGTGGCCAGCGCCTCGCGCACCTGGCGCTCGGCCTCGCCGTCGAGCGACGAGGTGGCCTCGTCCAGCAGCAGGATTGGCGCGTTCTTCAAGAGAGCGCGCGCGATCATCACGCGCTGGCGTTGGCCGCCCGACAGTTTCACCCCGTGCTCGCCCACCAGCGTGGCATAGCCCTCGGGCAACCCGGCGACGAAGTCGTGCGCGCCCGCGAGCCTGGCGGCGCGCTCGATATCGGCCATCGGCGCGTCGGGCCGGCCATAGGCGATGTTGGCGGCGACCGTGTCGTCGAACAGGCTGACCTCTTGGCTGACCAGCGCGATACTGGCGCGCAGCGATTGCAGGCGGATATCGCGGATGTCGTGCCCGCCGATCGAAATGCGCCCTTCGTTCACGTCGTAGAAGCGCGGGATCAAATTGACGACCGTGGACTTGCCCGCGCCCGAGGGGCCGACCAGGGCCACGGTCTTGCCCGCCGGGACCTCGAATGTAATTCCGTCGAGCGCCGCGCGCTCGGCGCTGTAGCGAAAACGCGCCTGTTCGAACTTGATCGAGGCGCCGCGCGCGTCGATGTCGATCGCGCTGGGCTTGTCGACGATCTTGGGAGCGCTATCCAGCACCGCGAATACGCGCGCCGCGGCGGCCAGGCCTTCCTGCAGCGTGGTGTTCAGCTGCGCCAGCTTCTTCATCGGCTCGTAGGCCAGAAGCAGCGCGGTGACGAACGAGAAGAACGCGCCGGCCGTGCGCTGACCCGCTATCACCTGATGCCCGCCATAGAGGATCACCACCACGATGGCGAATCCGCCGAGCGTCTCCATGACGGGATGGATGATCGAGCGGGTGCGCGCCGCGCGCTGCCACAGGCCGAACATGCCTTCGATCGCGGCGCGCGCCCGGCCGGTCTCGTAGCCTTCCATGCCATAGGCCTTGACGTGCCGCGCGCCCTGGAAGGTCTGACCGAACAGCGTCATGAGCTGAGCGATTTGCACTTGCGTGCGGGTGGACACTTTGCGCATGCGCTTGCCGATCTTGGAAATCGGCAGCACCGCCAGCGGAAACACCACGAAGGCCACCAGCGCCAGCGACCAGTCCTGGCGGAACATGACGGCCACCAGCATCAGCACGGTAAGGAAATCCTTGCCGATGCTGGTAAGCGTGGTGGACACCACGCCGCGCAGCATGCCGACGTCGTTGACCAGGCGCGAGACCAGCGTGCCTGAGGGCGTGTCGTGGAGCATCGCCAGATCGGCGCGGATCAGCCGGCCATAGAGGTCGATCTGCAGGTCCGAGACGATGCGCTGGCCGATGAAGCTCATCAGCATCGCCTGGGCATAGGTCGCCATACCCTTGACGAAGAACGTGGTCAGAACCGCCGCCGACACCCAGGCCAGCATGCTGGCGTCGCGGTTGACGAACACGTCGTCGATCACCGGCTCCATCAGCTTCGCCAGCGCAGCGGTCGCGGCGGCGCCCAAAATCATGCAAACGCCGGCCAGCGCCAGGCGGCGCCAATGCGGGCGCAAATGGTCCCTGACGATCCGGCGCATCAGCGCGCGGGTGGACTGGTCGAACGCGATCTTGCCGACGGGAGAAGCCTGCACCCTGGCCGTCCGCTGCCTAAATGCTGTTCGTGGAAAACCGGCCGGACCATAGCACGGGCGCGGGGGGCGCCCCAAGGGGTTACAATCCCGCCCCAAGCCGCTAAGCTACGGCGAAATAGAGGGATTTTGGAGAAACCCATGAAGCTGGACGACAAAACCCGCACCGAACTGGAGGCGGCTTCGTTCCGCCGGCTGGTGGAGCATCTGCGCGGGCGCACCGACGTGCAGAACATCGACCTGATGAACCTGGCCGGGTTCTGCCGCAACTGCCTGTCGAAATGGTATCTGGCCGAGGCGGAACGGCGCGGCGTGAAAATGACCGACCCCGAGGCGCGTCAGATCGTCTACGGCATGCCGTACGACGAGTGGAAGAAGAAATACGCCAGGGAAGCGACGCCCGAGGCGATGAAGAAGCTGAAAGAAGCGACCAAGGACCACAAGCACTGAGAACGCCCGCGCCGGCACTCTATCCACGGAACTCAGGGTTTCCACAGGCCCAGCACCTTGCGCCGCGCGCGACGCGGCGGCTAAGGTCGCGCGCGATCCTCGCATTCAAAGGAGCGGCACGTGGACGGAACGGCAGGACGGGCGGCGAAAAAAGGCGGTGTTAACCCCGGGCAGCTCAAGGCGCTGGTCGAGCGCATCGAGAAACTGGAGGACGAGCGCGGGGCGATTTCCGCCGACATCAAGGAAGTGTACAGCGAGGCCAAGGGCGGCGGGTTCGACACGCGCATCATGCGCCAGGTGGTGCGCTTGAGGAAAATGGACAAGGCCGACCGCGCCGAGCAGGACGAGCTGTTGGACCTGTATATGGACGCCGTGGGCGGCTAAACTCCGACATCCGACGGTCGACGATCAAGGGAGCGCCATGCCTGAAAAACACAGCCCCCGCACGGGCGGGCGCATCCTGATCGACGCGCTGGCGCTGAACGGCGCCGACACGATTTTCTGCGTGCCCGGCGAAAGCTACCTGGCCGCTTTGGACGCGCTCTACGACACGCAGCAGATCCGCACCATCGTCTGCCGCCAGGAAGGGGGCGCGGCGATGATGGCCGACGCCTATGGCAAGCTCACGGGCAGGCCCGGCTTGTGCTTCGTGACGCGCGGCCCGGGCGCGGCCAACGCGACGGCGGGGCTGCACATCGCCGCGCAGGATTCCACGCCCATGATCCTGTTCGTGGGTCAGGTGGAGCGCAACACGCTGGGCCGCGAGGGATTCCAGGAAGTCGACTTCAAGCAAATGTTCGCCGGCCAGGCCAAGTTCGTGGGCCAGATCACCGATCCCCGGCGCGTGCCCGAATTCGTCAACCGCGCGTTCCAGATCGCCACCTCCGGCCGGCCCGGCCCTGTCGTGCTGGCGTTGCCCGAGGACATGCTGACCGATACCGCCGAGGTGGCCGACGCGGCGCCGTCGGTGGGCGCGCAAGCCGCGCCTGCACCGCAGCAGATGCAGGAATTGCTGGCGCTGCTGGAAAAGGCCGAGCGGCCGATCATGGTGGTGGGCGGCGGCGTGTGGGACGCGGATGCGGCCGAGGCGGTGAAGCGCTTCGCCGCCGTCAACCAGCTGCCGGTGTTCGCCACCTTCCGCCGCCAGGACCTGGTGGACAACACCTGCGACGGCTACGCCGGGTATCTGGGCGTGGCGATGGCGCCGACCGCCGCCAAGCGCGCGCGCGACTGCGACCTGGTGCTGGCGCTGGGCACGCGGCTGGGCGACGTGGAAACCGACGGCTATCAGATGTTCGACCTGCCGCGTCCGGCGCAAAAGATCATCCATGTGTTTCCCGACCCCGACGAGATCGGCCGGGTGTGGCAGACGGACCTGGCGATCGTGGCATCGCCGATCGAAGCCGCCAAGGCGATGGCCGCGCTGCCGCCGGTCAAAAACCCACGCTGGTCGGCCTGGACCAAGGCCGCACGCGCGGACTATGTGGCGGATTCCAAGCTGCAATCCACCCCCGGCCCGGTGGACATGGCGGTGATCGTGAAGCACCTGAGCGACACGCTGCCGGACGACGCCATCATCACCAACGGCGCGGGCAACTACGCGGTGTGGGCGCACCGCTATTACACATTCCGCAAGTTCCGCACGCAATTGGCGCCGACCAGCGGATCGATGGGCTATGGCCTGCCGGCCGCGGTGGCGGCCAAACTGAAGCATCCCGAACGCACCGTGGTGTGCTTTTCCGGCGACGGATGCCTGATGATGACGGTGCAAGAATTCTCGACCGCCGTGCAGTACGGCGCGCCGTTCGTGACCATCGTGTTCAACAACGGCATGTACGGATCGATCCGCATGCACCAGGAAAAATTCTATCCCGGCCGTGTGTCCGGCACCGACATCCAAAACCCGGATTTCGCGGCCCTGGCGCGCGCTTGCGGCGGGCACGGCGAAACGGTGGAGCGCACCGACCAGTTCGCCGCGGCCTATCGGCGCTCGGTCGCCAGCGGCAAGCCCGCGATCATCGACCTGAAGGTCGATCCCGAGGCGCTGACCACACGCGCATCGCTGAGCCAGACCCGCGCGGCGGGCCAGCGCGCCAAACACTAGCCCGGGCATGGCGGCCCGCCGGTCGCTGGAACGCAAGCGCCAAGCCGCTGGACCAGGCCATGCCCGTGGCTTCTTCCTTCCACGCGGCGTTGCAGAGCTGCAACGAAAGCCGCGAATACCGCGCCGTGCTGTGGTAAAAAAGGCCTGACACTGTACGAACGATGTGCAACGCATTGGTTGACAGATGGGCAGGCGCCTGTTTCTTGGCATGGACGCAACGATGACGGCGAATGCCGGGAAGAGCGGGCGATGACGGCGCGGCGCGCGGCGCGCGGCCCCAACGGCGCCGATGGCGGCGGCGATATCTTCTGGCCGTTTTTCGACATCGCGGGCGTGGGGATTTTCCAAACCACGCCGGCCGGGCGCTTCGTGCGCGCCAATCCGATGATGGCGCGGCTTTTGGGCTACGACAGCCCCGAGCAGCTAGTGGCCGAAACCTACGACCTTGCGCGCCAGTTCTACGCCGATCCGGCGCAGCGCGAAGCGGCGCTCAGCGTGATGGAGCGCGACGGACGCGTCGAGAACATGCTGATCCGCATCCGCCGGCGCGACGGATCGGCGCTATGGATTTCGGCCACCGCCGCCGCCGAACGCGACGCCGCCGGCAAGACCCGCAGCTTCATCGGCACCGCCGTGGACGTAAGCGAGCTGGTGCGGGCGCAGGAAGCCCAGGCCCGCATCGCCCAGGACCTGGGCCGCATCTTCGACAACGCGGCCGAAGGCATTTACCGCTCGACGCCCGACGGGCGCCAATTGCGCGCCAATCCGGCCCTGGTGCGCCTCAACGGCTATGCCAGCGAGGCCGAGATGCTGGCGGCGGTC
The DNA here is from genome assembly GCA_023266845.1 of Rhodospirillaceae bacterium. Classification (GTDB taxonomy): domain Bacteria; phylum Pseudomonadota; class Alphaproteobacteria; order JAEULC01; family JAEULC01; genus JAEULC01. The sequence goes on from JAHFPH010000005.1 coordinate 38,081, forward strand.
AACGACATTGCCGCGGAATGGTACGTCGATTCCGCGCGGCGCGACGAGTTCAAGCGCCTGCTGGAGCGCGACGGCCGCGTCAATGGCTTCGTGTCCGAGGTCTACCGCCACAAGACGCGTGAGCGCATCTGGATCTCCGAGAACGCGTGGGTGGTGCGCGACGCGGCGGGCCGGCCGCTGTTCTATGAGGGCACGGTGGTGGACGTCACCATGAGCAAGCGCGCCGAATCGGCGCTGCGCCAGGCGATCAACGAGGCCGAGGAGGCCAACCAGGCCAAGGTGGCGTTCCTGGCGAACATGAGCCACGAGCTGCGCACGCCGCTGAACGCCATCCTGGGCTTCGCCGAGGTGATCCGCGACCGCGTCTACGGCGAGAAGGACCCCCGATATATCGAATACGCGAAGTTCATTTGCGATTCGGGCGGCCACCTGCTGACGCTGATCAACGACATCTTGGATATGGCCAAGATGGACGCCGGACGGCTGCGGCTGTTCGATTCCGATTTCGACCTGGGCGCGCTGGTCGAGCATCAGACGGCGCTGCTGTCGCACCGCGCCAAGGACGCCGGGTTGACGATGACGATCGACATCGCGCCCGGGATGCCGGCGGTGCGCGCGGACGAAGTGCGCTTGCGCCAGATCGTGCTGAACCTGGTGTCGAACGCGGTGAAATTCACGCAAGTCGGCGGCACCGTAACGGTGCGCGCGTGGATCGAGCCGGACGGGCGGCCCACGCTTGCCGTGGCCGACACCGGCATCGGCATGACCGAGGACGAGATCGCGTTGGCGCTGCTGCCCTTTCGCCAGGTCGACGCCGAGCTGGCGCGGCGCTACGAGGGCACGGGCCTGGGCCTGCCGATCACCAAAAGCCTGGTGGCGCTGCATGACGGCGAGATGCAGATCGACAGCGAGAAAGGCCGGGGCACCACGGTCACGGTGCGCCTGCCGGCATCGCGCGTCGTGGCGGCCCCGGCACGTTGATCCGGCCCATGCCATGCGCTAAGACCGTGCCGCAAGAAATGAACCGGGGAAAATAATGGCCGTTCGCGGGCCGCTTTCGGGCATCGTCGTCGCCGATCTGTCGCGCATCCTCGCAGGTCCCTATTGCACGTTCCTGATGGCCGAGCTGGGCGCGCGGGTCATCAAGGTCGAGCCGCCGGGCAAGGGCGACGACGCGCGCGAATACGGCCCGTTCCGCGGCGGCACGTCGGCTTATTTCGCCTCGGTCAACCGCGGCAAGCAGTCGATCGCGCTGGACCTGAAGAACGCCGCCGACAAGAAGCTCTTCGAACGCCTGCTGGAAATGGCCGACGTGCTGGTCGAGAACTACCGGCCGGGCGCGATGGAGAAGCTGGGCTACGGCTGGGAAGCGTTGCACAAGCGCTATCCGCGCCTGGTCTATGCCGCCGCCTCGGGCTTCGGCCATACCGGCCCTTGCGCGCACGAGCCGGCCTACGACATGGTGGTGCAGGGCCTGGGCGGCATCATGAGCATCACCGGCCCGCAAGGCGGACCGCCGGTGCGCATCGGCATGTCGATCGGCGATATCGGCGCCGGGCTTTACATGGCGATCGCCGTCAACGCCGCCCTGCTGCACCGCGAGCGCACGGGCGAGGCCACCATGGTCGATATCGGCATGCTGGACTGCCAGATCGCGCTGCTGGAAAACGCCGTGATGCGCTATGGCGTGACCGGCGAAGTTCCCGGCCCGCTGGGCGCGCGCCATCCCACCATTGCGCCGTTCGAGGCCTTCGCCACCCGGGATGGCAGCATCATCATCGCCGCCGGCAATGACGGACTGTTCCAGAAGCTGTGCGAGGCGCTGGCGCGGCCCGAGATGGCCCAATCGCCCGATTACAAGACCAACGATCTGCGTTTGCACCATCAGCCCAGGCTGAAAGCCGAGATCGAAAAGGAATTGCGCAAGCAACCCACACGGCATTGGCTGAAGGCGCTGGACGCGGCCGGACTGCCCTGCGGCCCGATCAACGACATCGCCGAGGCGATGGCGCATCCGCAGGTCGCGGCGCGCAACATGCTGGTGACGGTCGACGATCCCAAGGCCGGCACGCTGACCCTGGCCGGCAATCCGCTGAAGTTGTCGGGCTTCCCCGATCCGGCCAAGCGCGAACCCGCGCCGGAATTGGACGCCGACCGTGCGGCGATCCTGAAGGAACTGGGACTTTAGCTCGCCGCCGCCTGTGGTTGCGGCGGCGCTTCGACGCGCGGCGGGAAGGTCAGCGTCACCGCCAAGCCTGGATTGTTGTCGCTCAGCTCGAGCCGCGCGCCGTGCAGTTTCGCCACGGCCGCGACCAGACTTAGGCCCAACCCACTGCCGGGTGTGGACCGCGCCTGATCTAAACGCACGTACCGCTCCAACACCCGCCCGCGCAGCTCGGCGGGAATGCCCGGGCCGGTATCGGTGACGCTCAGCGCCGCGCCGCGCGGTCCCGAACCGTTCTCCGCCGACCGCGTGGCGATGGTCACCCGCCCGCTCTTGGGCGTGTATTTCATCGCGTTCTCCAACAGGTTGGCCACGGCCTGGAACAGCAATTGCCGGCTGCCAAGGACCGGCGGGCAACCGGCGATTTCGGTCGCGAGCGTCAGCCCCTTTTCCTCCAGCGCCGGCGCGTAAAGCTCGGCCACGTCGGCGGCGAGCGGCCCGAGCTCGACCGGCCGCATCGACTGGTGCAGCGCGCCGCTTTCGGCCTCGGCGATGCTGAGCAGCGCGTTGAAGGTCGCCAGCAGCCGGTCGGTCTCGGCGATGGCGCTTTCCATCGCCGCGCGGTGCTGCGCCGGGTCGGAATTGGGAAGCAGCGCCAGCTCCAGCCGCGCCTTCATGCGCGTCAGCGGTCCGCGCAGGTCGTGCGCGATGTTGTCGGTCACCTCGCGCATGCCGGTCATCAGCCGCTCGATCTGGTCGAGCATGGCGTTCAGGTTCTCGGCCAGGCGGTCGAACTCGTCGCCCGCGCCGCCCAGCGCCACGCGCTGTTTCAACTCGCCGCGCACGATGCGCTGGCCGATGGCGTTGATCGCCTCCACGCGCTGCAGCAGCTTGCGCCCGACCAGCATCGCGGCCAACAGGCCCAGCGCCACGGTCGCCGCCAGGCCCAGGGCGAGCGATTCCGCGACCACCGCGCGCAGCTTTTCGCGCTGGCGCAAATCGCGCCCGACCAGCAGGCGGAAGCCGCCCTCGAGCGCGAAGGCGCGCGCGCGGGCGTTGCCCTGCGCGCCTTCCTCCGCGGCGGCGAGGTTGAACACGAAACCGGCGGGAGTGGGCTGCGCCGCGGCGGGCCAGCGCTTGAGATTGCCGGCGAGCACCGCGCCGTCGGGCCGCGTCAGCAAATAGATGTTGGCGCCGCCCAGCGAGGCTTCGGGCTGCGCCGCCGAGCGTTCGGTGACGATGCGCATCAGCCCCACCAGGCCGCGCTGGCGGTACTGCTCGGCCAGCCCCGAGATCTCCGACGCGATGGCGGCGTCGGTTTCGGCGTCGATCAGCGTCAGCGTGCGCCAATACAGGAACGCGAACAGCGCCACCACCGCCAACGCGAACAGCGCGCCGTACACCGCGGCCAGGCGGAACGCTGTTGTGCGGAACAGCCGGCCCGTACTCATGCCCCCTCATCCTTCGACAGGCTCGGGATAAGGACGCAAGAAGAACCCTCATGTCGGGCTCGTCGAAACATGAGGGCCGTGGCTTTCGGAGAGATCACGCCGGCTCGACGCCGAGGCGATAGCCCGCGCCGCGCACGGTGTGCAGCATGGCGGAAGCGAATCCCTTGTCGATCTTCTGCCTGAGGCGGCTTACATGCACGTCGATGACATTGGTCTGCGGATCGAAGTGATAGTCCCACACGCGTTCCAGCAGCATGGTGCGCGTCACCACCTGGCCGGCATGGCGCATGAGAAACTCGAGCAGCCGGAACTCGCGCGGCAAAAGATCGATCGGCTTGCCGGCGCGCCGCGCCGTGCGCGCCAAGAGGTCGAGCTCGAGCTCGCCGACCTTGAGCGTGGTGTCGGCCGCGCCCGGCTTCTGCCGGCGCAACAGCGCCTGCACCCGCGCCAGCAGCTCGGAAAAGGCATAGGGCTTGGTCAAGTAATCGTCGCCGCCGGCCTGCAGGCCGCGCACGCGGTCGTCGACCTGGCCCAGCGCCGAGAGGATCAGCACGGGCGTGAGTTTGCCCTGGGCGCGCAGCGACTGCACGATCGCCAGGCCGTCCATGCCCGGCAGCATGCGGTCGACGATCATCGCGTCGTAGGTCTCGGACGTGGCGAGAAACAGCCCCTCGCGCCCATCGGCGGCGCGGTCGACGGTATAGCCCGTCTCTTTCAGCCCCTTGGCGAGATAGTCGGCGGTTTCGTTGTCGTCTTCGATGATCAGGATGCGCATGGGGGCAACCCCGTTGCGGGGTTCCCCTCACCCGCCCCTCGCTTCGCTCGGGGCACCCTCTCCCATTGGGAGAGGGTGGCGAGCGACCGTGAGCCGGGTGAGGGGTCTTTCTTCAGGTCTTCGACAGCGGCACCGGAATGAAGCGTTCGGTGCCCTTGCGGTCGATCAGCAGCAGAACGGATTTCTGCTGCTTTTCAGTGGCGCGCTTGATCTTGGCCACCGCGTCGGCGACCGAGGACACGCGTTCCTGCCCGACGCCGACGATCACGTCGCCCGCGGCGATGCCGCGTTCGGCGGCCGGCGCGTCGCGGTCGACGCCCACGACCACCGCTCCCTTGACCTCGTTCTTGAGGCCGTATTTCGTGCGCGTCTCGGCCGAGGCCGGCGCCAGGCGCAAGCCGAGCTGTTCGACGCCGATCTCGGACGTCTTGGCGGCCGGCTCCTGCCCGTCCTTGTCGGGCGCGGTCATGGCCACCTCTTCCGCCTTGGGCATGGCGGCGATCGTGACGGTGACGGTTTCGGGCTTGCCGTTGCGCCACAGTTCGACATTCGCCTTGGCGCCTCTGGGCGTGACCGCCACGGCGCGGGTCAGGTCGCGCAGCTCGGCGATCTTCGCGCTGTTGAACGCGGTGATCACGTCGCCCTGCTTGATGCCGGCCTTGCCGGCGGGGCTGTTGTCGGTTAGGCCTGCCACCAGCGCCCCCTTGGCCTCTTTCAGGCCCAGGGATTCGGCGACTTCCGGCGTCACCGGCTGGATCTGAACGCCCAGCCAGCCGCGCTCGATATGGCCGGTCTTGCGCAGCTCGTCGATCACGGCCTTGGCCATGTTCGCCGGCACGGCGAAGCCGATGCCGACGCTGCCGCCGCTGGGCGAATAGATGGCGGTGTTCACGCCGATCACCTGGCCGTCCATGTTGAAGCTGGGACCGCCCGAATTGCCGCGGTTGATCGGCGCGTCGATCTGCATGTAGTCGTCGTAGGGACCCGAGGCCAGATCGCGCCCGCGCGCCGAGATGATGCCGGCGGTCACGCTGCCGCCCAGGCCGAACGGATTGCCGACGGCCAGCACCCAGTCGCCCTCGCGCGCCTTGTCGGAATCGCCCCACGGCACGAACGGCAGCGGCTTGGCCGATTCGACCTTCAACAGCGCCAAATCGGTCTTTTCGTCGCGGCCGAGCAGCTTGGCCTTCAACTCGGTGCCGTCGGTCAGCGTCACCTTGATGTCGGTGGCGCTGGCGATGACGTGGTTGTTGGTCACGACATAGCCCGCCGGATCGATGATGAAGCCCGAGCCCAGCGCGTTCACCTTGCGCTCGACGGGCGGACGGCCCTGGCTACCCTGGCCGCCCGGAGCGCCCGGACCGCCTGGACGGTTGTTGAAGAACTTCTCCAGGAAGTCGCGCAGCGGCGAGTCTTCCGGCAAATCGGGCATCATCTGCGGCTGGTCGCCCATGGCGCCCGGCCGTTGAACCTTTTGCGTGGTCGAGATGTTGACCACCGCCGGCTTCACCTTGACCACCAGGTCGGCGAAGCTTTCCGGCGCGCCGCGCGCAAAAGCCGGCGCCACCAGCACGAAGCTGAGCATGGCCGCGCCCAGCGCCAGACCGGCGCGCCCAGCGCCGGCATGTACAACGTCGGCGCGAAGCGGCTTATGGGTCCGGTCGCGCTCGCGCGCGGGGGACAGGGATAACGTCATGTCGAACTTCTCCTCGATGGGCTTGAATTCCGGTTCATGCGCAAGGCCGGCCCCCGAACCGCGGGTATGAGGGGGGAATGCCGCGGCCCAAAGGCCGGCCATTGCTGGCCTTCTATGTAGTGGCCCTGGAGTATCCGCCAAATGGGCTGCGAATTAAATCGCTTTAATTCGCGGACGCTGCTGATTCAATTGGTCTATTTCAGACGCTTTTGCCCGGCAGGCGCCTCAAGTGCTGGGCCACGAAATCGCAATCCACCAGCTTGATATAGGCGTCGGTCAGGCGTTTGGTCACCTTGCCCGGCAAACCGCCCTTGTCGAAGCCGGTGCCGTTGATGCTGCGGACCGGGCAGATGCACAGCGAGGTGGAGGTCAGGAACGCCTCGTCCGCCGTATAGGCGTCGTACAGATCGATATCGGTTTCGTTGACCACAATGCCCGCCGCCCGGGCCAGTTCGATCACGGTCTGGCGGCTGATGCCGGCCAACACGTAGTTCAGGCGCGGCGTGAACAACTGGCCGTCGCGCACCAGGAAGATATTGGCGCCGATGCCCTCGGCCAGGTTGCCGTTGACGTCCAGCAGCACCGCCCAGGCCGTGGGGTCGATCGACTTCACCTCCTGCTCGGCGACGATCATGTTCAGGTAGTTGTGCGTCTTGGCGCGCGGGCTGATCACCTCGGGCGGGGCGCGGCGCACCGAGGGCGTCAGCACCTTGATGCCGTCGCGGAACTGCGTGGCGCGGGCCTTGAGCGGCAACGGCAGGCATTCGACGATCACGTTCGGGGCTTCGGGCAGATACTCGATGCCCTCGGCGCCGCGCGTGATGCGTTGCGACACCCAGTAATCGTCGTCCTTGTCCAGCAGGTGGATGTTGCGCGCCAGCACGTCCTCGGTGATGCGCATCATCTCAGCGGGGGAAACGCCCGGATCGAAGCGCAGATACTTCAGCGTGCGGTACCAGCGGTCGATATGGTCCTTGAGGCGGAAAATGCGGCCGTTGAAAGTGCGCGTGGTGTCGAACGCGCCGTCGCCGTATTTGACGCCGCGATCGCGGAAGCTGATGCGCACCTCGCTCTCCGGCATGATCTTGCCGTTGAACCAGGCGACGCGCTGGTTGGCCAATTGCTGATTGGCGGGGGCGGGTTTCGATCGGGTGGCGGTGGTGGCGGTATCGGGCACGTGCGTTCTCCCCTGCAATGCCTCAAGCGTAGCGCAAGCGCTGGCCCAAGCCTAGCTTGGCCGCTTTCTCGAGCATGGCCGCGCCCAGCGCGATGTCGCTGAGGCTCAAGCCCCGGTGCCAGAACAGGATGGTCTCGTCTATCCGCTCGCGGCCCGGCTTGTGGCCGGCCACGATCTGGCAGAATTCGGCGTGCAGGTTTTTTTCGTTGAGGCGGCCGCTATCGACGATCGCGCGCAACGCGCCGAACGGCAAGCCGGGCTTGCACTGGCTCCAGTCGTCGACCACCATCTTGTCCATGATGTCGGTCAGCGACAGCTCGACCGCGCTCATCGTGCCGTAGGGCATCACCAGCGCGGATTTCTTGATCCACTCGGTCTTGAGCAGCGGCGCCGGCTTTTCCAGGCGCGCGGCTTCGACCACGATATCGGCGCCGCGCACGCAGGACTCCCAATCCTCGGTCACCACGATCTTCTTGCCCAGGTCGCGCGCCAGGCGCCGGCCGAAGGCGTCGCGGCTTTCCTTGCGCCGGGAATGGACGCGGATTTCGTCGAAATGGAACATGGAATCCATCAGCCGCACGTTCCAATAGGCCGTGCCGCGCGCGCCGATATGGCCCAGCACCTTTGAATCCTTGCGCGCCAGATGCTTGGCGCCAAGCGCGGTGACGGCGCCGGTCCGCATGTCGGTGATCCAGGTGGCGTCGACCAGCGCCCTGGGCGCGCCGGTGTGCGGATCGAACAGGTTGAGCAAGGCCATTTCCGACGGCAGGCCGTGCTTGTAGTTGTCCAGATAGTCGCTGACGATTTTCACCCCCGCGAGGCCCAGGGGCGCGATATAGCCGCGCAGCACGTTGAAATGGCCGCGAAACGCCGGGTCGGCCACCAGATGCACGCGCGGCTCGATCGTGGTCTGCCCGCGTCCTTGCGCCAGCAGCCCGCCTTCGACCGCCGTCAGGATTTCGTCATCTTTCAGATCCAGCTTGGCGATGTCCGGCCCGCCTAGATAGGTGAAATGGATTTCGCCGCCAGTTTTCCCGCCGCCGGTCATGCCCCCGCCCCGTCCCCGCCGCAATTCATGCGCGGCCGAGTGTTCTACCGCGCCGGCCGGTGCTGTGTCATTGTCGGGCATCGCTTTTCCAAAGGCTTGGATTCGCGGGCGAAAAGTCGTAAAACCCGCCTCCTTCCGCTTTCCGAGCCGTCCGCAAGGGGTTCATGACCGTATCGACTTTGCCCGCCACGCCCGGCCCGATGGCCGAGGCCCTGCCCGTGGGGCCGCTCAGCAGGGCCAAGGGCCGCAGCGGCCCGCTGTCGGTCGGCGTGATCGTGGACCTGGTCTGGGGTCCCTGGGCCGGCGGGCACGTGAAATGCTGGGAGCGCCTGGCCGCCGCCGCCGCCGCCTATCCGCGCGACGTGGACGTGACCGTGCATTTCCTGGGCGACCGCACCGGCATTGTCGAGCTGGCCGACAACGCGCGCTTCCGCCTGCACCGGCCGCTCATCAACACCAAATGGCTGGGTTTCACCCAGAACCCGCAGAACCATACCTGCCTGGCGCCGTTCCACATGGGCCTGGCGCACGCGCTGGGCGGGCACGACATCGTGCACGCCACGGGCGCGTTCTTCAGCCTGGCCAAGACCGCGCTGCGCCATGCGCGCCGCCGCGGCATTCCGCTGACCTATTCGTTCCACACCGACACGGTCGGGTACACCCGCCACTACTCGAAAGAAATCCTGAGGCGCTGGTTCGGCGACGGAATGATCCTTCGCTTCCTGGTCGACACGGTGCGCTACAACGAGATTTCCGGCGATCGGATGCAGACGGTGTTGGACAACTATCTGCAGCAATGCGACTGGGTGCTGGCGTCGAAGCCCGAGGATCGGGCGGTGGCGGAGCGCGTGGTGCCGAAGGAGCGCGTGTCGTTCCTGCGCCGCGGCATCGACCGCGAGGTGTTCGCGCCGACGCGGCGCGACCGCAAGCGGCTGCTGAATTCCTACGGCATCGGCGAGGACCGTTTCGTGGTGATCTTCGCCGGCCGCGTGGACGACGCCAAGAACGTGATGGTCCTGGTCGACGCGGTGCGCCGCCTGCTGGACCGAGGAGCGCCGGTGCACATGCTGATCGCCGGCACCGGCGATCGCGCCGCCGATATCCGCGCCCTACTGGGCAGCGCGGTCACCTGCTGCGGCCAGGTGGATCCCGACACGCTCGGCTGGCTATACGCCAGCGCCGACGCATTCGCCTTCCCGTCGGAGGTGGAGGTGCTGCCCAACGTGGTGAACGAGGCGCGCGCCTGTGGCCTGCCGGCGCTGATTTCGGATACTGGCGGCTCGGCGCGGCTGGTGGGACGGTCGGGCATCGACGCCTGGTGCCTGCCCGGACGCGATGTCGCCGCCTGGGCCGAGGCGATCGCCGCGCTGATGCACGACGAAGCCCGACGCCGCGCGTTGGGCGAGGCCGGGTACAATCATGTCACCACCGCCCTGCCGGGCTGGGACGACGTGTTGAGCCAGGACCTGCTGCCGATATGGCGGCGCGTGATCGAGGAACGGCTGGCGCGCGCGCCGGGCTGACGGCGCTTTAAGCAAAGGTCGGAGGCCGATGTTCGGCAAGCGCATCCTGCTGCTGTCGCCCCATGCGGACGACGAAACGGTGGGCGCGTCGGCGGCGATTGGCCGCGCCCGCGCGCGGGGCGCGCGCGTGCTGGTGGCGTTCTTGAGCACCGGCGTGCCGGCGCCGGAATGGTTCTGGCCGTGGCAGCGCGCGGGCCATGAAACGCGCGTGGCGAAGCGGCGCGCGGAAGGCGAAGCGGCGGCGCTGAAACTGGGCTTCGAGATCGCTTTCGCCCAGGAGATTCCCACACGCACACTGAAATCGGCGCTCGGGTCCACGCATCGCCGCATCGCCGAGACGATCGCGCGCGAAGGCATCGACATGCTGTGGACGCCGGCCTTCGAGGGCGCGCACCAGGACCACGACGCGGCGAATTGCCTGGCGGCGGGTTTCAGCGGACGCGTTCCGGTATGGGAATTCGCCGAATACAACAATGCCGGCGGCGTCGTGCGCAGCCAGGAATTCTTCGATCCGGCCGGCGCGGAAACCGTGCTGGAGTTGAGCCATGCCGAGATCGAACTGAAACGGGCGACGCTGGCGCTATACGCGTCGGAGCGCGGCAATCTCGGCCACATCCGCACGCGGCGCGAGGCGTTCCGGCCGCTTCGGCAGTACGACTACGCCAAGCCGCCGCATCCGGGCGCGCTGTTCTATCAACGCTTCCAATGGGTGTGGCCGCGCCACCCGCGCGTGGACTACACCAAGCCCGTTGAGGTCGCGGCGGCGCTGGCGGCGTTCAAAGCCGAAACCCGGACCTAGAATTCGACCGGGCCGGCGGGCGCCTGCCTTGCCGGTTAGACAATAGTCGTGCGGCGGCCGAACAGCGTCACCACCAGGGCCGCCAGCCATAGAGCGCCGGCCCCGGCGCCGGTGAGTTGCGCATGCCACAGATATCGGTCGCGCAGGATGTTGCCGAAGACCTGCTGTGCGCGCTCCTCGGGCAGGCCGTGGCGCTTGTCCAGCATGATCCATACCTCGGTGTGCTTGTAGTTGCGCGTCGGCGCCTGCATCGCCTTGACCAGCAGGATGGCCCCCATCGCGCTGACGCAGATCGCCGCCAGCTTCAGCGCCAGCAACGCGTCGAACGATGCGCCCATCGTGGCCGTGCCGATGGCGATCATCCCGAATCCGCAGGCGCGCCGGATCGAAAGATCGGCGAAATACCTGATTTGGTCCAACATCCGTGCTCCGTCCGGCCTGGCCGTTGCCGCCGGGCCGCCCTTTGCCGGAATGCAATATTAAGAGCCGTCCTATCGGATGCAAATCACGGGTCAGAGGGCGGGAAAGACCTGTGGCTGCGCGTTGCTGAAACCGGTTCACGCCCGCGGTAGGGTGCGATCAGAGCCCGATTTCCAAGAAATTTCCCGCCGCCGGAAGAGCGAGCAGCCCGGTCCCCGCGAGCCATATCCACAACGAAACCGGATTTGAGTCGTCCTTGGCGCCGGCGTACCGCTCGTAGAGCGCCGCGGGAATACCGCCGAGGATGATCGTGGCGGTCGATACCATGAGCGAGGCGAACATCAGCGTCAACGATACGCTGCCGAACAGCAGCGACGGCGACAGGATCTGGACGTGGAGAAGCGCGAACAGCAGCCAGACCTGGTTGAACAGGCCGTTGATCATCCCGAAGAAAGCGATGCCAATGAAATAGAAATGTCGTTCCATGGCGCGGCTCAACTCCCACGAGGGGCCGCGCCCAGCATAAGGAAAAAATGGAGCAGGCCGACCCGCAGCCAGAACAGCCACACGACGCCGAACAGCCAGATCACGACCGGAGCCGCCGCTTTGGGCGTGACGAGCGCGACGGCGGCGACGAATGGATCGGTGATGCGGCAGAAGAAGCGCCAGATGTAATTCGATGAATCGGGCTGCACGATCAAGCCGAGCAGCGCCCGGCCGAGCAGCGTATACATCAACGCCGCCAATATGAAATTCGGTAGGTCGAAATACCACACGCTGAAGAGTGACCCACCGCTCACGGAAGCCGGCTCCTTCGGTTGCTGGCACGCGCCGGCGGCTGCCGGCATGCACCGAATTGAGGATAACGCCTCAGGGCAGCCGGGTCACGCACAACAGGCCGAACGCCGCCATGCAGCCCTATGGCACGGCGGCGATCCGGCGAAAAAAAGCGGGGCCCCGAAGGGCCCCGCTCCTTAAGGCTATCGGACGCGGCGATCAGGTCTTTTCTTCGAGCACCGTCTTGCCGCGCGGCTTGCGGATCTCGTCGATGAAGGCTTGCATCTCCTTCGACGGTTCCTTGGTCATGAGGCTGACCACGTAGATGACCAGGAAGCCGAGCGGCATGCCCAGCAATCCGCAGTTGATGTTGTTGAGGTCGAACCAGCCGACCCTGTTGGCCAGCGGGTTCGCCGCGCTCGCCGGCACGTCGGCAAGCCATTTCGGATCGGCCATGACCTGCGCGACATTGATCAACGCCTTGCCCGTTTCCGGGTTCAGGAGCGACGTCATGCCGAAATAGGCCACGCCGGCTTGCGGGAAATACCGCGAAACCACGAGATAGAACAGGCAGATGCCCCACCCGGCCATGATCCCGCATATTGCGCCCGTCGAGGTGGCGCGTTTCCACCAGATGCCGAGCGTGAGCGCCGGGAAATTGCCGGCCATGGCGAGCGAGAACGCCCAGCCGACCATGGCCAGAATGTCCGACGGTCTCGTTGAGGCAAGAGCCGCCGAAGCCACGGCGACGAAGAACAAGAGAACCCGGGCCACGGTGAGCCGGCGGATGGTCGGCGCATTCGGGTCGAGCATCTTGTAGTAAATGTCGTGGCTGAGCGCGTTGGCGATGGCGAGCAACAGTCCGTCGGCGGTGGAAAGCGCCGCCGCCAGGCCGCCAGCGGCCACCAGACCCGAAATCACGTACGGAAGGCCCGCGATCTCGGGCGTCGAGAGCACGATCACGTCCGTATTGATGACGAAGTCCTGGAAGCGGAGAACGCCGGGGTGCCCGGCGATCGCCTTGCACGCGGCGATGACCGTGTCGAGGT
>JAHFPH010000111.1 GCA_023266845.1 Rhodospirillaceae bacterium
GTGCATGTCGATGAAGATCTCGCCGATCCGTCCGTCCTCGTACTCGCCGGTGCGCAGATAGACCTTGTGGCCGCCGACGGTGGCCTTTTGCGTATAGCCCTTGCGGCGCTGCGGCAGGCGGCGGCGCTCGCCGGCGCGCTCGATCACCCGCTCGATGACCTTCTCGACCATTTTTTCCGCCACGAGCGCGGCGCGCGCCACGGCGGGCATGGCCACCAGCGCCTCGACCGCCTCGGCCGCCGCTACGGGCTCATCGGCCAGCAAACCGGCGGAGAGCGGCTGCGACAGTTTCGATCCGTCGCGATACAGCGCATTGGCCTTGAGGCCGAGGCGCCAGGACAAAAGATACGCGTCGGCGCAATCGGCGACCGCCGCCGCGTTCGGCATGTTGATGGTCTTGGAGATCGCGCCCGAGATGAAGGGCTGGGCGGCGGCCAGCATGTGGATATGGCTTTCAACCGACAGCGCCCGCGTGCCGGTGCGGCCGCAGGCATTGGCGCAATCGAACACCGGCAGATGTTCCGGCTTCAGCTTGGGCGCGCCTTCAAGCGTCATGGCGCCGCAACAATGCACGTTGGCCGCTTCGATCTCGGCCTTGGTGAAGCCGAGGGCCGCCAACAGGTCGAAGCCGGTCTCGTCCATCTTCTTGGCGTCGTCGCCCAGAAGCTTGGCGCAGAATTCCTCGCCGAGCGACCATTTGTTGAAGGCGAACTTGATGTCGTAGGCGCTTTGCAGGCCCTGCTCGACCGCCGCGATCTTCTCGTCGCTGAAGCCCTTGGCCCTGAGGCGCTGATGGTTCACGCCCGGCGCATCGGCCAGCGATCCGTGGCCCACGGCATAGGTGACGATGGCGGCGATTTCGTCTTCCTCATAGTCCAACGCGCTGAGCGCATCGGGCACGGCGCGGTTGATGATCTTGAAATACCCGCCGCCCGCCAGCTTCTTGAACTTCACCAGCGCGAAATCCGGCTCGATGCCCGTGGTGTCGCAATCCATCACCAAGCCGATCGTTCCGGTGGGGGCGAGCACGGTCGCCTGGGCGTTGCGGTACCCGTGCTGCTGGCCCAGCGCCAGGGCGCGGTCCCAGGCATGGCGCGCGGCGGCGGCCAGTTCCTTGTCCTGGCACTTGCCGGCGTCCAGCGGCACGGGCGATATCGCAAGACCCTCGTAGCCCTTGGTGTCGCCATAGGCGGCGCGGCGGTGGTTGCGCATCACGCGCAGCATCGCGTCGGCGTTCTCGGCATAGGCGGGGAAGGGGCCGGTCTCGCCGGCGAGTTCCGCCGATGTCGCATACGCCTCGCCGGTCATCAGCGCGGCGATCGCGGCGGCGAGGCTGCGGCCCGCGTCGCTGTCATAGGCGATGCCGCTGGCCATCAGCAGCCCGCCGATATTGGCGTAGCCTAGGCCCAGCGTGCGATAGGCATAAGACAGCTTGGCGATCTCGCGCGAGGGGAACTGCGCCATTAGCACCGAGATTTCCAGCGTCAGCGTCCACAACCGGCAGGCATGGGCGAAGCCGGCGCTGTCGAAGCTGAAGCCGGGCCGGGCAGCGTCCTTGCGGCGGAACGCCATCAGGTTCAACGAGGCCAGGTTGCAGGCCGTGTCGTCCAGGAACATGTACTCGCTGCACGGGTTGGACGCGTTGATGCGCCCGCCCGCGGGGCAGGTGTGCCAGTCGTTGATGGTGGTGTCGAACTGGATGCCCGGATCGGCGCAGGCCCAGGCGGCGTGGCAAATCTGGTCCCACAGGTCCGCGGCCTTTACCGATTTGTGCAGCTTGCCGTCGGTGCGCCGCGTCAGCGCCCAGTCGCGCCCGGATTCGACCGCGCGCAGGAACGCGTTGGTCACGCGCACCGAGTTGTTCGAGTTCTGGCCCGAGACGGTCAGGTACGCGTCGGAATCCCAATCCGTGTCGTAGACCTTGAAGTCGATCTTGGTTTCGCCCTGACGCGCGAGCTGGATCACGCGCTGGACGTAGTTCTCGGGCACCGCGGCCTGGCGCGCGGCGCGGATCGCCTTCAGCAGCGCCGGGTTCCTTTTCGCATCGAAGCGCGCCTCGTCGCCCATGTCGCTGGCGTGGCAGGCGCGCATCACGGCGTTGAGCGTCCGGTTGGCCTGGATCGAGCCGGAAACCAGCGCGGCGACCTTTTGTTCCTCGATCACCTTCCAATTGATGAACTGCTCGATGTCCGGGTGGTCCATATCCACGACCACCATCTTGGCCGCGCGGCGCGTGGTGCCGCCCGACTTGATGGCGCCGGCGGCGCGGTCGCCGACCTTGAGGAAGCTCATCAGGCCCGACGATTTGCCGCCGCCCGACAGATTCTCGTTCTCGCCCCTAAGCTTGGAGAAGTTGCTGCCGGTGCCCGAGCCGTACTTGAACAGCCGCGCCTCGCGCACCCATAGATCCATGATGCCGCCGTCGTTCACCAGGTCGTCGGCGACGGACTGGATGAAGCAGGCATGCGGCTGCGGATGCTCGTAGGCCGAGCGCGAGGCCTTCAACTCGCCCGACCGGAAATCGACGAAGTGGTGGCCCTGGCAGGGCCCGTCGATGCCATAGGCCCAGTACAGGCCGGTGTTGAACCATTGCGGCGAGTTGGGCGCGCCCATCTGGCGGGCGAGCATCGCGCGCATCTCGTCGTAATACGCGCGTGCGTCATCCTCGGCGTCGAAATATCCGGCTTTCCAGCCCCAATAGGCCCAGGTGCCGGCCAGCCGGTCGAACACCTGCTTGGCCGAGGTTTCACCGCCGAGCCTGGCGTTCTCGTCGGGCACGCGGCGCCACAGCCAGTCCGGCGCGTTGGGCTCGATGACCGGCTTGGTGCGCTCGGGCACGCCGGCGCGGCGAAAATATTTCTGCGCCAGGACGTCCGAAGCCACCTGGCTCCAATCCGCCGGGACCTCGATATCGGTTTGGCGGAAAACGACCGAGCCGTCGGGGTTGCGAATCTCGCTGGCGACCGTCCTGAACTCCACGCCGGAATACGGCGTGCCGCCCGCGGTCGTGAATCGCCGCTCGATGCGCATTTGTGTCCCCTCGTACGCCGCGTTCCCGCTGACGAAAGAAGATGGTTGGACCCTGGAACCGATTCCCCGCCGGGCCGATCCACCAACTCACGCCACGCTTCGTATGGACACAAACATGCCATATTTGGGGTAGAGCTGTCCACAGATCACCATATCTAGTAGGTGATACTAGGGTTCTATGGATTTTGCGGCTTCCCGGAATGGCCGCCCAGCTGGACCAGCAGGATCGCCCCGATCACCAGGGCCACGCCCAGCAATTGCAGCGGCGCCAGCGCCTCGCCCAGGACCGCGAAGGCGAAGCCGATCGCGGCGAGCGGCTCGAGATTGCAGACCATCGAGGCGCGCACGCCGCCGATCAGGTCGATCGCGTTGTAGAAGCACAGCATCCCCGCGCAAACCCCTATGGCGCTGGCCAGCAATCCGAACCAGCCGAGCGGCGTGGCGGGCAATTGCAAGCCGATGAACGGCGTCAGCGCCGCCAGCGCCAGGAACGAGCCGCCGGTCATCATTACCATCGCCGCGTAGGGGCTGGAGCGGCGCATCACCCGCGCGCTGGCGGTTACGTTGGTCGCCACACCCACGGCCGCGATGCCGGCCAGGCCCACGCCCACCGGCTCGACCCCGCCGAACGACGCGCCCACCGCCAACGCCACGCCGGAAAACCCGACCGCGAGCCCCAGAACGCGCTTGCTGCTGAGGCGTTCGCCCTCGATCGCGCGCGCCATCACCGCGACCATCAGCGGGAACATGTAGAAGATGGTGACGGCAAGGCCGACGGGGATGCGCCGGAACGAGGCGATGTAGGAATAAGCGCCCACCAGCCACACCGCGCCCATCAGCAGGCCCATCCAGCGCATGTCGCGCGGCGGCAGCAGCGCCCGTCCCGTGGCCTTGGCCAGCACCACCGACATCGCCGCCGCGCAGCCGCTGCGGAACAGCATCACGGCGGTCTCATCCGCGCCGCCGGCATAGGCCAGCCGCACCATGCTGGGCAGCACGCCGTAGAACAGCGCGGCCATCGCGGTCAACGCGATGCCAAGGCGCAGCCGCGTCCCGGTCGTCTCGGACGGCGCGCTGGCGACGGCTCCGCTCACGCGCGCGCCGCCAGCGGCAGGTTGACCAGAAGATTCTGCGGCTTCAGGCGCAGCGCCTTGGCTTCGGTCATCGCCATGCCCAGATAGACCGGCCTGCCCGCGATGTCCGGGCGCACCACGCTGGCATCGGCGAATTCCAGGCGGAACAGCGACAAGAGCCGCCCCATCCGCGCCTCGTCCACTTCCGTGCCGTTGTAAAGGTCGTTGAGGATTTCGCTCGATTCGACGTCCAGGCCGGTGTGCCACACCCAGCGCGGATCGTCGATCCGCCGCACCGGCTGGATCGAGACCTTGACGCCAATGAGATGCGCCACCCAGCGCTCCAGCACCCGGCACAGCGCGTCCAGGCCGGGCCGCGCGAAGCTCAGGTCCAGCACCGTATCGTAGCGCTCGTCGCGGCCGAAATATTGCGCGTGGTTCTCGTCGTTCAGCACGTCCAGCTCGACGGTCCTGAGCTTGGTCTGCGCCTCCACCACCAGCCGCCCCAGGCTGCCGAAGCCGCCGGAGGCCGCGTACATCTCGACCGTCTCATGGTCGGCGGCCAGAACCAGGCTGTCCTCCACCGTCACGGTCTGCGTGCGGTACAAAAGCTCGCCCGCGCGCGCATGAAGGCCGTTGTCGCAACCCTCGAGAACATGTCGCGCCAGCACATGGGCGAGCTGATCGACGAACAGGCCGGGCACGCCATGCGCGTGTCCGCCGAGAAACAGGCCGAGATACGCGTCCTCGATCGTGCCGGCTTTCGCCAGCCGGTCGCGGAAGCCCAGCCATACGCGATAATTCTCGCGCGCATCGGCGTCGGCGATGGCGGCGATCATCGCGTCGGGGACGGACAAGCGCGGATTTTCGGTCAATGCCGCGTGCAACGCGCGTTCGGCGGGGCCGGATTCCGCAACCGGCGCAATCTCGGGCCGGCGCAGATAGGCGCGCAGAAAGTCGTCGTTGACGCCAAGGCGCACCCCGGCCGGGGTTTCGCGCCGTTGCAACAGGTGATAACCGGAAGACCGCCAGAAATCGGGCATGGCTGCCCGTTATGCGGGCAGGCGCGCGGCTTGTCCAGGGATGCGGCGGGTGTTGGTCACGGGGCCGCGCACGCTATATGCTGATGCGAGCGACAGGGCCGGACGGATGCTCGCGCCCAGACCTGCGCGCATGTAGGGTAGGGGACATGAAGACCATTCGCGCTCTGCTGGCGATCCTGTTTTTTGCCGCGCTGCTGCTTGCGCCGGCCCTGGCCGAAGCGCGCGCCGGCGGCGGCTCGTCGACGGGCAGCCGCGGCGGCCAGACGTTCCAATCGACTCCAGCCAAGCCGATCGAGCGCAGCATCACGCAGCCGCCGTCGCAGCAAGCGGGCGTGCCCGCGCCCGGGCCTTTGGCGGGCGGTGCGCCGGGCGGCGGCATGATGGGCCGCAGTCCGTTCATGAACGGGCTTCTAGGCGGGTTTCTGGGCGCCGGGCTGTTCGGCATGCTGTTCGGCCACTCGTCCTGGGCGGCCGAGGGCGCCGGCGCCGCCGGCATGCTGGGGCTATTCCTGCAATTCGCCTTGATCGCGGGTCTCGCCTGGTTGGCCTTGGCGCTGTTCCGTCGCCGCATGGCGCCGGCAGGCGCGGGCGCAACGGGGGACGCCGCGCAGCTCGGCTATGGCGGCGGCGTGTTACCGCAGGTCCAGCAGACGCCGGAGCCGCGCGCGGCCGAGGTTGCCGACCGGGACCGCGAGGCGTTCGGCGTGTTGCTCACCGGCATTCAACGGGCCTGGAGCGAAGGCGACCTTAAGCAGCTCGCCCGTCTCGCCACGCCCGAGATGGTGTCGTATTTCGCCGAGGACCTGGCCGACGCGGCCAGCCGCGGCGTGCGCAACGTGGTCAAGGACGCGGCGCTGCTGAAAGGCGACGTGGTCGATAGCTGGATCGAGGGCGACCGGCACTACGCGACCGCCGTGATGACCTGGCGCGCGATAGACTATGTCGAGCGCGACGGGGCGGTGATCGGCGGCGACGCCAAGGAGCCAGTGGAAGCGACCGAGGCCTGGACCTTCATGCGCGTCCAGGGTGGCAACTGGCTGCTTTCGGCGATCCAGCAGGTCTAGGCGTTAACCAAGCCGGATCGCTCGCAATCCACACGAACCATTGCAGGCGCGGCCGGCTTTGCGGAAATAGATCAGAAATTAACCAGTTCTGTCGGTTTACAGTCTCGTAAACTTTGGCAAAGTAGAACTACGCACCGAGTTTGCTTTCCAGGATGGGGGGCGTCCGCTCAAGTCGTCATGCCGCAGGAAGCGCAGTCCGGCTCCATCGACATTTCCGTTCCGCCGCAAGCGCGCGAAATCGCGCGCCGTGTCGACGTCGCCATCGTCGTCGGCGGCATGGGCGGATCGGCGCTCGCCTATGCGCTGGGTCGCGCGGGCATGAGCGTCGCGGTGATCGATCTTCACGCCGCCTGCCCGCCCGAGTTCCGGGCCGAGAAGCTTGCTGGCGACCAGATCGAACTGCTGCGGCGCCTTGGCTTGCTGGACGAGCTGGCGCAGCTTTCCACGTCCGTGCATGAAACCATCAGCGCGCGACGGCAAAGCGATCGACCGGCAGCGGAGATACATCGCCGCCGGGTCTACCTGCATCGGCGCGTGCGTTCCTGGCTCGACATGCTGGCAAAGCCCCAGATTTCCGTGCCATGGGCTTCCCAAGCCGCCTGAAACGCCCGTTTTTGGCCATAAGCGGCGGTTTTGGCGCTGCAATCGAATAGGTTTATCTAAAAATCCGCGTTTTTAACGCTGTCTTTGGGCTTTTCCCGCTCAGATCTGCCTGAATTGGCTTGCCGCGAGCGATCGGGATGATCGCCGCCACTGGGTAGGGGATGCACGAAGCCTACGGGGCGCGGGCATTGCGGCAGGTAGCGCGTCAAGAAGACTTGTCCAACTCAAATAAAGACTGACGCCGCGACCGGCACTGCCGGGTCGTTTCGCGTCCATCGCGAATCAGGCGGCGTTTCCTGCTGCCGACGTTTTCCGGCGGATTGTCGCGGCGTGATGCGCCTTTGCGCCGATCCGCATGAAGTGCGATAGTCCGGCCGCGCGCGGCTTCCGTCGAAGCCGGTGCAGACCCGCCATCCGGATCGTTTCGGACATGACCATCGGCACGCTGCTTTACACCAGATTCTTCGGCGAGAAGGTCGGGACCGATCCGTTCGGCAACAGCTATTACCAGGCCAAGGCGCTGCGCGGAGGTCTGCGCCGCAAGCGCTGGGTGCTCTATGCCGGCGCGCCGGAAGCCTCGTCCGTGCCGCCGGAGTGGCATGCCTGGCTGCATCACACGATCGACGCGCCGCCGCTGGACGGCGGCAAGCCGCACGCGCCGTGGCAAAAGCCGCATCAGGCCAACCTGACCGGTTTACCCACGGCCTATCGCCCGCCGGGGCACATGTTGGAAGGCGGGCGCCGCGCCAAGGGCACGGGCGACTATCAGGCTTGGACACCGGATTGATCGCGGCCCGAACGCCCGCGGTGGAATAAGGGAACGACCATGCATCGCAACATCATCGAAACCGTGCTGGGGGCCGTGGTGATCCTGATCGCCGCGATTTTCCTGGTGTTCACCCTGCAATTTTCGAGCAACGCGGCGGTCAAGGGCTACGATATTTTCGGCGATTTCCGGCACATCGACGGCGTGAAAATCGGCGACGAGGTGCGGCTGGCCGGCGTGAAAATCGGCAGCGTCACCGCGGTCGCGCTGAAGCGCCAGGATTACGGCGCGCTGGTGACGATGCGCGTGGCGCCCGACGTGCTGATCAGCACCGACAGCACCGTGTCGATCCACACCGACGGGCTCTTGGGCGGCAAGTACCTGGAAATCCTGATCGGCGGCGATCCGAAGAACCTGAAGCCGAACGATCATTTCGGCTTCGTGCAGGATGCGGTGATCGTGGAAGAGCTGATCGAGAAGATCGTGGCCTTCGCCGAGGGCCAGAAGAAAAAACCCGAAGAACCGAAGAAGAAATAGCCGGGCACAGGGAAACGAAGCCATGAACATGAAAATGATCGAAACGGCGATGGGCGCGGTGCTGCTGCTGCTGGGCGTTTCGGCGCTCTATACCGTCTACGCCAGCAGCCAGGTGACGTCGTCGACCGGCTACAAGGTGACGGTGCGTTTCAACAAGGTCGGCGGCTTGCAGGAAGGCAACGCGGTGCGCATCGCGGGCCTGCAGGTCGGCTCGATCGTCACGCAGAAGCTGGACCCCGAGACCTACGACGCGGTGCTCGAGCTGAACATCCGCAACGACGTGAAACTGCCGGCGGACACCGAGGCGGAAGTTTCGTCCGACGGCCTGTTGGGCGGCAAGTTCATCCAGCTGACCCCCGGCAAGTCGCGCGACATGATCCCGGCCAACGGCAAGATCGAAGTCGCCAAGGGCGTTGTGGCGCTGGAGGAGATGGTCGGCCGCATGATCTTCTCCACCGCGCAGCAGCAATAGGGAGCGGGCGATGCGCAAGATCAACCGCCGCACGCTGGAAATCCTGGTCGGGGCGCTGGTGCTGCTGATCGCGGCCGGGTTCTTCTACACCTCGTATTCGCACAGCAAGGTCAAGTCGGTGACCGGCTATCCGTTGAACCTGCGCTTCCAGAAGATCGGCACCATCCAGCTGGGCGCGCCGGTCAAGGTCGCCGGCGTGACCGTGGGCCGCGTGGCGCAGATGAACCTCGACCGCGCGAATTATCAGGTGGTGATGCAAGTCACCATCCTATCCGATCTGATGCTGCCGGCGGACAGCCGGGCGTCGATCACCACGGACGGGCTTTTGGGCGGCAAATACGTGAAGATCGAGCCAGGCCAGTCCAAGGACATGCTGAAAGCCGGCGGCATCGTCACCCAAACCAAGGACGCCGTCTCGGTCGAGGAATTGGTGTCCAAGATCGTGCAGCTTGCCGTCGGCGGCGCCGACGACGACAAGAAATAGCGTCGTCCCGGGACCGCCGCATCGGCCGATCCGTTGAGTATCCGTCGATTTTTCCTGGCCGCCTTGGCCGCGCTGGCGCTGGCCTCGGCCGCGCCTGCGGCGGCCCATGCGGCCGACGCCGCGGTGCTGCAGGGCCTCGACAAGATCACCGCGCGCATCTCGACCTTCAAGGCGCCGCTGGGCGAGAAAGTGCGCTTCGGCACGCTTGAGGTCACGGCCAGGGCTTGCGACAAGCGCCCGCCCGAGGAGCCGCCGGAAAGCACTGCCTATCTGGAAATCCGCGAGATCAGACCCGGCGAGGAGCCGGTGAAGATCTTCGCCGGCTGGATGTTCGCCTCGTCCCCCGCGCTCTCGGCGCTCGAGCACCCGGTCTACGACGTGTGGGTGGTGGACTGCCAGTAGGGGCGGGCTGCGCTCAATATAAATAATAAGGTCGTCATGACCGGGCTTGTCCCGGTCATCCACGTCGGGCGGCCAGAGCTGAATGCATAGCGTTTGAACTCTGCATGATCTCGGCGACTTGCCGACGTGGATGGCCGGGACTCGCGCTCTCCTGAGCTTGTCGAAGGGGGCGCGGCCCGGCCATGACGGCTTTTTTCATTCAGCCGCAATGAGCGAACCTGAACCGGACAGACATGGGACAAGCCCGTGCATGACGATTGAGGGCAGCCTTTAGTCCGTCTTCAGCACCCGCCTGAAGATCGCCTCGACATGCTTGGTGTGATAGCCCCAGTCGAACAGCGATTTCAGCTTGCTCGCGTCCAGGCGCTTCATCACCTGCCGGTCGCTTTTCAGCTTGTCGATGAATTTGCCCCCGCCGTTATAGGCGGCCATCGCCGCGCGCTGCACGGCGGCGTAGGCCGCCTCGCGGCTCATGCCGGCCTGGGTCAGCGCCAGCAGCACGCGCTGCGAATGCACCAACCCGCCGCCCATCTCCAGGTTAGCCTTCATGCGCTCGGGATAGACCAGCAGCTTCTCGATCAGGCCGTTGAGCCGCGCCAGCGCGAAGTCCAGCGCGATGGTCGCGTCCGGGCCGATCACGCGCTCGACCGCGCTGTGCGAGATGTCGCGCTCGTGCCACAGCGCCACGTTCTCCAGCGCCGGCACCACCATGCCGCGCACCAGCCGCGCCAGGCCGGTCAGGTTTTCCGACAGCACCGGGTTGCGCTTGTGCGGCATGGCGGAGGAGCCCTTCTGGCCCTTGTGGAAGAACTCCTCGGCCTCGCGCACCTCGCTGCGCTGCAGGTGGCGCACCTCGAGCGCCAGGCGCTCGATCGAGCCTGCGATCACCCCCAGGGTTGCGAAGAACATGGCGTGGCGGTCGCGCGGGATGATTTGCGTGGATACCGGCTCGACCTCAAGTCCCATTTTCTGGGCGACATGCGCTTCGACGCGCGGGTCGATATTGGCGAAGGTGCCGACGGCGCCCGAAATGGCGCAGGTCGCGATCTGGCGCCGTGCCGCCACCAGGCGCTCGCGGTTGCGCTGGAATTCGGCGTAGTAGCCCAAAAGCTTGAGGCCGAAGGTCGTGGGCTCGGCATGGATGCCGTGGCTGCGGCCGGCGCAGAGCGTGCGCTTGTGCTGGACCGCGCGCTTTTTCAACGCCCCTAGCAGCGCGTCGATATCCGCCAGCAGAATGTCGGATGCGCGCGCGAGCTGCACTGCGAAGCAGGTGTCCAGCACGTCGGACGAGGTCATGCCCTGATGCACGAAGCGCGCGTCGGGGCCCACATGCTCGGCCAGGTTGGTCAGGAACGCGATCACGTCGTGGCGCGTGGTCTTTTCAATCGCGTCGATGCGCGCGGCCTCGACCTTGCCCTTGGCCCAAACAGCCTTGGCGGCGGATTTGGGAATCACGCCGAGCGCGGCTTGCGCGTCGCAGGCGTGGGCCTCGATCTCCAGCCAGATGCGGTAGCGCTGGTCGGGCTCCCAGATCGCCGCCATCGGCGGGCGGCTGTAGCGCGGAATCATGGCCGGCCTCGTCGGGCTCGTTACAGGCCACGATAGCGACCCGTCGCCCCAGGCGGCAAGTGCAATCCACGCCTGTTGCAATCCACGTCTGCGCCCCCTGCGATTGCGCCTCGCCGCCGGCTCGGAATAGGGTGGGGCGATTCGCCGGGGGAGTCCCATGTCCGCCGATCTCAGCGAGCTTCGCATCGACCTTGCCGCCGCACTGCGCTGGGCCGCGCGCCTGGGCATGCACGAGGGCATCTGCAACCATTTCAGCCTGGCCGTGCCCGGGCGGAGCGACCGGTTCCTGGTCAATCCCTGGGGCTGGCACTGGTCGGAGATCACCGCCTCGTCGCTGGTGCTGTGCGATGCTGGGGGCAAGGTGCTCGAGGGCAGCGAGAAGGTCGAGGACACCGCCTTCCACATCCATTCGCGCATCCACCTCAAAGCGCCGCACGCGCGCTGCGTGATGCACACCCACATGCCCAACGCGCTGGCGCTGTGCACGGTGGAGGGCGGGCGCCTGGAAATGTGCGAGCAGAACGCGATCCGCTTCTACGACCGCATCGCCTACGACGACAGCTATAACGGCGTGGCGTTGAGCCACGACGAGGGCGACCGCATCGCCGCTGCCCTCGGCAACCGCTCGATCGCGTTTCTCGCCAGCCACGGCGTGGTGGTGGTGGGGCAAAGCGTTGCGCTGGCGTTCGACGATCTCTATTACCTCGAGCGCGCCGCGACCGCTCAAGTCCTGGCGCGCTCGACCGGCCTACCCTTGTGCAAGATCGATCCCGGCGTGGTCGCCGAAACCGCGCGCCAGATGCTGCGCGAGCAGGACCAGGCGGTACGGCATTTCGCGGCTCTCAAGCGCATTCTCGACCGCGAGGAGCCGGAATACCGCAATTAAACTGCGCGGCTTTGTTTAACCCCCTGTAATCACGGCTAAAGCCGTGCTTGGCGGTCTCGTGCCCTCGTGTAATATAATTTCAAGATGGCCGAGGAAAGCGAAACCAACCGAAAGAAGCGCGTGCGGCTCGACCGC